>CALFRK010000047.1 GCA_937919625.1 uncultured Ilumatobacter sp.
CGTTCGTCAACGGGGCGCTCGAACTGGTGGGCGAGCGATCCGGCCTACTCGGCCTCGTCGTCGACGGATGGGAACGACCCGACCCGATGCCGCTCGACGTCGAGGGGATCCCGTTGTCTGGCGGCGCCGCCGCTCCGCCGATCGGTCACCCGAACGGGGCCTTCGAGCTCGATCACATCGTGATCATGACCGATTCGCTCGAGCGAACCTCCGAGGCCGTTGCCAAAACGCTCGGGCTCGAATGCCGCCGAATCCGCGAGACTGCAAACGTCCGACAAGCATTCCACCGGTTCGCCGATCGCGGCTGCATCATCGAGATCGTCGAGCAAGATGGGCTCGACCGCGTCAGCCTGTGGGGCCTGGTCGTCAACGTTGCCGACCTCGACGCAGTGATCGAGGCCCAGGGCAGCGATTCACTCGGCGCCGCCAGGACAGCGGTGCAACCAGGCCGTCGAATCGCCACGTTCCGATCCGGTGCCGGGCTCGGTATCCCGGTCGCCCTGATGACCCCTGACTCCTGATTTCTGACTCCTGATTTCTGACCGCTTTCAGCGTCGCCGCGAGCACTGCGGGCGTCATCGCGACTCGAAACTTGACGACGAGCTGACGCGACAATGGATTAGGTTCATGCGATGCGCATTACTGCATCCCGTCTGCTCGTCGTGACCGCCCTCGCGGCGTCGGCGGTGGTGGTCTCCTCAGCGGCCTCAGCGGTCAAGCCGTCCGACGCCAACCCTCCGGCCGACGTCGCCGCCTACTGGACGCCTGAACGAGTCGCCTCGGCCCAACCCCGCGACCTCGTGATCGACCAGCGAGGCCTCGGCTACCTCAAGCGCTCCGACGGCTCGCTGACGCCGTACGGCCATACCGTTCGGGCACGGCTCGAGCAGGTGAGTACCGGTACTCCCGTGGCCCGCGCCAAGCCCGGCTCGAGTTCCGACTCGACGCCGCCCAAAATCGTTCTCCTGCAGCCTACGAGCGACTTGACCCAGGGTGGCACGGTCTCATTCTCGGCCACCATCACCGACGACTCCGGCATCAAGTCCGTGTCCTTGGTGGTCGGGCCTGACGGCGGGCTCACCCAGACCTTCAGCATCGGCGAGCTCAGCACCGATACATACGGCACCGAACTCACGGGCTTCTCCAACGGCCCTTGGACCTATGAGTTCATCGCCAAGGACAATGCCGGGCGCGGCGGCAACACCGCCACGTCAGGGGGCACGTTCATGGTCGACACGACGAGCGGCGGCGGTAGCGGTGGCGGTGGTGGTGGCGGCGGCGGTGGAGTCGTCACCAACTCGGAATGGGTCGCGGGTGGCTACATCCAGAAGGCGGCGGGGCGGATCCTGTTCGAGATGCCACAGGTCCGCGGCAAGCGGATCACGGGCTGGGTTGCCTATGTGTGCTCGGGTACCGCCGTGCAGAACACGAACACGGATGCTTCGGTCATCCTGACCGCAGCCCACTGCGTGTACGACGACGTCGCCAAGATGTTCGCCCAGAACGTGTACTTCATCCCCGATCAGGCGGGCACGACCGGTGCCGGCACCGACTGGAACTGTGGCAACGACCCGAGTGGCTGCTACCTGCCCTCGCACGGTGTGGTCGACGAGAATTGGACTACCCGTACCTTCCCAGCCAACGTCGAATGGGACTACGCCTACTACGTGGTTCCCAACATGGGTGCACACAGCGGACCCGGCGATGCCTTGCTGGAAGCGGAGGTCACCGGGCTGCCGATCGGGTTCGGCACGGCCACTGTCCCAGATGTGACCGACGCCCTCGGCTACAGCTACTCCAAAGATCCGAACTTCATGTATTGCGCTGAACCGATGCAGGTCGAGACACCCAACGTCAACTGGTGGCTGCCGAGCTGTGGGCTGTCGGGCGGGTCGTCGGGCGGCCCGTGGGTGCAACCGATGGACGAAACGACCGGCTCCGGGCCGATCATCTCGGTCAACTCGTGGGGCTACACGAACCAGCCCGGTATGGCTGGCCCCGTGTTGGACGGCTCGGCGGAGTGCGTCTTCGCCCAGGCCAACAACGCCGACGCCGTCCCCGTGAATCGCGGCGTGATCGTCTCCGGTTGCACCAACTCGTACCCGACTCCGTAGTCGAACCGGGAGCGGCGCGATCGCGCCCGGTCAGTCGCGTCCGGCTTCGCGGTCGGCTAGGTAGCTCTGGCCTTCGGCGCATTCGGGCTGGAGCGGGCACCAGCGGCACGAGGTGCCTGGGCGTTTGACCGGTTCGCGGCCCTCGATCCGCAGCTCGATCTCGGCGTTGACTCCGTCGAGCATTCGCCGCGAGGCGGTCAGCAGCACCCGCTCGTTGACGTCTTCCACCACCGGTTCGCCGGCGTCGAGGTAGAACGAGGCGAGCTTGCGGGGCGGAATCTGGGTTCGCAGTGTTTCCACGAGGGCGTAAAAGCGCAGGTCTTCCCGATGCCTGGGCGACACCCAGCCGGTCTTCAGATCGATCAGCACCTTGCGGCTTTCGGCGCCGGCGGGTCGGCCGAGCGTGAGGTCGACCTTGCCCGACAGCACGATCGGCCCCTCGAGTGGCCAGCGCACGCTGGACTCGACCGTGGGGGCGGCGCGCCGATCGAGCGGCGGGAAACATTCTTGGAACTTGATCAGCTTGTCGACCGCGAACCCGCGCAGATCCGCTAGGTCGGCCTCGCTGAGCCCGGCGATCCAGTCACCGATGCTGGTGTCCTCGTTGGCCAAACGGGCGAGCGCCTCGTCGATCACATCTGCCGGCGCCGGATCGCCACGCCAGTTGACCATCAGCTGAACCGCCCGGTGAGCGACCTGTCCGCCGGCGACGGCCGGTGACCATTCGAAGTTGTCGTCGAGCAGGTGTTGCACCTCGCACCCGAGCACGCTGGAGAGGCGATGCTTGCTGATGAAAATCGTCTCGTCGCCGAGCCGTTCGTGGAACTGCTCGAAGGCCTCAATGATGTCGGCCCGCAGCGAAGCGATGAACGCCGTGTCGAACACGACCGGATCCGGGGCACGCCGCAACAGCCCGAGCGTCTTGTTCTGGAGTGGGGAGAGAGCGGGGGTCGACTCGATGTCAGCCATCGCCAGCGACCCTACCCACCCGGCGCACCACCACCAGGAGTTACCAAACGTGCCAGGCACGTTTGGTAACTCCTGGTGGGCACTGTTACAGCCCCTGTTCACAATGGGGGTATGTCACAACCGATCACGTCGGCCAGCACGGTCGATTTCGCCTCCGCCGCACGCACACTCACCCGTGAGGCGCGCCGGCGTGGGCTGATCGGGCCCAGCTTTCGGTGCCCACCCCGGCTGGTCGGCGTCGACCGCACCATCCGCCGCCGCGGCGACGGGGCGACCATCTCGGTGCGGCTGCGAGGGCGTCCGTGGGTGGCGGTGCTGGCCGACATGATCGAAGGCGTCGTGGCGGCGAATCGCTTGGCCCCGCCCGAGTCCGATCGGTTGCGCTCCGAGCTGTGGTCGGTGTGCGGCGTTACCACAAACAGCTACGGCGATGCTTCTGGCTCGATCCCACGCGTCGCATGAGCGGTCGCCTGCCGCCGGTGTCGACAACAGGGCGATGCGCCGTCGACGGGTGAGTTCGCGTATCGTTTCGATCTCAGCTGGCGCCCGTTCCCCGCTAGCTTGAACGCAGGCCCGGGTGGTGGAATTGGCAGACACGGGGGGCTTAAACCCCCCTTCCACGAAAGTGGAGTACGGGTTCAAATCCCGTCCCGGGCACGATAAAAGACCAGCTCAAAGGCCATATCACCATTTGTTCGTAGGTGTCGAAGCGTGATTCCGTGCACCGGAGGTGCACAGAAATTTTGTGTTAGCGGAAATCGGACATCCCCTGAGTCGTTATGCGTCGTTGTAATCGCGCCTGTGAACGGCGCATTCGCTATGGGCTGCCGGGCAGGTGGCGGAGCTTGGGGCGGTCAGCGGTGCTCCGAATGCCGGATCCCGGATGTGTCTGAGGCCGTCCGGTCGCCGCGAATACCGTACATCGCACTGGGGTAGGTTCCCGTGCGGTGTCTCGTAACGCTGGCTCGGGTTATCGAGCGTGGTTATCGGGTGTCCCTGGCCGCACATATGCCCCGGTCAGCCGCGGGCGAGGACCTGGCGGAGTTGGTCGATCGTTGGTGAACCGGCTGGTCCGTCCGGTGTCCGGTAAACACGACACGACAGCCCTACTGGGTCGTCGGCATCAGCGAATGGGTCGGCGCCATTGACGATGATGCTGGGCGAACCTCGGAACCTGGTGGCTTCGGCAGCTTCGATGGTCTCCACCAGTCGGTGGGTCAGGACGATGTCGGGATTCTCGGCGGCCAGTGTGCGGAGGTGACCGTCGGCGATACGCCAGTTCGGACAGTCATCGAAGTAGAGCAGTGTCACGTCCATGGCCCGATCGTAAACCTTGATCTACGGTACAAGGTCAAGGGGTATGTTGGATACATGAGGATCGGCGATCTTGCTGGCGAGTGCGGCGTTCCGACACAAACGATCCGGTTCTACGAGAAACGTCGACTGATGCCCGAGCCGCGCCGCGCCCCGAACGGGTACCGGTCCTATGACCAAGCATCGGTGGAACGGGTGGCCTTCATTCGTCGAGCCCAGGGTGCCGGGCTGACCTTGGCGGAGATCGGGAGCGTGCTCGATGTCCGAGCCGAAGGATACGCCCCCTGCGACCACGTGTCGGAACTGCTCGAGTCGAAACTGCGTGAAGTCGAAGTGCGGATCAACGAACTCGGCGTCCTTCGGGGCGAACTCATCACACTTGTCGAACGGAGCGAGAGCCTCGACCCCGCAGACTGCACGGCTGGCGCAATCTGCCACATCCTCCAACCCGGTTTGCGGAGCAGCGACAGTTGAACGCTCGATAGTCGAGAACGGGCGTTGACCGAGGCCGGGATGACCGCGGCCGGGTGGGCCTGCCCGCCCGGCGTGGGTGGTACGGCACGTCGACCGAGGTCGGAGGTGTGTCGTCAGGTTCGCTCGAGTGCCGGTCACCGCGCGCTGAGATCGAGGGGCTCACCGCGACGTTCCGGGCACTCACCTTCGGGCTACGCCGTGACGACAATCGGCAATAGCATGCCCTCCTCGTAGTGGTCGTCGATGTGGCATGCCAGCTCGAGCGTGCCCGCTGCCGTCGGCTCGGTGAACGTCACGTCCAATGCGGTTGTCTGATCGACTTGGAGGTCGTCTTCTTCGATGTGGGCTACGGCCATGCCGTCCATCATCTCCATCGACATCTCACCGGCCGGAATCGGCTCCACGATCATGAACTCGTGTTCTTCGAGTCCGGTGTTGTGCACGACGATGTGGTACGGCACGCCGACTTTGAAGGTGGTTACTGAACTGTCGAAGAAGTAGTCGCCGGCGTCGATGTCGACGACGACCGCTCCGTTGGCGTCGGTGGTCAGGGGTGCTGGCTGCGTCGTCGGGACGGTGACGCCACCGCCTGTGTTGTCGGCTGGCGACGAGGACGAATCGTCGCCGCCTCCGCATGCTGAGACCGCTACCGCAAGGGCGGCGACCGTGAAAATGCTGATGATTTGGCGCATTTGTCTCCTTCACAATAAATACTTGTACGCGCAAGTATCTCAGATCGTGTCTGACCCCGGTAGGGTCAAACGGCCCTCGTCCACGGCCACACGACTCGTGTGATGCTTGGCTGATGTTGGGTGAACACGTGACGGAAACTGAAATCGCTTGGCAATCGAACTGCTTCTCCGGGGGACGATGGTTCACGCGGACGATGGCATTGTCGAGCTGGCGGCACCACTTCTCGGCCGGGCGAACGACGTTCCGCGTCCGAGGTGAGCTCCCCGGTTGAAGGTCGATCCGTAACCGTTGCCCGAGTCGGGAGGCGGGTACGGTTCGTGGCGAGATGATGTTGCGATTGATGCTGGTGGCGATCGTCGTGATCGCGGGCACATGGGGTGTGATGATCGTGCTCGCACGACGGCTCCCGACAGGGTCGGCCAAAGATCTTTTGAGCGTGCTCCCGGCGTGCGTCACCACGGCCCACAGGCTGCGCACCGACCCCCGCGTGCCGCACCGGGTTCGTATCGTCGTCGGATTCGCCGGACTCTGGGTGCTGTCACCGATCGATCTGATCCCCGAGTTCCTGCCCGTGATCGGAGCGCTCGACGACATCGTGGTCGTCGCGCTCGCATTGCGCTACGCGGCTCGCCGGATTCCACCACAAGCACTGCTCGATGCCTGGCCCGCTGACCGGCGGATTCTGGAACGTCTCGTACCCTCGATCGCGAAGCTGAAGGAGGGGGAGACGCACTGATGGTCGGTCCTTCAGGTGGGTCAGTTGGTGGACCCCGATGGACGGACGGTCAACTGAGCGTGCACGCTCGTCAGGTGGCGGCGGCGACGAGCCAGGCGGTGAGCATCACGACGACGACAAAGACGGCGGACTCGATCGTGAGGGTGGTGCGCAGCTCCCGGGCGAGCGTCGGGTCGTCGGGCGCGGCCTCGAGGGCGGGACGCAGGTGGAAATGGTTGTAGGCGCCGAGCCCTGCGGCGACGGCGACGGCGAGGGTCTTGAGGATCAGAATTCGCCCCCAGTCGGTGCCCACGAGGTCTCCGGGTGTGTCGAGGATCAGGACGGTCATCGCGACGCCGGCGGCGATCACCGCAGTCAGCGAGACCGTGGCGAGGGACGAGAAACGGATCACCATCGCTGCCATGCCCGCTCGCTCCGAACGTCGCCGCCGCAGCCAGGCCACGGTTGTCATGGCGAACACCCCGCCGCCCCACACCGCCGCTGCGCCGACGTGTACCAGGTTGAGCAGAGAGTGTATTGCCCACGGCCCCTTGCTGACGGTGTGGCCATCGAACCAATAGGACACGAGCACGATCGCGTAGCCGGCCAACCCAAGACCCGCCGATGCCGACGGCGACCACCGATGCTCGTTGGGCGACTCGTTCGTAGTGACCGAGTGGGCATATCGCCGGAGGTCGGGGGCGACCGCGGCAGACAACGAGTGTTGCGGAGCGATTATGGTGCCGGCTCGAGCGTGGAAACCGAACCACACGGCGGCTCCGCCGGCGACTTTGAGCAAGGCCGCCAGACCTGCTTTGGTGTCGACGAGTTCGCCAATACCCACTGATTGCGCGGCCTGCAGCCCTGCGAGTTCGACGATGCCCCCAGCGGCGATCGCGAGTCCGGCGAGACGGACCCATGCGATCACGCTGCGCAGCTCGTCGCGGCGGCCGCGTATCACCCACACGAGCGCGGCGAGCGCGCCCAGACCGAAGACCGTGCCGGTGAACGTCAGCGCCCGACCGGCACGGCCCACGGGTACCGCGTCGTCGCTCGACGAATCGCTCGCCAAGAACTCGTCGATCGAGCTCGAAGACGTCGCGCCAAGTGATTGGTCGGCGGCCGCGATCCCGATCGGCGGTGCGGTCGTCGAGACCACCGGAGCCGCACCGGCCGGTGCAGTCGTGGTGGGAGGTGTCGGCTCGGTGACGTCGAACTGGAAGCCACCTTCGATGGGGTGGGCGTCACCGGCCTGCACCTTCCATCGCACTCCATAGGTCCCGGCGCCGAGCGGTGGGTCGAATCGCAGGACGAACGCGGTCCCATCGGTTGGGTCGATAGACGTCGGTGTCAGAACGACCCCCGACGGGTCGAGCAGCTGGAACCCCTCACCGGAAGGGACGGCCGGGTTCGTGAAGGACACCGTCACCGTGCCGAGCGGCCCCTCGACACTCTGTTGATCGGCAGGATCCGAGGACTCGAAATCGGTGTGCGCAGATGCCACGCTGGACCAGCCGCCGATGATGGTGGCGGCCAGGAGTACAACGGCGATGCGGTGGGAGCGCGCCAATGAAAGCGATGGAACCGACATGAGTTCGACACACTATCGCAATGCATGGGAGATGCTACGGAGTGTCGTAGAGTGGTCGCACGTGAGGATGCCGACGCCGTAGGCGGCGGGTTGATCGAACAAGGAGAGCTGAATGGGTCGTCGACCCGATGGAGCATTGGAACGGGACGTACTGAAGGTGTTGTGGCGCTCTGACGGGCCCCAGACCCCCGGAGAGGTGCGCGAACAGTTGGACGTCGACTTGGCCTACACGACTGTGATGACCATTCTGGCCCGCCTTCATGACAAGGGTCTGACGAATAGGTCGGCTCGCGGTCGGGCCTTTGCGTACACCGCGACGGTGAGTGAGTCCGAACTCATCGCCAAGCGAATGAGTGCCGAGTTGTCAGTGACGAAAGATCGTGCTGGGGCATTGGTTGGGTTCGTCGGCGGACTGAACAAGCGGGATATCGCAGCATTGCGGAGCGTGCTGGAGGATGACATCGGGTGAACGTCGCGGTGTTACTCCCGCTCGTGTTGGCTCTCATCGCCGCGCTCGTGACGGCAGCTGTTCATCGTCGGCTTCGGCCCGACATCGCGGCAGTCCTGTTGACGGCCGCGATTGTTGGGGCCACGCTGGCGGCGTTGCCGACGCTGGTCGTGTTGTCACTTGGCTTTGTCGCTCATCAGCCGTTGCTCGATGGCGGGCTGGACTGGTGTCGAGACGTCGTCGGCTTCCATGCTGCGATCAATCCGTGGGTGGGCGGCACGGCGTCAGTTCTGCTCACCGCCGGAATCGTACGCTTTGTACGTGTGTGGCTGGTCTGGCACCGGTTCCATCGTTCAGATCCTGGCGATCCTGAGGTGGTCGAGAGCGATGCGTTGTTCGCCTACTCGCTGCCCGGAGCGGGGCGTCGCGTGGCGGTGTCGAGCGGCCTCATCGGGGCGCTCGATCCTGAGGAGTTCGCGATCGTGATGGCTCACGAGCGCGGTCATGCCAACAACCGTCACGATCGTCATCTGTTGTTGGCCGACTTGGCAGTCGCTGTGTTCCCGCTGGTCGCGCCGGTGCGCAGCAGACTCAGGTTCGCTCTCGAACGATGGGCGGATGAGTCCGCTGTGGTGGCTCTCGGATGTGACCGCCGGCTCGCTGCGCGCACGCTCGCCCGGGTTGCGCTCGCTCAGGTTGACACGCCCCCATTGGCGGCGGCATACAACGACCTCGGTGTTGCAGCAAGGGTTGACGCTCTGCTTCGCCCACCGGCTCTGTCGCACCAGCGGTGGTGGTCTACCACGATGCAGGTTGGTGTCGTGGTCGTGATGCTGACGGCGGCGATTCAGGCCCACCATGTGTTTGGTTTGCTCGTGTCGCTCTGTCCCGACTGAAGGCCCGCTCTGACGGACTCGTGACATCCGTCACGAGTCCGACATCTAATCGTCATCAATCCGTAACATTGCGAGATGTCTTTATCGTCATGTCTTGGTCTGGGCGCGCTCTCGCTTCTGATCGCCACCGGCTTCGTAGTCGCTGTCCCGAATCCAGCCAGTGCTCACACGGTCGAGCAGACGTCATCGTCCACTGGCGTGGAGGCGCTGGACGCATGCCCGGTCCCCGGGGGTAGCGATTTTGTCGACAGTTGGGGCGATGCCCGGTCGGGTGGCCGCCGTCATCAGGGCGTCGACGTGGCGGCTGACCGTGGGACGCCTGTCGTCGCCGTGAGCGATGGCGAGGCCGAGTTCAAGCGCAGCAATCTCGGAGGCAACTCGATCTGGCTCGTGACATCGAGCGGCGAGCGGTTCTTCTACGCCCACCTCGACAGCTGGGAAGGTTCGAGTCGGAAGGTCACGGCGGGAGAGGTCGTGGGCTACGTGGGGAGCAGTGGAAATGCTCGCGGTAACCATCTCCATTTCGAGACCCACGCCGGTGATCGCCCAGTGAACCCATATCCGTTGGTCGAGACCGCCTGCAGCGTATCGGCGCAAGAATTCGCACCTGCATTCGGACGGCGCATCATCTTGCGCTGAACGAGGGACCCTCGTTTCTCGGCTCGCCGATCGAATCGATCGGCGAAGGTCAGCCCGCTTCCGCGCCAACGGTCGTTGTCGGACCTGAGGTCGACGTCGTCGTGCTCGAGGTTGTTGTGGTTGCGGGCGTGGTTGGTGGGTGCGGGGCGGTGGTGGTTGTTGTTGTCGTCGATGTTGTGGTCGTGGTCGATGTGGACGATGTTGTGGTGGTGTAGTTCGGGTCGGGCCAGTCGAATCTCATCGGTTGAGCTCCGTAGTGTTCGGGCTCCTCGACGCCGTCGAACACGTATACCGCGTCACCGAGCTCGACGAGTGCTTGGAAGTACTCGGCGATGTGCATCGGAAACCGCACGCATCCTCGCGAGGCTGGGTAGTTGGGGACCTTGCTGGCGCCGTGGACGGCGATGCCGTAGTTGAAGTAGATCGGCTTGTACAAGCGGCCCAGCTTGGCGTTGCGCCAGCCCTCAACTTTGCGTTCGAAATGGTAGACGCCGCCTGGTGTGATCGAGAGCCCGCAGATGCCTTTCGTGGTCTGGGATCCATCGTCTTCGTCGATCGTGACCTCATCGCACCACTCGACGCCGGCACCGCTCGACACGTGGGTGATTAAGCGAACCTGTCCATTGGCGAACAGCGCGGCGACCTGCTCGGGCAGGTACACCTCGAGATGTGTTCCGCCGGGGGTGCGCCTCGGCGTGACTGTCACTGGACCATGGAGACGGTCCCAGAGCTCCGGCGTGACGACCCCGGTCGCCTCCTCGCGGGCGGTGCCAATCACCAATTTCTCGAACGCCCATACCGACCGGAGGGTGGCCTCACCAAAGTAGTCATCGACCGGTCCTGGGTCGAAAGCAAGGTCGGTCAGTCGCTGTTGGAGGAGCCCGACCTTGGGATCGACATTGCCGGCGATCAGATCATGATCGAGTGTGGGCGTCGCAACTTCCCCGGAGATCGAGCCGGGCGTGACGGGTTGTGCGCGTGGATCCAGGTTCGAGTCGTTCACCGGCGCGGCGCCAGGTGAGGTGGTCGACGGCTGGCCGCTTGGGCCGGTCTGCAGGTTGTCCGTGCTCGCTCCGCTCGGTCGCCCGAGCGTCCACCAGGCGCCGAGAGGCACGGCAGCGACGGCGCTGCCCACCAGAAATCGCCGCCTCGTGTAGACAGCTTGAAGGTTGGGGTTGTGATCGTGGCTGTCGTGTTGTCGCGTCATGATCGGTATCGATGGTCTCCGGTTGCGCCCCAGAACAAACTACGATTCGTAGTAACGGAACCCACTCCGCGGCAAACAACTTCCCTGAGCAATCAAGGCATCATGCTCAGCACGCCGATCTGACGTACGGGTAGGGGTTGACGGCCACTCCGCCACCCGGGTGCACCTCGAAATGAAGGTGGTTTGCGCTCGTGTTGCCGGTTGCTCCGACGTAGCCGATCACTTCGCCCTTCGACACCGAGCGGCTGGAACCCTCCCAGGCGCTGAGGTGGGCGTAGTAGTAACGCGTCCCGCTCGAACCCTGAAGCCAGACTGCGTTCCCGCCGAGCTTGTTCGCCTTGAACCGGGCTGAGCCAGACTCCACAGCGACGAGCGGTGTGCCGCCTGGGGACATCATGTCGACACCTTCGTGTCGCCGCCCGCCGGAACGTGGATCGCCCCAGGTGTCGGAGAACCCCCGCGGGCCGGCGACCGGGCATGCCATTCCGGATCCCGCGTTTGCCGGAGGAGCTGGCGCCGGAGCCGCCGGTGCCGGTGCCGGTGCCGCGGCTGATGCACCGGAGGATCCCCCTGAGTTTGATGAGCCCGCTGACGCGGATGACGATCTTGATGGTGACGACGCTGGTTGAGCAGCGGCTGCGGCCGCCTGGCGCTGCTGTTCCTGTTCGCGCTCCTTGCGTTCTTGTTCAAGGCGCGCTTGGCGCTGTCGTTCGAGTTCGTGCTGCACGGCAGCGTCCTGCAAGCGTTCCTGTTCGACCTGTTGCAGGCGCAACACCTCGGCTTCGGCAGTCGCTTGCAGGTTGGCGAAGTCTTCGCCAGCTCTGACCGTCTCGGAGCGTCGATCTTCGAGTTCGTTCCGGGCGTGATCGAGTTCGTCGATGGCGGCGTCGAAGTCGTCGGCTCGGATGAGCTCGGAGCCCGTCGCAGCACCCAAGTAGACCCTCGCGGTCGCGCCATCGTTGCTGCGCGTTACGTCACTGAACAACATGAGTGGCGCCTGGCCTGCCCCGACGAACTGACGAACTGCCGCGTCGGCCAGGCCAGACCGCAACACGGACACCTCGCGCTCGAGCTCACCGAGCCGCTGCTCAGCAGCAGTGAGTTCAACCGTCAGGGTGTCCAAGCGCGATTCCGCATCGAACATCGCCTCGGCGGCGGCATTTGCTCGGTCGCGAGCATCGAGGATCTCGCCAGCGGCGCGTTCTGCCTCAGCTCCGGTGTGCTCGGCGGAGGCGTGTTCGGGCGGCATCGATCCGACGCTGGCCAGCATGATCGCCAGCGCCAACGCCAGCGCCAGCACGGCAGGGCGGTGACGCGCGCCTATCTCCGACAACATGTCGTAGATATTACAGAACGATGACGGGTTTGAGGCATCGGGGGTCGCGGCAGTTGGGCGAGATCGCCGATTGGCACACTGGCGGCGGGCGGCCGACGAGTTGACCGCAAGGTCGAGTGCACGTTCGCGAGGCGATAGCGTCGTCAATCGGTAGTGTACTACGACAGTGTGTCGTCGTTGACTGTGCGGAAGGAGTCTGATGTTGCCCGCTTTCGATCGAGTTACCCGACGTCGTTCGACTCGGCCTTCTCAACGATTTCGAGGTCTGGTCTTGGTCGTAGGTTTCGCGGTCGTCGTGTCCTCGTGTGGTAACGGCGGTGACCAGTCGGCGGTGGTGGTGTCGCCTGCTGACCTTGGCCACGTGCACGATTTCGTCCCCCGTGATGTCCTCGATGGGGGCGCGGGACAACGTCGCATCGACACAGCGTCCTCTTCGCACCGAGACAAGCGGCGAATCGAACCAGGGGGCTCTCGAGCACGACAGGCACGTATGAGCAGCAAGCAACTGACGGTGGCCCACCGAACCCGAGCACGGCGTGTCCGTCCCATCGCGGACGGACTTGCCCCGAGCTGACTGCCTCGATCTTGCGACATGCACGAAGCCACCTCTCAGACCGATCCTCGGCGGCGTCTGCCCCGAGTCATCCCGGTTGCCGTCTCCGCATCGTTGCTTGTCCTCGTCGCTGATCAGCTCACCAAGAGCCTCGCCGTCAACCGGTTACTGCGGGGCCCGACTGACCCCCCCGGCCCGTTCCGGTTCCGGCTGATGGCGAACCGTGGCGCGCTCCTCGGCATGCCGGTGCCGATCTGGGTGATGTTTGCCGCGGCGACGATCATTGCAACGATCGCGATCTCGTCGGTCACCAGAACCACCTCCCGTTCGATCGCCATCGGCTGGGCGTTGTTGCTCGGCGGAGCCATGGGGAACCTGGTCGACCGCTTTCGGCATCGCCCCGGATTTCCGGATCACGCCGTAGTCGACTGGATCGCCTCGAACTCACTGCCAACGTTCAACTTGGCCGACGCAGCAATCGTTGCGGGCGTCGTGGTGCTCGCCCTGTCGAGCGACCCGAGAGTGCAGGGCCCCAAGTCCGTCGTTCGACCCTGACGCCGGATGCGTGCGCGTCAGCGTCCCCGCCATGGACTGGATCTGGGAGACAGGCATCGTTCCGATGGGAACCCCGGTGTGGGTCCAAGGGGCCATCCCGACCTGACTTGTGAGCACGACCGTTCGTCGTTCATCCGATGCGGGCTGTGTGACGTGGCGGAGTCTTCGGCGCAAACCTGGCGATCTCCTACAAACTGTCGTAGTATCCTTGACTGATCCCGGAAACACCGGGGCAGGCAGGACTAGGCCGTCCGTGGTCGATGATCACGGAGGGTAGGACTCGAAACCTTCCCGTTCCTGCTCGCTGCGCACGAAGGCGATGATGGCGTCGATCTCGGTGTCGTCTAGGCCGTCGATCGGTTCCATGTCGCCGAAGTTCCAGTGGTGTTGCCCAGCGCCGTTGCGGATCGCCGAGCGGAAGGAGTCGTCACCGTGATGGTTCGGTTCGTACACGATCGACAAGTGGGAAGGACCTTCGTCGGTGCCACGCAGATCGGAACCATGGCAGGATGCGCAACTGCTTGCGTACAGCGCGCTGCCGTCTTGAGACGCGGCGCTGTGCTCGGGGCTGCCGGCTCCGCCGCACGCGGCGACGAGCCCGGCCGTCACGGCAGCTGCCGTCATCGTTCGGACGACTGGCCGTATCCAAGCGTTCGTGCCGTCGCAGATCGAACCGCGTACCCGCATCCGTCGCCTAACTCGTGTGGCCGGGGGTCGCGATGTGGTTTGGGTGGAAGAGCAGCCGTACACTACGACAGATCGTAGGAGATCTGACGGAGGTTCGCCAAGGATGATCGATGCTCCACTGGCACTGGCCTTCACCGCCGGCATGGTGGCGACTGTGAATCCCTGTGGATTCGCCCTGTTGCCAGCGTATGTGAGTGCATTCGTCGCAGGCGACGAGGTGAGTCGTCCGGGGGATCGGCGCATCGTTCGGGCTGTCGGTGTATCGGCGGCTGTGTCGGTCGGTTTCGCAGCCGTGTTCGTATCGATCGGATCCCTGTTCAACGCGACGTCGTCGGCGCTGCGGGACCGGATGCCATGGGTCACGATCTTGATCGGTGTCTCGATGATCGTGATCGGCATCGCCGGATTGGTCGGTCGTCGAATCCGCCTACCGCTGCGCAGCCCACAGGGGCCAGTCAACGGTGACGCGCTCGGGATGATCGGGTTCGGGATGTCGTACGCCTTCGTCTCGTTGTCATGCACGCTGGGCACCTTCCTTGCCGTGACCGGCTTCGCGCTCGATCGCTCACTCGTCGGCGGACTGATCACATTTGTCGCGTACGCAGCCGGGATGGGCACCGTGATTTTGGCCCTGAGCGTGTCGTCGGCGCTCGCTCAGGGAGCTATTGCACGGTGGACCCGCGAATTCTCGCGAGTCGCAACTCAGATTGCAGGCGGATTGTTGGTTCTATCGGGCGCCTATGCCGTCTGGTACGGCGTCCACGAAATCCGCGTCTACGGCGGTGACGTTCGCACCGACCGAGTCATCAATGCAGGGACACGGCTGCAGACAGGATTCTACGACTTCGTGCTCTCGATCGGAGCGGTGCGACTCGGCATGATTGTCCTCGCCGCAACGCTGTCGGCGTATGCCGGTATCCGGATTCGGAGCCGGGGAGCTGCTCCGGGCTGACGGTCGGGCGGGCTCCCCTCGGATCAGTTTCTACCGGCACCCTCGGAGCCAGGCGTAGTGCTGACTGTGAGCGGCTCGCGTGGGTCCGGGTTTAGGAGCGTAGGAGTCTGGCGATGGCTTCGCGCGCCTCGCTGAACTTGGCGTCGCCTTCTTCCTCGCTTCTGTCTGCGGCCTCGCGGACGCAGTGACGGAGGTGTTCGTCGACGAGTCCTACGCCGACGCCGTGGAGGGCTTTGACGACCGAGCTGACCTGAGTCAGCACGTCGATGCAGTAGGTGTCTTCGTCGATCATCCGTTGGAGACCGCGGACCTGGCCCTCGATGCGTCGAAGACGTGCCGAGTAGTCATCTTTGTAGAGGGTGTATCCCGCCATGGAATGACTTTCTAGCATTCTGGTTGCCTCATTTTGCTTGATCTCGTCCGTTTGGGTAGTCATGTCAGTGGTGTGCGTGGGTGGCGGGGCCCGAGCGGTACTGGTCGGGGTCGGCGGTGAAGGCGTCGTGGCATCTCGTGGAGCAGAAGTGGTATGTGGTGCCGTGATGCTCGGTGTGTGCAGCAGCGCTGGCCGGGTCGACGTTCATTCCGCAGACTTGGTCGATCACTTGATCAGGCTCCGCGTGAGCACTCTCGTCGGCGCCGACCTCGACGATGACTTCCCCGGGTGCGAGAAGTTTGGTCGTGTCGATCAGGCGGGGGCGCCAGCGGCGATCATGGGGCTGAGTTGAACGCTGATGAGCGGGTAGAGGATGCCCGCGGCGATCGGGATGCCGACACCGTTGTAGACGAACGCCGGCAGTGTCTTCGAGGCACCGAAATCGGCGAACACGACCCGCGATGTGCAATCACCCGACTCCTGTCGGTCGAACACAAGTCGCAATGGCACGCCCTGGTGGACTCGGATCAGGTTCGGTGTGTAGCCGCCCCTCACAGTGACCGCAATTTCCTGCATCCCGCCGACAACCTCGGCCCGGCGGGCCTGTTTTGGCCCGAAGAAGAACCACCACAAGAAGCCGGCCAGCAGGATTCCCGCTCCAATCACAATCACGTCTGAAGCAGCCATGGACCAAACCTCCGGGATCGCTGTCTAGGGGCAGAGGGTATAGAGCACCCTCTTGGCCCCTACCTGGAACCTAGGCCCGGACCGCGGACCGAAACAGAGCCTTAGGTCCCTACCCCTAGGGGGTATTTGGGAGGATACTGAACTTGTGGCCCTCGACGGCCAGGAGGTTCAAATGAGAGACGAACGAAACGGCCTCGTCTGGTCACCAAGGTGGCGGAGCCCGCACATGCTGACGCAGCACTTCGACAAGACAGGAAAGTGATGAGGATGGCTACTGAGATGCCGAACGGCACGACGACACAGGTCCCAGGGGCGGTCCGACCTTCTGGTTCGGGGATCGGGTCGGTATTGGCAGCGTCGGGTGTCTGGAAGGCGTATCGGCGGGGTTGGTGGCCACGACGCCGGACACTCCAGGTGTTGCAGGGTGCCGATTTGACGATGGTGCCAGGTGAGATCGTCGGGCTGGTCGGCGAGAACGGATCGGGTAAGAGCACGCTGATGAAGGTGCTGGTCGGCGACTTGGTCGCCGATGCGGGAGAGGTTGGCCGTACCGAGAGTTTCGGCTACTGCCCGCAGGTACCGGTGCTCTATGAACGGCTGAGCTGCGACGAGCACCTCGATCTGTTCGGCGCTGCATACGGTCTCGACCCTGGCGCGCTGTCCGAGTCGCGCACAGCGCTGTATGCCGAGCTCGATTTCGCTCGGTTTGCCGGTACGCGCGTCGAGGAGTTATCGGGGGGTACACGATCCAAGTTGAACCTGGCGCTCGCCATGTTGCATGACCCCGAGCTGCTGTGCTTGGACGAGCCATATGCGGGGTTCGATTGGGACACGTACCAGCGGTTCTGGGACCTCAGCAGCCAGCGACGTGCCGGCGGCGCGAGCTTGCTGATCATCAGTCACTTCATCGCCGATGAAGAGCGCTTCGATCGCATCTACGACCTGATCGATGGGAAGACGGTACAGCGATGACGTACCGCCTGACCTCTCGTTGGCTTGCCGAGTATGCACGGCGGCCACTCAACCTGGTGCTCTTGCTGGTAGTCCCGGTGATCTTCGTGACCATGTCGGCGGGGACGTTGGCAGACTTTGCTGACATTCTGGGTGGTGTCGCCGATCTCGGGGAGGTCGAGGCCGCCACTGCCGGTTGGGCGGCCGCGGTGCTGGCAGGGGTGGCGGGCTTCTTCCATGTTTCCACCTCGCGTGACGCCGACCGTCGCCTGGCCGCTGCTGGCGCGGGTGCGGGGCGGGTCGTGGCGTCGAGGCTCGTCTCGACACTGGCATTGGCTGCGCTCGCCTCGGCCGGTGCGCTGCTGGCTTTGCGGGTACGTACCGATCTGGCCGGCACACCGAGAGTGATCGGCGCCACGTTGCTGTTCGCAGTGATCTATGCCGGAATCGGAGTCACGGTCGGGGCGCTGGTCCGGTCCGAGATGAACGGTTCGCTGATCGTGGTGTTCGCTTGGATCTTCGACGTGTTCTTCGGGCCGGCGATGGGCGGTCGGGCGCCGTTCATCCGGGTGTTCCCGTTGCACTTTCCGACGTTGGTCGTGACCGATGTCGCATCGGGCCACGCCGGCAGGCTCGGTGACCTCGGTCTGTCGCTGGTGTGGGCGGGTCTCACCATGTCGGTCGCTGTCATCTCGCTGACGCTCACCACCCGATCACATCAGCATGCAACACGACACAAGATCCCAGTGCTGCGCCGGATCGGGGTGGCATTGATGGCGGCGTCGCGGCAGTTGCGTCGGATGCCGGTCATGTGGGTATTGATCGTCGGACTTCCCGTAGCGTTCATCAGCGCCTCAATCGCAGTCACGCCCGACGATCCCACGCCGGTCGAACTCGTCGAACGCGGTCAGCGGGCCCTGCAGATCGTGTCGATGACCGACGTCCACGGTGCCGTCATGGTGCCGATCACGGTCGGATTCCTAGCCTCGCTGGCAGGGTTGTTTGTGATCCTGGACTCCGCCCAGGCCGACCGTCGCCTCTCCCTCACCAGCTATCGCACCTGGGAGATCCTGACCGTTCGGATGGCGGTGATTACGGCGGCGTCGCTGCTCGCGACCGCGGTTGCGGTCGCTGTGACATCGTTCAGTTTCGACGCTGCCAGTTGGCCGATCTTCATCGCCGCCAACGTCCTCGTGGCGTTGACGTACGCGACGATCGGCGTGATCGTGGGCCCGCTGTTCGGCCGGCTCGGTGGCCTGTATCTGTTGTTGTTGTTGCCGTTCATCGACATCGGCATGGCCCAGAACCCGATGTTTGACGCAGCGCCTCCGACATGGGGCCGCTACCTACCCGCCCACGGTGCTGTTCGCGTGATGATGGACGGTGCCTTCACTCCAACGTTCGACGAGACCGGCGCTCTCCTCTTGGCGGTCGCCTGGCTGATGGCGCTCGCGATCGGTGCGGTGGCGGTGTTCCGCCGGGTCACCGTGTCGTGATCGCCCTGGTCAGCTGGTTCAGGCAGATCCCCGGGTGTGTCATCGGGAGGTGATGGTTGGCGTTCGCGATCAACGTCACGGTCGTGCCGCTCGCGGTGCTCGCGAGCGACCGCCCGAACTCTCGATCGCCAACCTTGTCCTTTGTGCCCCACACCAACTCGACACTCGTTTCGTTGGCGTCGAGGCGCGCGAGGTGGTCGTGCCAATCGGTCTCGATGACAAGGTGGCGCATCGCGTCGCGGTAGGCGGGCCAGGTGTGCAGTGAGACAGCGCGAGCTATAGGCACGGGGAGCGTCGGCTCCAACGCAGCCGTGAGCCAGCCGGCTGCGGTTCGGTGCCTGCAACTGATCGCGCACGCCCGTTCGGCCCAGCCCGTGTCCAGCGCGAACAACCGGGCCATCGTGCTCCCCGAGATCATGCTTCTGGCCGCCTCCGGAGAGGCGTAGATCGGAGCGCCCCAACACACCACCCGGTCGATTCGTGCGATATGGCGGGCCGCCCATCGCAACGCCAGCGCCGAGCCCATCGAATGTGCGCCGATTGTCCATCGCCGATCGAACAGTCCGGTGACGTGGGCGAGTTCGTCGAGGGCTTCGAGATGGTCTTCGACCGAGAACGACGAACGGCCCTCGTCCATCGAGCGACCGAAACCGAACAGATCCGGCACCACTACCCGGTGCGTCGTGGCCAGTGCGTCATACGCCGCGCCGTAAACATCCCCACTCGATACCAAACCGTGCAACAACACCACGGCACGATCGCCATCGCCACCAACGCGGGCGTAGAGCCGGCCCGCTCGGGCTCCCGCCAGCGACGGCGGATTCCAGGCGTCGACGGCCGGCGACGCAACATGCCGGATCGTCCAGATGGCGGGTGCTGTCGCGACGGCTGCGCCGGTGAGCAATTTCATGATCGTGCAGGATCGCAGCAATTCGGGAGCCCGGTCGATCGATCTGCGCACAGGTCCTCGCATCGGTTCACCTCTTCAGTCTGATACTGCATAGGGGCTAGGGGTAGAGACGTTCGGCCCTACCCGATTCGGCCAGGACCGGGCACGATTTGTGTAGAGCCTCGCTCGAGAGGTTCGTTGCCGCACCGCCGAGGAGATATCCATCGTGAACACTCTTGTACTAGTCGCTCAGACCGACCGCTGGGACCACATGAACGGGTGGGGTGGAGGCTGGATGTGGCTGGGGGGGCCCGCAATGATGGTGTTGTTCGCAGTTCTCGTCGTGTGGCTCATCCGCGCCAGCACCGGGTCGACTGGGGCCGCGGGGATACCACGGGATGCCACCGACCGGGCTCGTGAAATCCTCGCCGAGCGCTTTGCCAAAGGCGAACTGTCGACAGAGGAGTACCGAGAGCGCGTCAACGAGCTGCAATGACGAACACTCCGACCGCTCCCTCGGATCAGGAGATCGTAACCCGGTGCTATGACCGCATCGCCAGGTTCTACAACCTGATCGACAAACCGATGGATCTGCTCGGCGTCGGTCGCCGCCGCACACGTCTGCTCAGTCGAGCGAACGGCAAAACCCTCGAAGTCGGCGTAGGGACCGGTCGGAACCTCGGCCTATACCCCGCCGGCGTACAACTCACCGGAATCGACGTGTCAGCCAACATGTTGGCCAAGGCCCAGCAGGCCGCCGACTGCCAAGAAGCCGACGTCACCCTCGAACTCGCCGACGTCCAACACCTCCCCTTCGACGACGACTCGTTCGACACCGTCACCGCGACGTGTGTGTTCTGCTCGGTCGCCGACCCCGTTGCAGGACTGCGCGAAGTGGCACGGGTCGTGAAACACGGCGGCGATATCTTGCTGCTCGAACATGTCCGGCCGCGCAACCCGATCCTCGGATGGTTCGCCGACCGCCTCGCCCCGATCGTGAGCCATGTCATCGGGCCCGACATCAACCGCCGCACCGAAGACCACATCGCCGCGGCAGGCCTGGAACTCCTCGAAGTGCGCCGGTGGGGGGTATGGCGCGAGATCGTCGCACGCCAGCGGTTGCCCCACGCCGTTAAACCTGCTGACTGACACAGCAACCATCTGTTCTGTCGGTCAACAATGGCTGGCGCCAAGCCGACGACCGAGGTGGCAATCGCAGGACCAACAGCCTGACAGGACGTTCGGCACCCTTTGTTGAGGAAAGATGCCCGCTGAGCGACTTTCTACCATTGCCCGTTGAGATGCCCGGATGGTGGCTGGTGGCTGGTGGCTGGGGATGCTGGCTGGTGGCGAGAGGAGCTGTCTTGAAGGTCAGTCGCGGAAGTTGCCGGCCACGTTCAGCGTGAGGGTGTCGGTAGTGCCGTCGGCTCGTTGGATGGGAACGTGGACCGTCATGTCGTGAGCACCATCCATGCCGGGATGCATGGAGAGCTCGAAGGTGAGTTCGGCCTCGGAGCCCGGGGTAAGCGTGTCTGATCCTTGGAGGGTGAAAGCTCCCGGACAGCAACCTTCGTTGACCTGGGCGTGGGGTTCGCCGATGGTGACCTCGTCGGTGGCGTCGTTCTGGATTGTCCAGGTGGGTCGGACGGCGACGTTCAGTGGCACTCGTCCCAGCGCCCACGTAGACGGGGTCGCGGTGATGCCGTTAACCGCGGCCGTTCCGCTCGCGGTGCCAGGCGTTTCGATGACGGGCATGCCCATCGCGTTGATTTCGCCGGTTCGGGCGTATGTGGGGTCGGGGGATCCGCCCGAGGCGGCGCTGGCGATGGCGACTCCCGCGGCAACGACCAAAACAGCGGCGGCTGCTGCGAGTAGCCGGTTGTGGTGACGGCTTCGTTGGCGCTCGGTGGTTCGGATACGGGTGTTGTTCATGGCTGATCTCCGAGTCAGGTGAGAGAGGGTGGTCCGTAGCGATCGATGATCGCCTGGCGTAAGACATCGATGTGAGTGTTCGCGTCGAGGAGTTCTTGCGCTGTGAGTGCTTCGGCAGTGCAGATGCCGCACCCGGAGGCGTGTGCGTCCCAGCCGCCGGCCGGGTTGACGAAGCAGTCTTCGAGGTTGCGGTGGCCGAGGCTTCGGTCGCAGCCGCAGTAGCACGGGATGTCTGCGAAATGGTCGGCGTGGTCGGCGGCGTACTGGTAGATCTCGGCCGTCGCAGCGGGGAGATCGGCGAGTGACACCGTCACCGCTGTCACGGAGCCCGAGGCGCTGCTCGGTATCGGCGCGCTCGCCCCACGGGCGAGCGCGCCGATACCGACAACGACGAGAAGTATGATCGTCAGCTCGGCCATGACGACCCGAAGGGTGGTCCGCCGATCGGCGCTCTCAAGCGAAGGCACATCGAAGGCTTCGTCGTCGTCGCTCATGGCCACGAACCTCTGGCTACGTGTCGGCTCATGGCCGCGATCACTGGTGGTGTGCTGAGTGGTCCGACCCGATGCCGGTCGATGACCCCATCATCCCGTCGCTCATCGACTCGTGAGCCGCGTCACATTCTGCGAGAACGTCGGCCGACACGGTGTCACTGAGGGCCTCGTGCATTGCCGTGTGCATCGACTCCATGCCGTTGCCGTTCATCATGTTGGCCATGCCGTTGCCGTTCATCATGCCGGCCATGTCGTTGCCGTTCAGGCTCGACATCATGTCCATGTTGTCGAGCATGTGATCCCCGTCTGTGCCGTCCATCTCGGTGACAGGATCGGACGGGGTGGGTGGCGCCGGCTCCTCAGCCGCCAGCGTTACGCCGACGCCGACGCCGAGGGTGAGTGCTGCGACGCCGATGGCGCCGATGGTCATTGTGCGTCTCATGGTGAGTTGCCTCCTTTGTCGACCTCATGATGGTCTCTGCATGTGGAGACCATGTGGAGACAGGGTGCACGTCGGACGGTTTCGGCCCGTCCGAGCGAGTGTCACCAGCTGCGGTCAGATAGCCATGGAGATGGAAAGGGTGTGCTGATGGCTGCGACGGTTCTGGTAGTCGAGGACGAAACGAAGATCCGGGATCTCGTTCGCCGCTATTTGGAACGCGATGGGTTGGCGGTGCTCACGACCGGCTCGGGAGCGGAGGCCTTGATGATGCTCGAGACACAATCGGTCGATCTGATCGTGCTGGATCTCAACTTGCCCGACGTCAGTGGCGAGGCCGTCGCAACCGAGGTCCGCTCCCGATCCGTGATCCCGATCCTCATGCTGACAGCGAAGTCGGCAGAGGTGGACAGGATCAGAGGCCTCGAACTCGGTGCCGACGACTATCTCACCAAGCCGTTCTCTCCGCGGGAGCTCGTGTTGCGGGTGCAAGCGGTGCTGCGCCGGAGCAGAAGTGTCGTTGGCGCGGACGCGGCCACCGCATTTGGTGAAGGGACGTTGATCATCGACGAGGACCGCCATGACCTGATCGTGCGGGGACAATCCGTTGGGCTGACACCGACCGAGTGGGCGCTGCTCGTGGCGTTGACGGGAGCCCCGGGTCGAGTGTTCTCTCGATCGGAGCTGATCAACCGGCTGCGCGGCTACGAGTTCGACGGGTACGAGCGCACGGTCGACTCCCACGTGAAGAACTTGCGGCGCAAGATCGAGTTCGATCCTCATGAACCGGCGATCGTGGAGACGATCCTCGGGGTCGGCTACCGACTGGGGCTTCGCCGTGACGCGTAGGACGCTGCTCGGCTCGCTCGGCGTCCGACTCACGCTGGCGTTCCTGACGGTCGCGATGACTGCCGTCGCTGTATTCGCCGTACTCATCGTCGTAGCTTCGCGTTCCGAGGTGTCCGGGTTGTCCGATCAGCGCCGAAGTGACGACCTCGCTGCGACTGCTGCCGCCGCGGGCGATGCGTATGTGCGCGCCGGCGGCTGGGAGGGCGCCGACCTGTTCGCAGTTGCGACCGTGGCCGCGCGAGGTCAAGCAACACTGACCGTGGTCGATGCCGACGGGGCCGTGATCGCTGCGCCCACCGACGCGTTGGCGACGATGATGGCCCGAATGCACGGCGTCGCCTCGGTCGACGCCCCGCGCGCCGACCCGGTGTCGGAAGCCGTCGTCGTCGATGGCCGATCCGTCGGGGCGGTGATGCTGCGCTTCCCGACCGAGACGATGGCGGCCGAACTACACGTTCGTGACGCACTTTCCCGAGCTGCGCTCACCGGCGTCCTGATCGCCGCCGGGGTCGCCTTGATCGTCGCCGTGTTCGTTTCAGCGCGCCTGACGCGACCACTCGTTGCTCTCACGAGCGCGGCTGGAGATCTTGCTGTGGGCCGACGAGACACGCGTGTCGACCTTGCCACCGCACCCGGTGAAATCCGGATCCTCGCCGACGCGTTCAACGAGATGGCCGACCACCTCGATCGCGAAGACCAGCTCCGTCGCAATCTCGTCGCCGACGTTGCCCACGAACTGCGGACTCCACTCACGATCCTTCAAGGCAACACCGAAGCCATCCTCGATGGCATCGACGAGCCAACACCAGCCGCGATCGCCTCCCTCCACGACGAAGTCGTTCGGCTCCGACGACTCGTGGCAGACCTCGAAACTCTCGCCGCTGCCGAAGCTGCAGGACTTCGCCTGCGGGTCGATCCCGTCGACCTCGCCGATATCGCTCTCGATTCGGTCGATCTACTGGGGCCGCTGGCGGCCGAGCGCGACATCACCATCGAAGTCGTCGGTAACTCCGCGCCCGTCAAGGGAGACGCCGACAGGCTCCAGCAAGTTGTCGTCAACCTCCTAGCCAACGCAGTGAAATTCACGCCACCTGGCGGTCACATCACCATCACCACCGCAGTCGAAAACTGTGCCGCAACGATCACCGTCGCTGACACCGGCCCAGGTCTGCAGGAAACCGAGATTCCCCATCTCTTCGAGCGCTTCTGGCGCGGCCACGCCACCTCCGAAACCCCAGGAAGCGGGATCGGTCTCGCCGTCGTCGCCGAACTCGTAGCGGCCCACCATGGCACCGTTCACGCCACCAACCGACCCGAACGCGGCGCCGAGTTCGTCGTCAGGGTGCCGGCCAATGCGGATGACTCGACAACCCAGCCGCCGGACCATTCCGATGCCTGATCGATTGATATCGGGTGTTCGTTACCGACGGCCCTATCGCCATGAGATACTGCCGGCCTGCCACGAACTCGATGTCGTCGGTGAGGCCTGCACGTCAGGGTGGGGGGCCGAATATTCGGTGGTGCGGGTTGACCAGGGCAAACTCGCCTCCATCCTGGGCCGCCATGCCCCGTATTCTCTACCGCCTGATCGCTTCGCTGGCTCGCCTCGCGGTCCGCTCCGCTCGGTCCAAGGACCTCGAGATCATCGTCCTGCGCCACCAGCTCACGGTCCTGCGCCGCCAAATCGATCGACCCGCACTCAACGACGACGACCGGACACTGCTTGGAGCTACGGCCGCTGCGCTCCCCGCGCCTGCCGCACCGGCTGGCTTGTCACACCCGAGACCTTGCTGCGCTGGCATCGCCGACGCATCGCCCACCACTGGACCCAACCCACGCGGGCACCGGGACGGCCTTCCACCGCCACTGAGATCCGCCAACTCATCATGCGGCTCGCCGCCGAGAACCCCACCTGGGGCCACCAACGCATACACGGCGAACTCGTCGGCCTCGGCCACCGCCTCGCCTCCTCCACCGTCTGGCGGATCCTCAAAGACAACGGCATCAACCCGTCCCCCGAGCGATCCGAGATCACGTGGTCGCAGTTCCTGCACTCCCAAGCCGCGGTTGCATGCGACTTCTTCTCCGTCGACACCGCCCGGATGGGAGGAAACCCGCGGCTCGATCGCCGTGGCAGCAGCCCAGCAATGACCAACGAGCACCTGAGTCGAAACGGGCGAGTCAACCGACGAGCCGACACGCCGGCGCATCCCTGATCGCCAGACGCGAAGATCACCGGCATATGCGTAGATATGGGCGGTCGCGAGCGGACGCGCTGGCCGTCGTTCTGCGCTGCGCGTTCTGTGTCACCGACCGGCCCTTCCGTGACCGTGCGACTCGTACGGATCGTGTGCGTTATGGAGCGGTTGGGCGAGATCGGAATGCTACGTATCCTGAGCGGCCGCAGCGGCGGATCGTCGGCACGTTCTGATCGCATCGTTGACTCGGTCAACATCGAACGCGCCGCTCATGCGGTCCGACCGGCGGGGTTCATCTTGGATCTCCGTTCGTATTGTCGGTGAGGGTGAGAACGTCGGGGCGGGCGTAGTGGCCGACGGGATCGAAGGAGCGACGTCCGGCGGCGATCCGATTCAGGTCGAGCGTCGCTGTCACGGTCCCTTCCTGCGCGACCAGCGGCCCTTCGAGGATCTCACCACCCGGAGCGACGATGGTCGTGTTGCCGCGGGACAGGAAGCCGTCGGGGTCGTCGTAGATCTCCTTCGCCCGGGGAAGATCGGTCGGTACGTCGCTGTCACGGATGCACGCAGTGACGCCGACCACGAAGACGCGTCCCTCCTTGGCGATGTGGCGCAGCGTGGGTACCCACTCGTCGCTGTTGTCCCACGTCGGTGACAGCAAGACGTCGATGCCCTTCTCGTAGAGGGCGGCGCGGGCGAGCGGCATGTAGTTCTCCCAACAGATGAGTGAGCCGACCTTCACACCGCCAATGTCGACAACAGTGAGCATCGGTCCCTGGCCGTTCGACCAGACGGTTCGCTCGGCCGCGGTCGGGATCAGCTTGCGGTGCAGCCCGGCGATCTCGCCGTGGTCGTCGATGTAGACGACCGAGTTGTAGAGCGTGCCTGACATGGTGCGCTCGGTGATGCCGAGGGCAACCCACACGCCCGCCGCCTCGGCTGCGGCACGCGCTTTGTCGAGGTGTGGCCCATCGATCTCGACTGCCTGATCCTGGAAACGCTCGTACCAGCCGCTGTCCTCGGTAATCGGCATCCGCCACACGAAATCGGGGTAGCCGGGGACGAAGGATTCGGGAAACGCGACGAGATTCGCCCCGTCGGCGCCGGCTTTGGCGACGTGATCGGCGACGATGTCGAGCGTGCCGTCGCGGTCGAGATAGGCGGGGGTCGCCTGCACGGCCGTCACCCGGAACTCGCCACTGGCGGTCATCGCGTCGCTCCGGCGATCACGAGCTCGCACGGTCCGACGAATCCGTCGGCCGTGTTGTACTGGCTCAAGGCTTGTTCGATCTCGTTCCAGACGTCGGCTTGTTCATCATTGTCCAGCGTGCCGAGCATCTGGTGTAGCGCACCAAATGATTCGCGTTCGAAGCGCACGCAGTCGGCCGCCGATGGGAGCCGAACGGGAGCGTTGATGGTTTCCACGACGACGTCGTGGAAACCTGCCTGTGTGAGATCACGCTCGAGGACAGCGGGGTCGGCGAGGCTGAACGGACCGGGCTGGCCGGCTGCGGGCGGCGGAAGCTTGGCGCGGTCGCGGATGATCGAGACCGGCAGCGAGAAGAAGCCGTTGGTTGCAGCGGTCGAGTAGGTCACCGTCGCGAAGCGTCCGCCGTCGCGCAGCGTGTGATGGATTCCGCTGAGTGCCTCTTGGCGGTTCGGGAAGTAGATCAGGCCGACCCGGGAGATCGCCGCATCGAAGCTCTCGCCCGGGAGCTCACGCAGCGCCTCGCCATCGAGTTCCTTGGTTGTCAGGTTGGTCAGGCCCGCCATGGTTGCGGCCCGTTGCGCGTGGTCAAGGATGGCGGGGGAGAGGTCGGTGGCGAGCACCGTGCCGGTGGGGCCCACCCGGCGGCACGCAGCGATGCTTTGGCCACCGGCGCCCGCAGCGACGTCGAGGACGCTGCTTCCGGTTGTGGCACCAGCCAGGTCGAGCATGCGCTCGGTCGCCTCGCCGAGCCAAGACTCAAGCAGTGGGGCCCAGTCGTTCCAACCGCTGGCGTAGTCCTGCCATTGCTGGCGGGTGGAGGTCTTGTACTGAACTGAGTCGAATGTCATGTCTGTCGTCCTTCCGGGTTGGGTGTGTCATCCTGAAGGCGCCAGATCAACGGCGTTTCCGCCAGAATCAATCTGGCGATTTTGACGAAACGCCAGAAGGGATGTCATGAGCGACGGAAGCGGAGGCGGGGTCGTGGGGCGCGCTGAGCCTCTGCAGCGTCTTGGCGAGGTGGTGACGGCATCGGTCAACGGGCGTTCTTCGGCGGTGCTCGTGAGCGGTGAGGCGGGCATCGGCAAGACCTCGCTGATCAGGGCCGCCATTGAGGGCGCGACTGCGGATTCGGCGCCGGGTTCGGCCGTCGTGGGGTGGGGTACGTGCTGGCATGGTGACGGGGCCCCGGGTTTTTGGCCGTGGATGCAGGCGTTCGACGAGGTCGCGAATGCGGTGGGTCGCGACGTCGCGTCTGCGGCTGCTGGGTACGATGCTGGCCTCTTGTCGCTCCTGATTCGCGAGCTCGGTGCGCCCGAGTCGGCGGCGGGCGACCCAGACGGACACCGTCTCCTCCTCCTCGACGCGGCGGCCGGTTGGCTTGAGACTCTGGCCGCGGACCGGCACGTGGTGGTCGTTCTCGACGACCTCCAATGGGCAGATTCCTCGACGTTCGACCTGATCGACTACGTGATCGGAACGCCCCGGGCCGCGCGGCTGCTGGTGATCGGCGCGTTTCGCCATGACGAGCTCGACCAGGAACGACGCGCTCGACTTGCGACGATCGGCTCCCATGCCCGCGGCGTGCATCTTGACGGTCTCACGGTCGATGGTGTCGAGGAGTTGATTCGAGCGATCCCGGGCCCGCCAGCGTCGCGTTCACTCGCTATCGACCTCCACCGGCGAACCGGCGGGCATCCGCTCTTCGTGGGTGAACTCGCACGATTGCGTGCCGCCGGTGACCTTGCTGCGCTCCCGACGGTGGTGACTGGGGCTGTCATCAGACGTCTCGACGCCCTGTCGACGGAGAGTCAACGCTTGCTCGAAGTTGCGAGTGTGCTGGGCAATCGGCTGCTGCTCGACGTGTTGGGCGCCGTCACCGATACGGCTCCGGCGGCGGTATTGGGCTACCTCGCGCCGGCGGTCGATGCCGGGCTGGTCAGAACTGCGCCGGGTGATGAGTTCTGGTTTACCCACGACATCTATCGCGAGACGCTCTACAGCGAACTCGACGCGGCCGACCGTTCCGGGCTTCACGCCGCGGTCGGCGCCGCCCTCGAGGTTCGTCGAGAGCGCGGTGCTGAGGTGCCGCCAGGCGACGTGGCGCTCCACTACGTTCATGCGATCGCCACCGTCGAGCCGGCTCGGGCGATCCGTTGGGCCAGTGAGGCAGCTCAGGACGAGCGCCGACGTCTGGCATTCAGCGAGGCCGCCGGACACCTTCGCCGGGTGCGCCTCGCGACCATCGACGGTGGATGGCGCATCGAGCCCGATGTCATGACCCGGTTGCTGATGGACGAAGCTGACAACCAGGCCCGCTCGGGCGACCCAGAGGCCGCCCGCGGCCTGCTGGTCCAGGCGTTGAGGGCGGCCCCCGGTGCCGAGGCACTCGCCGACGTGGCCTTGGCCGTGCAGCGACTCGGCGCCAAGTTTTCTGTGCCCCGCGACGAGATCATTGCGCAACTCGAAACAGCGCTGGCCGCCGTGACCGGTGTCAGCCTGACGAAGCAGGCGCAGCTCACCGCGGCGCTGGCTCGTGAACTCCAGCACTCGGTCGCGAAGGATCGCCACCGCGCCGGGCCACTCAGCGAAGAGGCGCTGACACTCGGTCGACAATCAGGCCACGACGAGACGATCGCCGCCTGCCTCCTCGCCCGCCACGACGCCCTGTGGGGCCCAGGAACCGGAACCGAACGAGCCGAACTCGGTCACGAGATCGCCGTTGTCGGCGCCGCGCTCGGTGACATCGACCGTCAGGCGGAGGGTCTGATTCTCGAGGCGAACGGCCTGTTGGAATCCGGCGACGCCCGGTTCCGTTCTGTGCTCGCCCAATGGTTCGACGTGCTCACAGCCAGGAACGAACCTCGAGATCGATACATGGTCCAGACGCGGCGTGCCGCGCTGGCCCTGCTCGACGGCGACCTCGATCGCGCTGAGGCGCTCATGGACGAAGCCGGACGCATGGGAGAGCAGATCCACGAACCGGACACCGGCAACGTGCTGATGTCCCAGCGCGTCGCGCTCGCGTCGGCCCGCCGAGACCCCGACGAGCTGAGGACGCTCGCCACTGATGCCGTGCGCTGGTGGACCGGAGCACCAGTCCTGGCTCACGCGGTCGCAGCAGGCGCACTGGCCAAGGCCGGCGACCTCGAGGATGCCGAAAACGAGGTGGCGAAGGTGAATGCATCGGGCGGCTGGCAGAGCGAGGGCTCATACCTCAGGTCGGTCTTGGTGGGCCATCTTGCCGAGGCAAGCGTCGCTCTCGGGAACCGCGAACTATGCGTTCATCTCCTCGCCGACATCGAGAACATCGCGGATGCGTGCGGCGTGAACGGAGCGGTCGTGGCCTTCGCAGGACCATTCGCCCACAGCGCGGGCATCTTGGCATCCGCACTTGGTGATCAAGAGACTGCGAGCTCGATGCTCCACCAATCGATCGAGACATCTCGCCGCCTCGGCGCGGCCGTCTGGGTGCGCCAGGGAGAAACTGCACTACGGGCCATCAAGGAGCGATCAGCCGCGTCCACACCGGATGGCGCCGACGACTCCGAACCCGAGACCGCATCGCTCATTCGCCAGGGAGCCGTCTGGACGATCTCGTGGCATCACGAGACGGGAACGCTGCCGCACCTGAAGGGCTTGGCCGACATCGCGACCCTAATCAGCCATCGCGACCAGGAGGTTTCCGCTCTGGAACTCGCCGGTGGACCTGCAGTGTCCGGCGTCGCGACCGACGCGATGGCCGATCGGCAGTCGCTCGATACCTATCGGCGGAGGCTCGACGATCTCGATGCGGAGATCGACGTCGCCGACCGCGATGCCGACCTCGGAAGGACCGGACTACTCGACGCCGAACGCCAGCAACTTCTCGCCGAGCTGCGACGGGTCACCGGTCTCGGCGGCCGGATTCGATCGAACCCCAACGATCCAGCGGAGCGAGCGCGCAAGGCCGTGAGCGGTCGCATCCGCGACGCAATCGGGCGACTCGCTGAGATCACGCCAGGTCTCGCGGCCCACTTGGATCGTTCGATCCGTACCGGGCTGCGGTGCTCGTACTCACCCTTGAGTCACGACGAGCAGATGCAATGGAAGATCGAGATGTGAGGCAGCGGTTATGCGCGCCCCGACTTCACCGAATCAACTCGGTTCTCCAAGCTGGTTTGCCCACTCGAGCAGCGATTGGTAGGCGGACTCGTCGGCTCGGATCTGAATGGTGCCGAGTCGCCGGCCGAGCTGATTGATCGCGACCGCGGCGCGAGTGTCGGTATGGGTGTCGACACCCACGATGATCTGTGTGGTCTTGTCTGGCGTGATTGTGGTACTCCTGATCCTCGATGGTTGGAAGCACCCACTGGCCGGGACGGCGGACAGGACAGTTAGGGCGTCGATCGAGACTCCTGACTTGTTCAAATGGGGCCACCCCGCCCGACCGGTCGGTGCGTGTCCAACCCCGGACTTCGTCGACGGATCAGTGCGAGGGCACCCGAAGGGCCCGGTTGCGTTGCAGGTCAGACCGAACCCCACCACATGACGGGACTAATCCCCGGGACCGGACCACACCATCATGACTAACTGTTGCATTGAGCCACTTTGACGGTCGGCAGCGTTGCAGTCAGTCACTCGACGTGGTGGTCGTTCTGGGCGGGATCGCAGAACCCGACATCGGGCGAGCGCCTCGACCGAGTCAACACCGACAGCCAAGACCCCGATCATCGACCGCCATGTTCGAAACCCGATTTTCAGCGCACTGCTTGGCGATCAGCGGCACCGTCTGATCGGGGGAGTCGCGATCGTGTTGCACCAGCATCGGCCCGGTCTCGAGCATCCGGTTCGCTCGACAGCGGATGCCGACTCGACGAACCCGCATCCGCGCCCTTTTGCCGGGCTCGGGTGCACAAGACTCGGCGGACACGGGCGGTACTGGAGCAGACCGGACGGACATCATGGAACGACCCTCCAGGTCACAGCGTTCTGGACGGACAGTGCCGCACTCGACGGACATCATTTGCCGGGCTTAAACCCCCCTTCCACGAAAGTGGAGTACGGGTTCAAATCCCGTCCCGGGCACGATAAAAGACCAGCTCAAAGGCCATATCACCATTTGTTCGTAGGTGTCGAAGCGTGATTCCGTGCACCGGAGGTGCACAGAAATTTTGTGTTAGCGGAAATCGGACATCCCCTGAGTCGTTATGCGTCGTTGTAATCGCGCCTGTGAACGGCGCATTCGCTATGGGCTGCCGGGCAGGTGGCGGAGCTTGGGGCGGTCAGCGGTGCTCCGAATGCCGGATCCCGGATGTGTCTGAGGCCGTCCGGTCGCCGCGAATACCGTACATCGCACTGGGGTAGGTTCCCGTGCGGTGTCTCGTAACGCTGGCTCGGGTTATCGAGCGTGGTTATCGGGTGTCCCTGGCCGCACATATGCCCCGGTCAGCCGCGGGCGAGGACCTGGCGGAGTTGGTCGATCGTTGGTGAACCGGCTGGTCCGTCCGGTGTCCGGTAAACACGACACGACAGCCCTACTGGGTCGTCGGCATCAGCGAATGGGTCGGCGCCATTGACGATGATGCTGGGCGAACCTCGGAACCTGGTGGCTTCGGCAGCTTCGATGGTCTCCACCAGTCGGTGGGTCAGGACGATGTCGGGATTCTCGGCGGCCAGTGTGCGGAGGTGACCGTCGGCGATACGCCAGTTCGGACAGTCATCGAAGTAGAGCAGTGTCACGTCCATGGCCCGATCGTAAACCTTGATCTACGGTACAAGGTCAAGGGGTATGTTGGATACATGAGGATCGGCGATCTTGCTGGCGAGTGCGGCGTTCCGACACAAACGATCCGGTTCTACGAGAAACGTCGACTGATGCCCGAGCCGCGCCGCGCCCCGAACGGGTACCGGTCCTATGACCAAGCATCGGTGGAACGGGTGGCCTTCATTCGTCGAGCCCAGGGTGCCGGGCTGACCTTGGCGGAGATCGGGAGCGTGCTCGATGTCCGAGCCGAAGGATACGCCCCCTGCGACCACGTGTCGGAACTGCTCGAGTCGAAACTGCGTGAAGTCGAAGTGCGGATCAACGAACTCGGCGTCCTTCGGGGCGAACTCATCACACTTGTCGAACGGAGCGAGAGCCTCGACCCCGCAGACTGCACGGCTGGCGCAATCTGCCACATCCTCCAACCCGGTTTGCGGAGCAGCGACAGTTGAACGCTCGATAGTCGAGAACGGGCGTTGACCGAGGCCGGGATGACCGCGGCCGGGTGGGCCTGCCCGCCCGGCGTGGGTGGTACGGCACGTCGACCGAGGTCGGAGGTGTGTCGTCAGGTTCGCTCGAGTGCCGGTCACCGCGCGCTGAGATCGAGGGGCTCACCGCGACGTTCCGGGCACTCACCTTCGGGCTACGCCGTGACGACAATCGGCAATAGCATGCCCTCCTCGTAGTGGTCGTCGATGTGGCATGCCAGCTCGAGCGTGCCCGCTGCCGTCGGCTCGGTGAACGTCACGTCCAATGCGGTTGTCTGATCGACTTGGAGGTCGTCTTCTTCGATGTGGGCTACGGCCATGCCGTCCATCATCTCCATCGACATCTCACCGGCCGGAATCGGCTCCACGATCATGAACTCGTGTTCTTCGAGTCCGGTGTTGTGCACGACGATGTGGTACGGCACGCCGACTTTGAAGGTGGTTACTGAACTGTCGAAGAAGTAGTCGCCGGCGTCGATGTCGACGACGACCGCTCCGTTGGCGTCGGTGGTCAGGGGTGCTGGCTGCGTCGTCGGGACGGTGACGCCACCGCCTGTGTTGTCGGCTGGCGACGAGGACGAATCGTCGCCGCCTCCGCATGCTGAGACCGCTACCGCAAGGGCGGCGACCGTGAAAATGCTGATGATTTGGCGCATTTGTCTCCTTCACAATAAATACTTGTACGCGCAAGTATCTCAGATCGTGTCTGACCCCGGTAGGGTCAAACGGCCCTCGTCCACGGCCACACGACTCGTGTGATGCTTGGCTGATGTTGGGTGAACACGTGACGGAAACTGAAATCGCTTGGCAATCGAACTGCTTCTCCGGGGGACGATGGTTCACGCGGACGATGGCATTGTCGAGCTGGCGGCACCACTTCTCGGCCGGGCGAACGACGTTCCGCGTCCGAGGTGAGCTCCCCGGTTGAAGGTCGATCCGTAACCGTTGCCCGAGTCGGGAGGCGGGTACGGTTCGTGGCGAGATGATGTTGCGATTGATGCTGGTGGCGATCGTCGTGATCGCGGGCACATGGGGTGTGATGATCGTGCTCGCACGACGGCTCCCGACAGGGTCGGCCAAAGATCTTTTGAGCGTGCTCCCGGCGTGCGTCACCACGGCCCACAGGCTGCGCACCGACCCCCGCGTGCCGCACCGGGTTCGTATCGTCGTCGGATTCGCCGGACTCTGGGTGCTGTCACCGATCGATCTGATCCCCGAGTTCCTGCCCGTGATCGGAGCGCTCGACGACATCGTGGTCGTCGCGCTCGCATTGCGCTACGCGGCTCGCCGGATTCCACCACAAGCACTGCTCGATGCCTGGCCCGCTGACCGGCGGATTCTGGAACGTCTCGTACCCTCGATCGCGAAGCTGAAGGAGGGGGAGACGCACTGATGGTCGGTCCTTCAGGTGGGTCAGTTGGTGGACCCCGATGGACGGACGGTCAACTGAGCGTGCACGCTCGTCAGGTGGCGGCGGCGACGAGCCAGGCGGTGAGCATCACGACGACGACAAAGACGGCGGACTCGATCGTGAGGGTGGTGCGCAGCTCCCGGGCGAGCGTCGGGTCGTCGGGCGCGGCCTCGAGGGCGGGACGCAGGTGGAAATGGTTGTAGGCGCCGAGCCCTGCGGCGACGGCGACGGCGAGGGTCTTGAGGATCAGAATTCGCCCCCAGTCGGTGCCCACGAGGTCTCCGGGTGTGTCGAGGATCAGGACGGTCATCGCGACGCCGGCGGCGATCACCGCAGTCAGCGAGACCGTGGCGAGGGACGAGAAACGGATCACCATCGCTGCCATGCCCGCTCGCTCCGAACGTCGCCGCCGCAGCCAGGCCACGGTTGTCATGGCGAACACCCCGCCGCCCCACACCGCCGCTGCGCCGACGTGTACCAGGTTGAGCAGAGAGTGTATTGCCCACGGCCCCTTGCTGACGGTGTGGCCATCGAACCAATAGGACACGAGCACGATCGCGTAGCCGGCCAACCCAAGACCCGCCGATGCCGACGGCGACCACCGATGCTCGTTGGGCGACTCGTTCGTAGTGACCGAGTGGGCATATCGCCGGAGGTCGGGGGCGACCGCGGCAGACAACGAGTGTTGCGGAGCGATTATGGTGCCGGCTCGAGCGTGGAAACCGAACCACACGGCGGCTCCGCCGGCGACTTTGAGCAAGGCCGCCAGACCTGCTTTGGTGTCGACGAGTTCGCCAATACCCACTGATTGCGCGGCCTGCAGCCCTGCGAGTTCGACGATGCCCCCAGCGGCGATCGCGAGTCCGGCGAGACGGACCCATGCGATCACGCTGCGCAGCTCGTCGCGGCGGCCGCGTATCACCCACACGAGCGCGGCGAGCGCGCCCAGACCGAAGACCGTGCCGGTGAACGTCAGCGCCCGACCGGCACGGCCCACGGGTACCGCGTCGTCGCTCGACGAATCGCTCGCCAAGAACTCGTCGATCGAGCTCGAAGACGTCGCGCCAAGTGATTGGTCGGCGGCCGCGATCCCGATCGGCGGTGCGGTCGTCGAGACCACCGGAGCCGCACCGGCCGGTGCAGTCGTGGTGGGAGGTGTCGGCTCGGTGACGTCGAACTGGAAGCCACCTTCGATGGGGTGGGCGTCACCGGCCTGCACCTTCCATCGCACTCCATAGGTCCCGGCGCCGAGCGGTGGGTCGAATCGCAGGACGAACGCGGTCCCATCGGTTGGGTCGATAGACGTCGGTGTCAGAACGACCCCCGACGGGTCGAGCAGCTGGAACCCCTCACCGGAAGGGACGGCCGGGTTCGTGAAGGACACCGTCACCGTGCCGAGCGGCCCCTCGACACTCTGTTGATCGGCAGGATCCGAGGACTCGAAATCGGTGTGCGCAGATGCCACGCTGGACCAGCCGCCGATGATGGTGGCGGCCAGGAGTACAACGGCGATGCGGTGGGAGCGCGCCAATGAAAGCGATGGAACCGACATGAGTTCGACACACTATCGCAATGCATGGGAGATGCTACGGAGTGTCGTAGAGTGGTCGCACGTGAGGATGCCGACGCCGTAGGCGGCGGGTTGATCGAACAAGGAGAGCTGAATGGGTCGTCGACCCGATGGAGCATTGGAACGGGACGTACTGAAGGTGTTGTGGCGCTCTGACGGGCCCCAGACCCCCGGAGAGGTGCGCGAACAGTTGGACGTCGACTTGGCCTACACGACTGTGATGACCATTCTGGCCCGCCTTCATGACAAGGGTCTGACGAATAGGTCGGCTCGCGGTCGGGCCTTTGCGTACACCGCGACGGTGAGTGAGTCCGAACTCATCGCCAAGCGAATGAGTGCCGAGTTGTCAGTGACGAAAGATCGTGCTGGGGCATTGGTTGGGTTCGTCGGCGGACTGAACAAGCGGGATATCGCAGCATTGCGGAGCGTGCTGGAGGATGACATCGGGTGAACGTCGCGGTGTTACTCCCGCTCGTGTTGGCTCTCATCGCCGCGCTCGTGACGGCAGCTGTTCATCGTCGGCTTCGGCCCGACATCGCGGCAGTCCTGTTGACGGCCGCGATTGTTGGGGCCACGCTGGCGGCGTTGCCGACGCTGGTCGTGTTGTCACTTGGCTTTGTCGCTCATCAGCCGTTGCTCGATGGCGGGCTGGACTGGTGTCGAGACGTCGTCGGCTTCCATGCTGCGATCAATCCGTGGGTGGGCGGCACGGCGTCAGTTCTGCTCACCGCCGGAATCGTACGCTTTGTACGTGTGTGGCTGGTCTGGCACCGGTTCCATCGTTCAGATCCTGGCGATCCTGAGGTGGTCGAGAGCGATGCGTTGTTCGCCTACTCGCTGCCCGGAGCGGGGCGTCGCGTGGCGGTGTCGAGCGGCCTCATCGGGGCGCTCGATCCTGAGGAGTTCGCGATCGTGATGGCTCACGAGCGCGGTCATGCCAACAACCGTCACGATCGTCATCTGTTGTTGGCCGACTTGGCAGTCGCTGTGTTCCCGCTGGTCGCGCCGGTGCGCAGCAGACTCAGGTTCGCTCTCGAACGATGGGCGGATGAGTCCGCTGTGGTGGCTCTCGGATGTGACCGCCGGCTCGCTGCGCGCACGCTCGCCCGGGTTGCGCTCGCTCAGGTTGACACGCCCCCATTGGCGGCGGCATACAACGACCTCGGTGTTGCAGCAAGGGTTGACGCTCTGCTTCGCCCACCGGCTCTGTCGCACCAGCGGTGGTGGTCTACCACGATGCAGGTTGGTGTCGTGGTCGTGATGCTGACGGCGGCGATTCAGGCCCACCATGTGTTTGGTTTGCTCGTGTCGCTCTGTCCCGACTGAAGGCCCGCTCTGACGGACTCGTGACATCCGTCACGAGTCCGACATCTAATCGTCATCAATCCGTAACATTGCGAGATGTCTTTATCGTCATGTCTTGGTCTGGGCGCGCTCTCGCTTCTGATCGCCACCGGCTTCGTAGTCGCTGTCCCGAATCCAGCCAGTGCTCACACGGTCGAGCAGACGTCATCGTCCACTGGCGTGGAGGCGCTGGACGCATGCCCGGTCCCCGGGGGTAGCGATTTTGTCGACAGTTGGGGCGATGCCCGGTCGGGTGGCCGCCGTCATCAGGGCGTCGACGTGGCGGCTGACCGTGGGACGCCTGTCGTCGCCGTGAGCGATGGCGAGGCCGAGTTCAAGCGCAGCAATCTCGGAGGCAACTCGATCTGGCTCGTGACATCGAGCGGCGAGCGGTTCTTCTACGCCCACCTCGACAGCTGGGAAGGTTCGAGTCGGAAGGTCACGGCGGGAGAGGTCGTGGGCTACGTGGGGAGCAGTGGAAATGCTCGCGGTAACCATCTCCATTTCGAGACCCACGCCGGTGATCGCCCAGTGAACCCATATCCGTTGGTCGAGACCGCCTGCAGCGTATCGGCGCAAGAATTCGCACCTGCATTCGGACGGCGCATCATCTTGCGCTGAACGAGGGACCCTCGTTTCTCGGCTCGCCGATCGAATCGATCGGCGAAGGTCAGCCCGCTTCCGCGCCAACGGTCGTTGTCGGACCTGAGGTCGACGTCGTCGTGCTCGAGGTTGTTGTGGTTGCGGGCGTGGTTGGTGGGTGCGGGGCGGTGGTGGTTGTTGTTGTCGTCGATGTTGTGGTCGTGGTCGATGTGGACGATGTTGTGGTGGTGTAGTTCGGGTCGGGCCAGTCGAATCTCATCGGTTGAGCTCCGTAGTGTTCGGGCTCCTCGACGCCGTCGAACACGTATACCGCGTCACCGAGCTCGACGAGTGCTTGGAAGTACTCGGCGATGTGCATCGGAAACCGCACGCATCCTCGCGAGGCTGGGTAGTTGGGGACCTTGCTGGCGCCGTGGACGGCGATGCCGTAGTTGAAGTAGATCGGCTTGTACAAGCGGCCCAGCTTGGCGTTGCGCCAGCCCTCAACTTTGCGTTCGAAATGGTAGACGCCGCCTGGTGTGATCGAGAGCCCGCAGATGCCTTTCGTGGTCTGGGATCCATCGTCTTCGTCGATCGTGACCTCATCGCACCACTCGACGCCGGCACCGCTCGACACGTGGGTGATTAAGCGAACCTGTCCATTGGCGAACAGCGCGGCGACCTGCTCGGGCAGGTACACCTCGAGATGTGTTCCGCCGGGGGTGCGCCTCGGCGTGACTGTCACTGGACCATGGAGACGGTCCCAGAGCTCCGGCGTGACGACCCCGGTCGCCTCCTCGCGGGCGGTGCCAATCACCAATTTCTCGAACGCCCATACCGACCGGAGGGTGGCCTCACCAAAGTAGTCATCGACCGGTCCTGGGTCGAAAGCAAGGTCGGTCAGTCGCTGTTGGAGGAGCCCGACCTTGGGATCGACATTGCCGGCGATCAGATCATGATCGAGTGTGGGCGTCGCAACTTCCCCGGAGATCGAGCCGGGCGTGACGGGTTGTGCGCGTGGATCCAGGTTCGAGTCGTTCACCGGCGCGGCGCCAGGTGAGGTGGTCGACGGCTGGCCGCTTGGGCCGGTCTGCAGGTTGTCCGTGCTCGCTCCGCTCGGTCGCCCGAGCGTCCACCAGGCGCCGAGAGGCACGGCAGCGACGGCGCTGCCCACCAGAAATCGCCGCCTCGTGTAGACAGCTTGAAGGTTGGGGTTGTGATCGTGGCTGTCGTGTTGTCGCGTCATGATCGGTATCGATGGTCTCCGGTTGCGCCCCAGAACAAACTACGATTCGTAGTAACGGAACCCACTCCGCGGCAAACAACTTCCCTGAGCAATCAAGGCATCATGCTCAGCACGCCGATCTGACGTACGGGTAGGGGTTGACGGCCACTCCGCCACCCGGGTGCACCTCGAAATGAAGGTGGTTTGCGCTCGTGTTGCCGGTTGCTCCGACGTAGCCGATCACTTCGCCCTTCGACACCGAGCGGCTGGAACCCTCCCAGGCGCTGAGGTGGGCGTAGTAGTAACGCGTCCCGCTCGAACCCTGAAGCCAGACTGCGTTCCCGCCGAGCTTGTTCGCCTTGAACCGGGCTGAGCCAGACTCCACAGCGACGAGCGGTGTGCCGCCTGGGGACATCATGTCGACACCTTCGTGTCGCCGCCCGCCGGAACGTGGATCGCCCCAGGTGTCGGAGAACCCCCGCGGGCCGGCGACCGGGCATGCCATTCCGGATCCCGCGTTTGCCGGAGGAGCTGGCGCCGGAGCCGCCGGTGCCGGTGCCGGTGCCGCGGCTGATGCACCGGAGGATCCCCCTGAGTTTGATGAGCCCGCTGACGCGGATGACGATCTTGATGGTGACGACGCTGGTTGAGCAGCGGCTGCGGCCGCCTGGCGCTGCTGTTCCTGTTCGCGCTCCTTGCGTTCTTGTTCAAGGCGCGCTTGGCGCTGTCGTTCGAGTTCGTGCTGCACGGCAGCGTCCTGCAAGCGTTCCTGTTCGACCTGTTGCAGGCGCAACACCTCGGCTTCGGCAGTCGCTTGCAGGTTGGCGAAGTCTTCGCCAGCTCTGACCGTCTCGGAGCGTCGATCTTCGAGTTCGTTCCGGGCGTGATCGAGTTCGTCGATGGCGGCGTCGAAGTCGTCGGCTCGGATGAGCTCGGAGCCCGTCGCAGCACCCAAGTAGACCCTCGCGGTCGCGCCATCGTTGCTGCGCGTTACGTCACTGAACAACATGAGTGGCGCCTGGCCTGCCCCGACGAACTGACGAACTGCCGCGTCGGCCAGGCCAGACCGCAACACGGACACCTCGCGCTCGAGCTCACCGAGCCGCTGCTCAGCAGCAGTGAGTTCAACCGTCAGGGTGTCCAAGCGCGATTCCGCATCGAACATCGCCTCGGCGGCGGCATTTGCTCGGTCGCGAGCATCGAGGATCTCGCCAGCGGCGCGTTCTGCCTCAGCTCCGGTGTGCTCGGCGGAGGCGTGTTCGGGCGGCATCGATCCGACGCTGGCCAGCATGATCGCCAGCGCCAACGCCAGCGCCAGCACGGCAGGGCGGTGACGCGCGCCTATCTCCGACAACATGTCGTAGATATTACAGAACGATGACGGGTTTGAGGCATCGGGGGTCGCGGCAGTTGGGCGAGATCGCCGATTGGCACACTGGCGGCGGGCGGCCGACGAGTTGACCGCAAGGTCGAGTGCACGTTCGCGAGGCGATAGCGTCGTCAATCGGTAGTGTACTACGACAGTGTGTCGTCGTTGACTGTGCGGAAGGAGTCTGATGTTGCCCGCTTTCGATCGAGTTACCCGACGTCGTTCGACTCGGCCTTCTCAACGATTTCGAGGTCTGGTCTTGGTCGTAGGTTTCGCGGTCGTCGTGTCCTCGTGTGGTAACGGCGGTGACCAGTCGGCGGTGGTGGTGTCGCCTGCTGACCTTGGCCACGTGCACGATTTCGTCCCCCGTGATGTCCTCGATGGGGGCGCGGGACAACGTCGCATCGACACAGCGTCCTCTTCGCACCGAGACAAGCGGCGAATCGAACCAGGGGGCTCTCGAGCACGACAGGCACGTATGAGCAGCAAGCAACTGACGGTGGCCCACCGAACCCGAGCACGGCGTGTCCGTCCCATCGCGGACGGACTTGCCCCGAGCTGACTGCCTCGATCTTGCGACATGCACGAAGCCACCTCTCAGACCGATCCTCGGCGGCGTCTGCCCCGAGTCATCCCGGTTGCCGTCTCCGCATCGTTGCTTGTCCTCGTCGCTGATCAGCTCACCAAGAGCCTCGCCGTCAACCGGTTACTGCGGGGCCCGACTGACCCCCCCGGCCCGTTCCGGTTCCGGCTGATGGCGAACCGTGGCGCGCTCCTCGGCATGCCGGTGCCGATCTGGGTGATGTTTGCCGCGGCGACGATCATTGCAACGATCGCGATCTCGTCGGTCACCAGAACCACCTCCCGTTCGATCGCCATCGGCTGGGCGTTGTTGCTCGGCGGAGCCATGGGGAACCTGGTCGACCGCTTTCGGCATCGCCCCGGATTTCCGGATCACGCCGTAGTCGACTGGATCGCCTCGAACTCACTGCCAACGTTCAACTTGGCCGACGCAGCAATCGTTGCGGGCGTCGTGGTGCTCGCCCTGTCGAGCGACCCGAGAGTGCAGGGCCCCAAGTCCGTCGTTCGACCCTGACGCCGGATGCGTGCGCGTCAGCGTCCCCGCCATGGACTGGATCTGGGAGACAGGCATCGTTCCGATGGGAACCCCGGTGTGGGTCCAAGGGGCCATCCCGACCTGACTTGTGAGCACGACCGTTCGTCGTTCATCCGATGCGGGCTGTGTGACGTGGCGGAGTCTTCGGCGCAAACCTGGCGATCTCCTACAAACTGTCGTAGTATCCTTGACTGATCCCGGAAACACCGGGGCAGGCAGGACTAGGCCGTCCGTGGTCGATGATCACGGAGGGTAGGACTCGAAACCTTCCCGTTCCTGCTCGCTGCGCACGAAGGCGATGATGGCGTCGATCTCGGTGTCGTCTAGGCCGTCGATCGGTTCCATGTCGCCGAAGTTCCAGTGGTGTTGCCCAGCGCCGTTGCGGATCGCCGAGCGGAAGGAGTCGTCACCGTGATGGTTCGGTTCGTACACGATCGACAAGTGGGAAGGACCTTCGTCGGTGCCACGCAGATCGGAACCATGGCAGGATGCGCAACTGCTTGCGTACAGCGCGCTGCCGTCTTGAGACGCGGCGCTGTGCTCGGGGCTGCCGGCTCCGCCGCACGCGGCGACGAGCCCGGCCGTCACGGCAGCTGCCGTCATCGTTCGGACGACTGGCCGTATCCAAGCGTTCGTGCCGTCGCAGATCGAACCGCGTACCCGCATCCGTCGCCTAACTCGTGTGGCCGGGGGTCGCGATGTGGTTTGGGTGGAAGAGCAGCCGTACACTACGACAGATCGTAGGAGATCTGACGGAGGTTCGCCAAGGATGATCGATGCTCCACTGGCACTGGCCTTCACCGCCGGCATGGTGGCGACTGTGAATCCCTGTGGATTCGCCCTGTTGCCAGCGTATGTGAGTGCATTCGTCGCAGGCGACGAGGTGAGTCGTCCGGGGGATCGGCGCATCGTTCGGGCTGTCGGTGTATCGGCGGCTGTGTCGGTCGGTTTCGCAGCCGTGTTCGTATCGATCGGATCCCTGTTCAACGCGACGTCGTCGGCGCTGCGGGACCGGATGCCATGGGTCACGATCTTGATCGGTGTCTCGATGATCGTGATCGGCATCGCCGGATTGGTCGGTCGTCGAATCCGCCTACCGCTGCGCAGCCCACAGGGGCCAGTCAACGGTGACGCGCTCGGGATGATCGGGTTCGGGATGTCGTACGCCTTCGTCTCGTTGTCATGCACGCTGGGCACCTTCCTTGCCGTGACCGGCTTCGCGCTCGATCGCTCACTCGTCGGCGGACTGATCACATTTGTCGCGTACGCAGCCGGGATGGGCACCGTGATTTTGGCCCTGAGCGTGTCGTCGGCGCTCGCTCAGGGAGCTATTGCACGGTGGACCCGCGAATTCTCGCGAGTCGCAACTCAGATTGCAGGCGGATTGTTGGTTCTATCGGGCGCCTATGCCGTCTGGTACGGCGTCCACGAAATCCGCGTCTACGGCGGTGACGTTCGCACCGACCGAGTCATCAATGCAGGGACACGGCTGCAGACAGGATTCTACGACTTCGTGCTCTCGATCGGAGCGGTGCGACTCGGCATGATTGTCCTCGCCGCAACGCTGTCGGCGTATGCCGGTATCCGGATTCGGAGCCGGGGAGCTGCTCCGGGCTGACGGTCGGGCGGGCTCCCCTCGGATCAGTTTCTACCGGCACCCTCGGAGCCAGGCGTAGTGCTGACTGTGAGCGGCTCGCGTGGGTCCGGGTTTAGGAGCGTAGGAGTCTGGCGATGGCTTCGCGCGCCTCGCTGAACTTGGCGTCGCCTTCTTCCTCGCTTCTGTCTGCGGCCTCGCGGACGCAGTGACGGAGGTGTTCGTCGACGAGTCCTACGCCGACGCCGTGGAGGGCTTTGACGACCGAGCTGACCTGAGTCAGCACGTCGATGCAGTAGGTGTCTTCGTCGATCATCCGTTGGAGACCGCGGACCTGGCCCTCGATGCGTCGAAGACGTGCCGAGTAGTCATCTTTGTAGAGGGTGTATCCCGCCATGGAATGACTTTCTAGCATTCTGGTTGCCTCATTTTGCTTGATCTCGTCCGTTTGGGTAGTCATGTCAGTGGTGTGCGTGGGTGGCGGGGCCCGAGCGGTACTGGTCGGGGTCGGCGGTGAAGGCGTCGTGGCATCTCGTGGAGCAGAAGTGGTATGTGGTGCCGTGATGCTCGGTGTGTGCAGCAGCGCTGGCCGGGTCGACGTTCATTCCGCAGACTTGGTCGATCACTTGATCAGGCTCCGCGTGAGCACTCTCGTCGGCGCCGACCTCGACGATGACTTCCCCGGGTGCGAGAAGTTTGGTCGTGTCGATCAGGCGGGGGCGCCAGCGGCGATCATGGGGCTGAGTTGAACGCTGATGAGCGGGTAGAGGATGCCCGCGGCGATCGGGATGCCGACACCGTTGTAGACGAACGCCGGCAGTGTCTTCGAGGCACCGAAATCGGCGAACACGACCCGCGATGTGCAATCACCCGACTCCTGTCGGTCGAACACAAGTCGCAATGGCACGCCCTGGTGGACTCGGATCAGGTTCGGTGTGTAGCCGCCCCTCACAGTGACCGCAATTTCCTGCATCCCGCCGACAACCTCGGCCCGGCGGGCCTGTTTTGGCCCGAAGAAGAACCACCACAAGAAGCCGGCCAGCAGGATTCCCGCTCCAATCACAATCACGTCTGAAGCAGCCATGGACCAAACCTCCGGGATCGCTGTCTAGGGGCAGAGGGTATAGAGCACCCTCTTGGCCCCTACCTGGAACCTAGGCCCGGACCGCGGACCGAAACAGAGCCTTAGGTCCCTACCCCTAGGGGGTATTTGGGAGGATACTGAACTTGTGGCCCTCGACGGCCAGGAGGTTCAAATGAGAGACGAACGAAACGGCCTCGTCTGGTCACCAAGGTGGCGGAGCCCGCACATGCTGACGCAGCACTTCGACAAGACAGGAAAGTGATGAGGATGGCTACTGAGATGCCGAACGGCACGACGACACAGGTCCCAGGGGCGGTCCGACCTTCTGGTTCGGGGATCGGGTCGGTATTGGCAGCGTCGGGTGTCTGGAAGGCGTATCGGCGGGGTTGGTGGCCACGACGCCGGACACTCCAGGTGTTGCAGGGTGCCGATTTGACGATGGTGCCAGGTGAGATCGTCGGGCTGGTCGGCGAGAACGGATCGGGTAAGAGCACGCTGATGAAGGTGCTGGTCGGCGACTTGGTCGCCGATGCGGGAGAGGTTGGCCGTACCGAGAGTTTCGGCTACTGCCCGCAGGTACCGGTGCTCTATGAACGGCTGAGCTGCGACGAGCACCTCGATCTGTTCGGCGCTGCATACGGTCTCGACCCTGGCGCGCTGTCCGAGTCGCGCACAGCGCTGTATGCCGAGCTCGATTTCGCTCGGTTTGCCGGTACGCGCGTCGAGGAGTTATCGGGGGGTACACGATCCAAGTTGAACCTGGCGCTCGCCATGTTGCATGACCCCGAGCTGCTGTGCTTGGACGAGCCATATGCGGGGTTCGATTGGGACACGTACCAGCGGTTCTGGGACCTCAGCAGCCAGCGACGTGCCGGCGGCGCGAGCTTGCTGATCATCAGTCACTTCATCGCCGATGAAGAGCGCTTCGATCGCATCTACGACCTGATCGATGGGAAGACGGTACAGCGATGACGTACCGCCTGACCTCTCGTTGGCTTGCCGAGTATGCACGGCGGCCACTCAACCTGGTGCTCTTGCTGGTAGTCCCGGTGATCTTCGTGACCATGTCGGCGGGGACGTTGGCAGACTTTGCTGACATTCTGGGTGGTGTCGCCGATCTCGGGGAGGTCGAGGCCGCCACTGCCGGTTGGGCGGCCGCGGTGCTGGCAGGGGTGGCGGGCTTCTTCCATGTTTCCACCTCGCGTGACGCCGACCGTCGCCTGGCCGCTGCTGGCGCGGGTGCGGGGCGGGTCGTGGCGTCGAGGCTCGTCTCGACACTGGCATTGGCTGCGCTCGCCTCGGCCGGTGCGCTGCTGGCTTTGCGGGTACGTACCGATCTGGCCGGCACACCGAGAGTGATCGGCGCCACGTTGCTGTTCGCAGTGATCTATGCCGGAATCGGAGTCACGGTCGGGGCGCTGGTCCGGTCCGAGATGAACGGTTCGCTGATCGTGGTGTTCGCTTGGATCTTCGACGTGTTCTTCGGGCCGGCGATGGGCGGTCGGGCGCCGTTCATCCGGGTGTTCCCGTTGCACTTTCCGACGTTGGTCGTGACCGATGTCGCATCGGGCCACGCCGGCAGGCTCGGTGACCTCGGTCTGTCGCTGGTGTGGGCGGGTCTCACCATGTCGGTCGCTGTCATCTCGCTGACGCTCACCACCCGATCACATCAGCATGCAACACGACACAAGATCCCAGTGCTGCGCCGGATCGGGGTGGCATTGATGGCGGCGTCGCGGCAGTTGCGTCGGATGCCGGTCATGTGGGTATTGATCGTCGGACTTCCCGTAGCGTTCATCAGCGCCTCAATCGCAGTCACGCCCGACGATCCCACGCCGGTCGAACTCGTCGAACGCGGTCAGCGGGCCCTGCAGATCGTGTCGATGACCGACGTCCACGGTGCCGTCATGGTGCCGATCACGGTCGGATTCCTAGCCTCGCTGGCAGGGTTGTTTGTGATCCTGGACTCCGCCCAGGCCGACCGTCGCCTCTCCCTCACCAGCTATCGCACCTGGGAGATCCTGACCGTTCGGATGGCGGTGATTACGGCGGCGTCGCTGCTCGCGACCGCGGTTGCGGTCGCTGTGACATCGTTCAGTTTCGACGCTGCCAGTTGGCCGATCTTCATCGCCGCCAACGTCCTCGTGGCGTTGACGTACGCGACGATCGGCGTGATCGTGGGCCCGCTGTTCGGCCGGCTCGGTGGCCTGTATCTGTTGTTGTTGTTGCCGTTCATCGACATCGGCATGGCCCAGAACCCGATGTTTGACGCAGCGCCTCCGACATGGGGCCGCTACCTACCCGCCCACGGTGCTGTTCGCGTGATGATGGACGGTGCCTTCACTCCAACGTTCGACGAGACCGGCGCTCTCCTCTTGGCGGTCGCCTGGCTGATGGCGCTCGCGATCGGTGCGGTGGCGGTGTTCCGCCGGGTCACCGTGTCGTGATCGCCCTGGTCAGCTGGTTCAGGCAGATCCCCGGGTGTGTCATCGGGAGGTGATGGTTGGCGTTCGCGATCAACGTCACGGTCGTGCCGCTCGCGGTGCTCGCGAGCGACCGCCCGAACTCTCGATCGCCAACCTTGTCCTTTGTGCCCCACACCAACTCGACACTCGTTTCGTTGGCGTCGAGGCGCGCGAGGTGGTCGTGCCAATCGGTCTCGATGACAAGGTGGCGCATCGCGTCGCGGTAGGCGGGCCAGGTGTGCAGTGAGACAGCGCGAGCTATAGGCACGGGGAGCGTCGGCTCCAACGCAGCCGTGAGCCAGCCGGCTGCGGTTCGGTGCCTGCAACTGATCGCGCACGCCCGTTCGGCCCAGCCCGTGTCCAGCGCGAACAACCGGGCCATCGTGCTCCCCGAGATCATGCTTCTGGCCGCCTCCGGAGAGGCGTAGATCGGAGCGCCCCAACACACCACCCGGTCGATTCGTGCGATATGGCGGGCCGCCCATCGCAACGCCAGCGCCGAGCCCATCGAATGTGCGCCGATTGTCCATCGCCGATCGAACAGTCCGGTGACGTGGGCGAGTTCGTCGAGGGCTTCGAGATGGTCTTCGACCGAGAACGACGAACGGCCCTCGTCCATCGAGCGACCGAAACCGAACAGATCCGGCACCACTACCCGGTGCGTCGTGGCCAGTGCGTCATACGCCGCGCCGTAAACATCCCCACTCGATACCAAACCGTGCAACAACACCACGGCACGATCGCCATCGCCACCAACGCGGGCGTAGAGCCGGCCCGCTCGGGCTCCCGCCAGCGACGGCGGATTCCAGGCGTCGACGGCCGGCGACGCAACATGCCGGATCGTCCAGATGGCGGGTGCTGTCGCGACGGCTGCGCCGGTGAGCAATTTCATGATCGTGCAGGATCGCAGCAATTCGGGAGCCCGGTCGATCGATCTGCGCACAGGTCCTCGCATCGGTTCACCTCTTCAGTCTGATACTGCATAGGGGCTAGGGGTAGAGACGTTCGGCCCTACCCGATTCGGCCAGGACCGGGCACGATTTGTGTAGAGCCTCGCTCGAGAGGTTCGTTGCCGCACCGCCGAGGAGATATCCATCGTGAACACTCTTGTACTAGTCGCTCAGACCGACCGCTGGGACCACATGAACGGGTGGGGTGGAGGCTGGATGTGGCTGGGGGGGCCCGCAATGATGGTGTTGTTCGCAGTTCTCGTCGTGTGGCTCATCCGCGCCAGCACCGGGTCGACTGGGGCCGCGGGGATACCACGGGATGCCACCGACCGGGCTCGTGAAATCCTCGCCGAGCGCTTTGCCAAAGGCGAACTGTCGACAGAGGAGTACCGAGAGCGCGTCAACGAGCTGCAATGACGAACACTCCGACCGCTCCCTCGGATCAGGAGATCGTAACCCGGTGCTATGACCGCATCGCCAGGTTCTACAACCTGATCGACAAACCGATGGATCTGCTCGGCGTCGGTCGCCGCCGCACACGTCTGCTCAGTCGAGCGAACGGCAAAACCCTCGAAGTCGGCGTAGGGACCGGTCGGAACCTCGGCCTATACCCCGCCGGCGTACAACTCACCGGAATCGACGTGTCAGCCAACATGTTGGCCAAGGCCCAGCAGGCCGCCGACTGCCAAGAAGCCGACGTCACCCTCGAACTCGCCGACGTCCAACACCTCCCCTTCGACGACGACTCGTTCGACACCGTCACCGCGACGTGTGTGTTCTGCTCGGTCGCCGACCCCGTTGCAGGACTGCGCGAAGTGGCACGGGTCGTGAAACACGGCGGCGATATCTTGCTGCTCGAACATGTCCGGCCGCGCAACCCGATCCTCGGATGGTTCGCCGACCGCCTCGCCCCGATCGTGAGCCATGTCATCGGGCCCGACATCAACCGCCGCACCGAAGACCACATCGCCGCGGCAGGCCTGGAACTCCTCGAAGTGCGCCGGTGGGGGGTATGGCGCGAGATCGTCGCACGCCAGCGGTTGCCCCACGCCGTTAAACCTGCTGACTGACACAGCAACCATCTGTTCTGTCGGTCAACAATGGCTGGCGCCAAGCCGACGACCGAGGTGGCAATCGCAGGACCAACAGCCTGACAGGACGTTCGGCACCCTTTGTTGAGGAAAGATGCCCGCTGAGCGACTTTCTACCATTGCCCGTTGAGATGCCCGGATGGTGGCTGGTGGCTGGTGGCTGGGGATGCTGGCTGGTGGCGAGAGGAGCTGTCTTGAAGGTCAGTCGCGGAAGTTGCCGGCCACGTTCAGCGTGAGGGTGTCGGTAGTGCCGTCGGCTCGTTGGATGGGAACGTGGACCGTCATGTCGTGAGCACCATCCATGCCGGGATGCATGGAGAGCTCGAAGGTGAGTTCGGCCTCGGAGCCCGGGGTAAGCGTGTCTGATCCTTGGAGGGTGAAAGCTCCCGGACAGCAACCTTCGTTGACCTGGGCGTGGGGTTCGCCGATGGTGACCTCGTCGGTGGCGTCGTTCTGGATTGTCCAGGTGGGTCGGACGGCGACGTTCAGTGGCACTCGTCCCAGCGCCCACGTAGACGGGGTCGCGGTGATGCCGTTAACCGCGGCCGTTCCGCTCGCGGTGCCAGGCGTTTCGATGACGGGCATGCCCATCGCGTTGATTTCGCCGGTTCGGGCGTATGTGGGGTCGGGGGATCCGCCCGAGGCGGCGCTGGCGATGGCGACTCCCGCGGCAACGACCAAAACAGCGGCGGCTGCTGCGAGTAGCCGGTTGTGGTGACGGCTTCGTTGGCGCTCGGTGGTTCGGATACGGGTGTTGTTCATGGCTGATCTCCGAGTCAGGTGAGAGAGGGTGGTCCGTAGCGATCGATGATCGCCTGGCGTAAGACATCGATGTGAGTGTTCGCGTCGAGGAGTTCTTGCGCTGTGAGTGCTTCGGCAGTGCAGATGCCGCACCCGGAGGCGTGTGCGTCCCAGCCGCCGGCCGGGTTGACGAAGCAGTCTTCGAGGTTGCGGTGGCCGAGGCTTCGGTCGCAGCCGCAGTAGCACGGGATGTCTGCGAAATGGTCGGCGTGGTCGGCGGCGTACTGGTAGATCTCGGCCGTCGCAGCGGGGAGATCGGCGAGTGACACCGTCACCGCTGTCACGGAGCCCGAGGCGCTGCTCGGTATCGGCGCGCTCGCCCCACGGGCGAGCGCGCCGATACCGACAACGACGAGAAGTATGATCGTCAGCTCGGCCATGACGACCCGAAGGGTGGTCCGCCGATCGGCGCTCTCAAGCGAAGGCACATCGAAGGCTTCGTCGTCGTCGCTCATGGCCACGAACCTCTGGCTACGTGTCGGCTCATGGCCGCGATCACTGGTGGTGTGCTGAGTGGTCCGACCCGATGCCGGTCGATGACCCCATCATCCCGTCGCTCATCGACTCGTGAGCCGCGTCACATTCTGCGAGAACGTCGGCCGACACGGTGTCACTGAGGGCCTCGTGCATTGCCGTGTGCATCGACTCCATGCCGTTGCCGTTCATCATGTTGGCCATGCCGTTGCCGTTCATCATGCCGGCCATGTCGTTGCCGTTCAGGCTCGACATCATGTCCATGTTGTCGAGCATGTGATCCCCGTCTGTGCCGTCCATCTCGGTGACAGGATCGGACGGGGTGGGTGGCGCCGGCTCCTCAGCCGCCAGCGTTACGCCGACGCCGACGCCGAGGGTGAGTGCTGCGACGCCGATGGCGCCGATGGTCATTGTGCGTCTCATGGTGAGTTGCCTCCTTTGTCGACCTCATGATGGTCTCTGCATGTGGAGACCATGTGGAGACAGGGTGCACGTCGGACGGTTTCGGCCCGTCCGAGCGAGTGTCACCAGCTGCGGTCAGATAGCCATGGAGATGGAAAGGGTGTGCTGATGGCTGCGACGGTTCTGGTAGTCGAGGACGAAACGAAGATCCGGGATCTCGTTCGCCGCTATTTGGAACGCGATGGGTTGGCGGTGCTCACGACCGGCTCGGGAGCGGAGGCCTTGATGATGCTCGAGACACAATCGGTCGATCTGATCGTGCTGGATCTCAACTTGCCCGACGTCAGTGGCGAGGCCGTCGCAACCGAGGTCCGCTCCCGATCCGTGATCCCGATCCTCATGCTGACAGCGAAGTCGGCAGAGGTGGACAGGATCAGAGGCCTCGAACTCGGTGCCGACGACTATCTCACCAAGCCGTTCTCTCCGCGGGAGCTCGTGTTGCGGGTGCAAGCGGTGCTGCGCCGGAGCAGAAGTGTCGTTGGCGCGGACGCGGCCACCGCATTTGGTGAAGGGACGTTGATCATCGACGAGGACCGCCATGACCTGATCGTGCGGGGACAATCCGTTGGGCTGACACCGACCGAGTGGGCGCTGCTCGTGGCGTTGACGGGAGCCCCGGGTCGAGTGTTCTCTCGATCGGAGCTGATCAACCGGCTGCGCGGCTACGAGTTCGACGGGTACGAGCGCACGGTCGACTCCCACGTGAAGAACTTGCGGCGCAAGATCGAGTTCGATCCTCATGAACCGGCGATCGTGGAGACGATCCTCGGGGTCGGCTACCGACTGGGGCTTCGCCGTGACGCGTAGGACGCTGCTCGGCTCGCTCGGCGTCCGACTCACGCTGGCGTTCCTGACGGTCGCGATGACTGCCGTCGCTGTATTCGCCGTACTCATCGTCGTAGCTTCGCGTTCCGAGGTGTCCGGGTTGTCCGATCAGCGCCGAAGTGACGACCTCGCTGCGACTGCTGCCGCCGCGGGCGATGCGTATGTGCGCGCCGGCGGCTGGGAGGGCGCCGACCTGTTCGCAGTTGCGACCGTGGCCGCGCGAGGTCAAGCAACACTGACCGTGGTCGATGCCGACGGGGCCGTGATCGCTGCGCCCACCGACGCGTTGGCGACGATGATGGCCCGAATGCACGGCGTCGCCTCGGTCGACGCCCCGCGCGCCGACCCGGTGTCGGAAGCCGTCGTCGTCGATGGCCGATCCGTCGGGGCGGTGATGCTGCGCTTCCCGACCGAGACGATGGCGGCCGAACTACACGTTCGTGACGCACTTTCCCGAGCTGCGCTCACCGGCGTCCTGATCGCCGCCGGGGTCGCCTTGATCGTCGCCGTGTTCGTTTCAGCGCGCCTGACGCGACCACTCGTTGCTCTCACGAGCGCGGCTGGAGATCTTGCTGTGGGCCGACGAGACACGCGTGTCGACCTTGCCACCGCACCCGGTGAAATCCGGATCCTCGCCGACGCGTTCAACGAGATGGCCGACCACCTCGATCGCGAAGACCAGCTCCGTCGCAATCTCGTCGCCGACGTTGCCCACGAACTGCGGACTCCACTCACGATCCTTCAAGGCAACACCGAAGCCATCCTCGATGGCATCGACGAGCCAACACCAGCCGCGATCGCCTCCCTCCACGACGAAGTCGTTCGGCTCCGACGACTCGTGGCAGACCTCGAAACTCTCGCCGCTGCCGAAGCTGCAGGACTTCGCCTGCGGGTCGATCCCGTCGACCTCGCCGATATCGCTCTCGATTCGGTCGATCTACTGGGGCCGCTGGCGGCCGAGCGCGACATCACCATCGAAGTCGTCGGTAACTCCGCGCCCGTCAAGGGAGACGCCGACAGGCTCCAGCAAGTTGTCGTCAACCTCCTAGCCAACGCAGTGAAATTCACGCCACCTGGCGGTCACATCACCATCACCACCGCAGTCGAAAACTGTGCCGCAACGATCACCGTCGCTGACACCGGCCCAGGTCTGCAGGAAACCGAGATTCCCCATCTCTTCGAGCGCTTCTGGCGCGGCCACGCCACCTCCGAAACCCCAGGAAGCGGGATCGGTCTCGCCGTCGTCGCCGAACTCGTAGCGGCCCACCATGGCACCGTTCACGCCACCAACCGACCCGAACGCGGCGCCGAGTTCGTCGTCAGGGTGCCGGCCAATGCGGATGACTCGACAACCCAGCCGCCGGACCATTCCGATGCCTGATCGATTGATATCGGGTGTTCGTTACCGACGGCCCTATCGCCATGAGATACTGCCGGCCTGCCACGAACTCGATGTCGTCGGTGAGGCCTGCACGTCAGGGTGGGGGGCCGAATATTCGGTGGTGCGGGTTGACCAGGGCAAACTCGCCTCCATCCTGGGCCGCCATGCCCCGTATTCTCTACCGCCTGATCGCTTCGCTGGCTCGCCTCGCGGTCCGCTCCGCTCGGTCCAAGGACCTCGAGATCATCGTCCTGCGCCACCAGCTCACGGTCCTGCGCCGCCAAATCGATCGACCCGCACTCAACGACGACGACCGGACACTGCTTGGAGCTACGGCCGCTGCGCTCCCCGCGCCTGCCGCACCGGCTGGCTTGTCACACCCGAGACCTTGCTGCGCTGGCATCGCCGACGCATCGCCCACCACTGGACCCAACCCACGCGGGCACCGGGACGGCCTTCCACCGCCACTGAGATCCGCCAACTCATCATGCGGCTCGCCGCCGAGAACCCCACCTGGGGCCACCAACGCATACACGGCGAACTCGTCGGCCTCGGCCACCGCCTCGCCTCCTCCACCGTCTGGCGGATCCTCAAAGACAACGGCATCAACCCGTCCCCCGAGCGATCCGAGATCACGTGGTCGCAGTTCCTGCACTCCCAAGCCGCGGTTGCATGCGACTTCTTCTCCGTCGACACCGCCCGGATGGGAGGAAACCCGCGGCTCGATCGCCGTGGCAGCAGCCCAGCAATGACCAACGAGCACCTGAGTCGAAACGGGCGAGTCAACCGACGAGCCGACACGCCGGCGCATCCCTGATCGCCAGACGCGAAGATCACCGGCATATGCGTAGATATGGGCGGTCGCGAGCGGACGCGCTGGCCGTCGTTCTGCGCTGCGCGTTCTGTGTCACCGACCGGCCCTTCCGTGACCGTGCGACTCGTACGGATCGTGTGCGTTATGGAGCGGTTGGGCGAGATCGGAATGCTACGTATCCTGAGCGGCCGCAGCGGCGGATCGTCGGCACGTTCTGATCGCATCGTTGACTCGGTCAACATCGAACGCGCCGCTCATGCGGTCCGACCGGCGGGGTTCATCTTGGATCTCCGTTCGTATTGTCGGTGAGGGTGAGAACGTCGGGGCGGGCGTAGTGGCCGACGGGATCGAAGGAGCGACGTCCGGCGGCGATCCGATTCAGGTCGAGCGTCGCTGTCACGGTCCCTTCCTGCGCGACCAGCGGCCCTTCGAGGATCTCACCACCCGGAGCGACGATGGTCGTGTTGCCGCGGGACAGGAAGCCGTCGGGGTCGTCGTAGATCTCCTTCGCCCGGGGAAGATCGGTCGGTACGTCGCTGTCACGGATGCACGCAGTGACGCCGACCACGAAGACGCGTCCCTCCTTGGCGATGTGGCGCAGCGTGGGTACCCACTCGTCGCTGTTGTCCCACGTCGGTGACAGCAAGACGTCGATGCCCTTCTCGTAGAGGGCGGCGCGGGCGAGCGGCATGTAGTTCTCCCAACAGATGAGTGAGCCGACCTTCACACCGCCAATGTCGACAACAGTGAGCATCGGTCCCTGGCCGTTCGACCAGACGGTTCGCTCGGCCGCGGTCGGGATCAGCTTGCGGTGCAGCCCGGCGATCTCGCCGTGGTCGTCGATGTAGACGACCGAGTTGTAGAGCGTGCCTGACATGGTGCGCTCGGTGATGCCGAGGGCAACCCACACGCCCGCCGCCTCGGCTGCGGCACGCGCTTTGTCGAGGTGTGGCCCATCGATCTCGACTGCCTGATCCTGGAAACGCTCGTACCAGCCGCTGTCCTCGGTAATCGGCATCCGCCACACGAAATCGGGGTAGCCGGGGACGAAGGATTCGGGAAACGCGACGAGATTCGCCCCGTCGGCGCCGGCTTTGGCGACGTGATCGGCGACGATGTCGAGCGTGCCGTCGCGGTCGAGATAGGCGGGGGTCGCCTGCACGGCCGTCACCCGGAACTCGCCACTGGCGGTCATCGCGTCGCTCCGGCGATCACGAGCTCGCACGGTCCGACGAATCCGTCGGCCGTGTTGTACTGGCTCAAGGCTTGTTCGATCTCGTTCCAGACGTCGGCTTGTTCATCATTGTCCAGCGTGCCGAGCATCTGGTGTAGCGCACCAAATGATTCGCGTTCGAAGCGCACGCAGTCGGCCGCCGATGGGAGCCGAACGGGAGCGTTGATGGTTTCCACGACGACGTCGTGGAAACCTGCCTGTGTGAGATCACGCTCGAGGACAGCGGGGTCGGCGAGGCTGAACGGACCGGGCTGGCCGGCTGCGGGCGGCGGAAGCTTGGCGCGGTCGCGGATGATCGAGACCGGCAGCGAGAAGAAGCCGTTGGTTGCAGCGGTCGAGTAGGTCACCGTCGCGAAGCGTCCGCCGTCGCGCAGCGTGTGATGGATTCCGCTGAGTGCCTCTTGGCGGTTCGGGAAGTAGATCAGGCCGACCCGGGAGATCGCCGCATCGAAGCTCTCGCCCGGGAGCTCACGCAGCGCCTCGCCATCGAGTTCCTTGGTTGTCAGGTTGGTCAGGCCCGCCATGGTTGCGGCCCGTTGCGCGTGGTCAAGGATGGCGGGGGAGAGGTCGGTGGCGAGCACCGTGCCGGTGGGGCCCACCCGGCGGCACGCAGCGATGCTTTGGCCACCGGCGCCCGCAGCGACGTCGAGGACGCTGCTTCCGGTTGTGGCACCAGCCAGGTCGAGCATGCGCTCGGTCGCCTCGCCGAGCCAAGACTCAAGCAGTGGGGCCCAGTCGTTCCAACCGCTGGCGTAGTCCTGCCATTGCTGGCGGGTGGAGGTCTTGTACTGAACTGAGTCGAATGTCATGTCTGTCGTCCTTCCGGGTTGGGTGTGTCATCCTGAAGGCGCCAGATCAACGGCGTTTCCGCCAGAATCAATCTGGCGATTTTGACGAAACGCCAGAAGGGATGTCATGAGCGACGGAAGCGGAGGCGGGGTCGTGGGGCGCGCTGAGCCTCTGCAGCGTCTTGGCGAGGTGGTGACGGCATCGGTCAACGGGCGTTCTTCGGCGGTGCTCGTGAGCGGTGAGGCGGGCATCGGCAAGACCTCGCTGATCAGGGCCGCCATTGAGGGCGCGACTGCGGATTCGGCGCCGGGTTCGGCCGTCGTGGGGTGGGGTACGTGCTGGCATGGTGACGGGGCCCCGGGTTTTTGGCCGTGGATGCAGGCGTTCGACGAGGTCGCGAATGCGGTGGGTCGCGACGTCGCGTCTGCGGCTGCTGGGTACGATGCTGGCCTCTTGTCGCTCCTGATTCGCGAGCTCGGTGCGCCCGAGTCGGCGGCGGGCGACCCAGACGGACACCGTCTCCTCCTCCTCGACGCGGCGGCCGGTTGGCTTGAGACTCTGGCCGCGGACCGGCACGTGGTGGTCGTTCTCGACGACCTCCAATGGGCAGATTCCTCGACGTTCGACCTGATCGACTACGTGATCGGAACGCCCCGGGCCGCGCGGCTGCTGGTGATCGGCGCGTTTCGCCATGACGAGCTCGACCAGGAACGACGCGCTCGACTTGCGACGATCGGCTCCCATGCCCGCGGCGTGCATCTTGACGGTCTCACGGTCGATGGTGTCGAGGAGTTGATTCGAGCGATCCCGGGCCCGCCAGCGTCGCGTTCACTCGCTATCGACCTCCACCGGCGAACCGGCGGGCATCCGCTCTTCGTGGGTGAACTCGCACGATTGCGTGCCGCCGGTGACCTTGCTGCGCTCCCGACGGTGGTGACTGGGGCTGTCATCAGACGTCTCGACGCCCTGTCGACGGAGAGTCAACGCTTGCTCGAAGTTGCGAGTGTGCTGGGCAATCGGCTGCTGCTCGACGTGTTGGGCGCCGTCACCGATACGGCTCCGGCGGCGGTATTGGGCTACCTCGCGCCGGCGGTCGATGCCGGGCTGGTCAGAACTGCGCCGGGTGATGAGTTCTGGTTTACCCACGACATCTATCGCGAGACGCTCTACAGCGAACTCGACGCGGCCGACCGTTCCGGGCTTCACGCCGCGGTCGGCGCCGCCCTCGAGGTTCGTCGAGAGCGCGGTGCTGAGGTGCCGCCAGGCGACGTGGCGCTCCACTACGTTCATGCGATCGCCACCGTCGAGCCGGCTCGGGCGATCCGTTGGGCCAGTGAGGCAGCTCAGGACGAGCGCCGACGTCTGGCATTCAGCGAGGCCGCCGGACACCTTCGCCGGGTGCGCCTCGCGACCATCGACGGTGGATGGCGCATCGAGCCCGATGTCATGACCCGGTTGCTGATGGACGAAGCTGACAACCAGGCCCGCTCGGGCGACCCAGAGGCCGCCCGCGGCCTGCTGGTCCAGGCGTTGAGGGCGGCCCCCGGTGCCGAGGCACTCGCCGACGTGGCCTTGGCCGTGCAGCGACTCGGCGCCAAGTTTTCTGTGCCCCGCGACGAGATCATTGCGCAACTCGAAACAGCGCTGGCCGCCGTGACCGGTGTCAGCCTGACGAAGCAGGCGCAGCTCACCGCGGCGCTGGCTCGTGAACTCCAGCACTCGGTCGCGAAGGATCGCCACCGCGCCGGGCCACTCAGCGAAGAGGCGCTGACACTCGGTCGACAATCAGGCCACGACGAGACGATCGCCGCCTGCCTCCTCGCCCGCCACGACGCCCTGTGGGGCCCAGGAACCGGAACCGAACGAGCCGAACTCGGTCACGAGATCGCCGTTGTCGGCGCCGCGCTCGGTGACATCGACCGTCAGGCGGAGGGTCTGATTCTCGAGGCGAACGGCCTGTTGGAATCCGGCGACGCCCGGTTCCGTTCTGTGCTCGCCCAATGGTTCGACGTGCTCACAGCCAGGAACGAACCTCGAGATCGATACATGGTCCAGACGCGGCGTGCCGCGCTGGCCCTGCTCGACGGCGACCTCGATCGCGCTGAGGCGCTCATGGACGAAGCCGGACGCATGGGAGAGCAGATCCACGAACCGGACACCGGCAACGTGCTGATGTCCCAGCGCGTCGCGCTCGCGTCGGCCCGCCGAGACCCCGACGAGCTGAGGACGCTCGCCACTGATGCCGTGCGCTGGTGGACCGGAGCACCAGTCCTGGCTCACGCGGTCGCAGCAGGCGCACTGGCCAAGGCCGGCGACCTCGAGGATGCCGAAAACGAGGTGGCGAAGGTGAATGCATCGGGCGGCTGGCAGAGCGAGGGCTCATACCTCAGGTCGGTCTTGGTGGGCCATCTTGCCGAGGCAAGCGTCGCTCTCGGGAACCGCGAACTATGCGTTCATCTCCTCGCCGACATCGAGAACATCGCGGATGCGTGCGGCGTGAACGGAGCGGTCGTGGCCTTCGCAGGACCATTCGCCCACAGCGCGGGCATCTTGGCATCCGCACTTGGTGATCAAGAGACTGCGAGCTCGATGCTCCACCAATCGATCGAGACATCTCGCCGCCTCGGCGCGGCCGTCTGGGTGCGCCAGGGAGAAACTGCACTACGGGCCATCAAGGAGCGATCAGCCGCGTCCACACCGGATGGCGCCGACGACTCCGAACCCGAGACCGCATCGCTCATTCGCCAGGGAGCCGTCTGGACGATCTCGTGGCATCACGAGACGGGAACGCTGCCGCACCTGAAGGGCTTGGCCGACATCGCGACCCTAATCAGCCATCGCGACCAGGAGGTTTCCGCTCTGGAACTCGCCGGTGGACCTGCAGTGTCCGGCGTCGCGACCGACGCGATGGCCGATCGGCAGTCGCTCGATACCTATCGGCGGAGGCTCGACGATCTCGATGCGGAGATCGACGTCGCCGACCGCGATGCCGACCTCGGAAGGACCGGACTACTCGACGCCGAACGCCAGCAACTTCTCGCCGAGCTGCGACGGGTCACCGGTCTCGGCGGCCGGATTCGATCGAACCCCAACGATCCAGCGGAGCGAGCGCGCAAGGCCGTGAGCGGTCGCATCCGCGACGCAATCGGGCGACTCGCTGAGATCACGCCAGGTCTCGCGGCCCACTTGGATCGTTCGATCCGTACCGGGCTGCGGTGCTCGTACTCACCCTTGAGTCACGACGAGCAGATGCAATGGAAGATCGAGATGTGAGGCAGCGGTTATGCGCGCCCCGACTTCACCGAATCAACTCGGTTCTCCAAGCTGGTTTGCCCACTCGAGCAGCGATTGGTAGGCGGACTCGTCGGCTCGGATCTGAATGGTGCCGAGTCGCCGGCCGAGCTGATTGATCGCGACCGCGGCGCGAGTGTCGGTATGGGTGTCGACACCCACGATGATCTGTGTGGTCTTGTCTGGCGTGATTGTGGTACTCCTGATCCTCGATGGTTGGAAGCACCCACTGGCCGGGACGGCGGACAGGACAGTTAGGGCGTCGATCGAGACTCCTGACTTGTTCAAATGGGGCCACCCCGCCCGACCGGTCGGTGCGTGTCCAACCCCGGACTTCGTCGACGGATCAGTGCGAGGGCACCCGAAGGGCCCGGTTGCGTTGCAGGTCAGACCGAACCCCACCACATGACGGGACTAATCCCCGGGACCGGACCACACCATCATGACTAACTGTTGCATTGAGCCACTTTGACGGTCGGCAGCGTTGCAGTCAGTCACTCGACGTGGTGGTCGTTCTGGGCGGGATCGCAGAACCCGACATCGGGCGAGCGCCTCGACCGAGTCAACACCGACAGCCAAGACCCCGATCATCGACCGCCATGTTCGAAACCCGATTTTCAGCGCACTGCTTGGCGATCAGCGGCACCGTCTGATCGGGGGAGTCGCGATCGTGTTGCACCAGCATCGGCCCGGTCTCGAGCATCCGGTTCGCTCGACAGCGGATGCCGACTCGACGAACCCGCATCCGCGCCCTTTTGCCGGGCTCGGGTGCACAAGACTCGGCGGACACGGGCGGTACTGGAGCAGACCGGACGGACATCATGGAACGACCCCCCAGGTCACAGCGGTCTGGACGGACAGCGCCGCACCCGACGGACATCATTTGTCGGGATGAAATCCCCCTTCATCGAGAGGTGAGTACGGGTTCAAATCCCGTCCCGGGCACCGTCTACCAGGGGTTATGCCATGCCGTCGTAGGTGTGGCGAGCCTGCCGGGCAGATGCCTGCACGAATCCTGCACGAGATCTTCCGCCGTGAGTGAACGGGCTATGCGAACTCGGCGGCTCGATCCGCGGCCCAGCCGCAGATCAGTTCGCGGATGGCGTCCGCGATCTGCTGCTCGCTGTTGTCGAGGTGTGCGGACTTCACTGCGTCTGAGAATGCGTCGGGGAGGCGCTCGGCGAGACCGGTGATGCGTGTGCTTGCCTCATCTGGGTCGAGCCCCAGCGGGCGGGCCACACGTTGCCAGTGTCGTCGTCTTATGAAACTCGCTCGGTACTCGCCGCCGATCTTCTGCGCCATGCGTGCCTTGCGGGGGTGGTCGAGATGGGGGAGAGCTGAGGCGACGTCGTAGAGAGGTGCGAGGCGCACCTGGTGACCACTGAGCAGGAGGGAGTAGTTCTTTGCGTGGCCGTCCGTTGCAAGCACGAGCCAGCTGTATGCGAGTGCGTCGAAGAAGCGTGCAGCGTCGTAATGTCCTGCGGCTTCGCGTATCAGCCGACCGAGCTGCTCGGCTCCCGGACCACCGTCGACTTCGTACTTGCGATCCGGGTGGACAGAGAGCGCCTGGCACAGGTCTTCTTGGTGCACGCGGATCACAGCGTCAGATTCGCCGACGAACCGGTCATATCGCTCGACGACCAGTGCCCGTTCACCGGCAAAGGTGTGCACCGAGGTCGTCGCTGCAATGAGCCCAGCGCATCGCGCCGCTGACAAGCAGAGGTGCTCGTTGATGTCGAAGTCGCCGAGACCGCCGATCGCAGGCTTGAGGATGTGCGTGGTCGGCGATGCTCCCGTCGGAATTCCCCATCGGTCTGCAGTTGGGTCGTACACGAGCGCCAGTTTTGGTTGGGCGCCGGCAAGGCTCCATCGGCCTTCAGGATGCTGTCGCCAGCTCGTGCTGTCGCGTCGCAGACCACGGAGGAACTGTGCGATGTCGTCTTCGGTGAGCCACTGGACGTCGCCGTGCAGCGACTCCTCGGGTGTTGCGTCGGCAGGGATGTATTGGGCTGCACCGGCCACGTCGTTTCCGACGCTGCGCATCAGGCCTGCGATGTCGCTCGACGAGCACCCGGACTCGCGCGCCCAGCGATCGAGGACTCGATCGTTGTCGGGCAGCAGGCCCCACAGATACGGATGAATGGTCGCATGTGAATAGGGCGACACGCGCAAAGGCATCGAAACCGACAGCGGAGTAGAGCTCGGGTCGGCGGCGTAGCCCGTGTCGTAGGTGAAACGTAGGCTGCGCCTGTCGGACGCATCGAGCGTGCCGACGAAACGACCACTCATAAGGACCGACAATTCAGTCACGAGTGTCACCGAGTAGTCGATCGAGATCGATTCGGATGTCGCCTGTCGGTGCGTCAATGAGGTCGGCGACGAGCCCGAGCGCGGCGACAGCGCGCAACGCCGTTCCCAACTCAGCCGTCGGCTTGCCGTGCTCGAGGGCGATCACCCACTGTCGGCTCGCCCCGATTCGGTCGGCCAGCTGTGCTTGGGTCCAACCGCGTCGCAGCCGCGCATCGCGAACCGTGGCGCCGAGATCACGGGCGGTTCGACAAATCATGATGTCAGCGTACGCTCACATCGGTGCAATGTCAACGGTCGCTGACATTCCGCCGATGTCAGCGCCCGAGGACATGAGGCGAGCAAACTCCTGGCACCTCTCGGAATCGACCGTTCCGTCGGCTCTACCTCGGTAGCCGTGCCACCCGTATCACCTACTGGATCGCACCGGGCCGAGTGATCATCCTGCTGACGGTGTTCGCGAAGTCGCGGCCGAACGAGTGAGCGAGAGGTCGAGCGGGCACGGCGGCCATGGCGAAGTGCATGAACGAACACGGAATGGGAGGAGACGAATCATGAGTACCAGGACCGGTTGGTCAGCGATGCCGCGACCCGACACTGATGTGGCGCGTGCCGCGGTCGAGGACGAGGCCCGGATCACGGAGCTCCGGGAGATGGTGTTCACACTCCGCACCGAGGCAGGTCTGACGCAGGCCGCGCTCGCCGAGCGGATGGGGACCACGCAGTCGGCGATCGCGCGGATGGAGGGTGGGGGAGCGCGGCCATCGCTCGACTCGCTCGAGCGTCTCGCCGCCGCCGTCGGCCAGCAACTGGTCGTTGGTGTCGGTGCCAGCCTGAGCGAGAATCGATCGATCGCGAAGCTGGTTCGCGAGGGTCATGCCGTCGTGCGTGCGGCCAGCTGACACCGGGCAGATCGCTACACGCCTTACACAACTATATCGATATCGACATAGTTGCTCTATGGATGTTGGTGGCACCATACGGGACTTCCGTACCCGGCACGGTTTGACTCAGAGCGAGCTGGGGCGCCTGTCGGGAGTTCCGCAACACGCGGACGGTGTTTCTGCGTGGACGGCGTACCTGCCGGACTCATGGGAGCAGCGGCTCGTGCGATTCGAAGACTCCGAGTCAGTTCGATCGGGTTGTGCTTGCATCCCGAGGATTTGTGCGTTGCGAAGGCGTTGGCCGGTCGCCAGAAGGACATCGACTTCGTTCGTGCCGTATTCGCCGCCGGCCTGGTCGACCTTCTCAAAGTCGAGGACCGACTTGGCACGATGCCTCTTCGGTCGAGCGAGGAGCCCTTGCGAGCGCGAGCGAAGGTGATGCTGGCCGCGGTTCCCCGGCTGGTGACCTATGCCGCAGGACCGCCGCTCGCCGCGGCCTGCCCTTAACCCCCTTCATCGAGAGGTGAGTGCGGGTTCAAACCCCGTCCCGGGCACCATCTACCAGGTGTTTCGCGAACTGGTAGTGATCCGTGACGTCATCGGGGTAGTGCCCCACATCCGCCTTCACGACCTCCGGTGTCAAGTGTAACGAGGCTGTGTCATCATGATCTCGCTCTCTTGGCGATGCAGGGCCTCGTCGTAACCGATCTGGCGGAACATGTCGGCCAGGCTGTCATAGGCACCGAAGTCGCCCTGGAACTGGCTCTCGAACGGGGTTGTCTCCCACTCGGGATGTTCCTGCACCATCAGCGCATACTCGAGGGCGGCGTGGTCTTCGAAGTCGGCATTGAGCTGATAGCTCCGCTTCGGCCGGATGACGAGCAGGATCCATGACAGCTGGTAGTAGGACAGCGCCAGAATCTGAGGGATGATGCGGCCCTTGAGCCACGGGCGCCGCTGGTCGCGCGTGAGCTTTTCCAGGATCAGCAGGTGCCACTGTTCGTTGTCCTGTTCGACCCTGGCGATGCGTGCCCGGTCGTAGACCCTCCGGGCGAAGTCGGGGTTCTTCGACGTATGTGTCATGGCGACGTAGGCCACGCTCTCCCACGCCTGATACGGCACACGTGCCACGACTTCGAGCACCCGGAACTTCTCCAGTGAGCGCTCCTTCCCGTACACCAGGTCCATCACCGAGAACAGCGCGCGAGAACTCAGCGTGTACTTGCGACGAGAGGCAGCGAGCTCGGACTGCTGATTCGCCACGAGCCCATCGTGGTCGAGACGCTCGATCGGCCCCAACGGTGGACGATCCTCGAGGGCACGCGTCACCGGGGTCTCCATTGCCGGAGGACGATGGGCGTCGGGGTGCGTCAGATCCGTGCCTCGAGAGCCGGTCCCGTCGGGGCTCGCTACAGGGTGTGTCCAATGGTTCTCGGGAGTCATGTTGACCGTCCTTGGGCCGGGAGGTTCAGTCTCGCAGCGGTGGGAGCATCTCGGTTCGACGAGGCTGTGGCGTCGACCACACCGGATCGCATCCTGCGTTCGGTGGGTCGTCGATGTCGAGCCAGCCCACGTCGACGCTGTACATCGCCACCCCGCTGACGTCGGACGATCTCAGGGTGGCGCCGCGAAAGCTCGCCCTGACGAAGGTCGCGCCCTCGAACTTCTGGGTACCGGAATGATCGCAATTTCTGCATTCTGCCCGTCGGCGGTGACAGTTCGTCGCCCTTGAGCCGCCCGCTATCCGGCGCTCACTGGCCGGCCGGGCACCATCGCACATAATGCGAGCGCCGTAACCCGAGGTCTCGCTTCGACGGGCTACCCGGGTTCGGCCCTCATGTCGGTGATTCGTGCGCACGCCTCATCGGGGTCCAGTCCAAGTGGGCGCGCTAGACGTTCCCAGTGCCGTCGTCCGATGAAGCTCGGCCGGTACTCGCCGCTGATCTTCTGCGCCATCGCTCGACTCGCTCGGCCGGCAACTGGTCGGTGGTGTGTCGGCGCCAACCTGAGTGAGAATCGGTCGATTGCGGCCATCGCTTCTCGTCCATCCCAGCACCCAAGATGCACCGGCAAGCTGGGCGGGCCGAAAACGACCACCGGGGAGAATGCGCCCAAGAACCACTCGGTTCGGATGAGCGGCCTCTACGGTGATGTCGTGATGGGCGCCATGGGGGACGGCGGTAAACGATGACCGACGACCAGTCATCGATGGCGCCGCTGCGAATCCCGATGTTTCGAGCATTCTGGATCGCCCTCATCATCTTCAGTCTCGGACACCTCGTGCAGGTGGTCACATCGTCGTGGTTGATCCTGGAGATGACCGGCTCGCCGCTATGGGTGAGCGCGATGATCGGGGCACCGACTCTGCCGTTGCTTGTGCTGTCATTACCCGCCGGCGCGGCGGCGGACCTGTTCGATCGTCGGATTATCTTGCTGGTCTCTACGTCGGTGCTCGTAGCCGCATCGGTGACAATGTCGGTGTTGTCGACGCTCGACGCCTTGACGCCGGCCAGGCTGGTTGGTCTCGGCCTTGTCATCGGTATCGGCATCGCGTTCTTCAACCCTGCATGGCACGCGATCGTGCCGTCGCTCGTCCCGGCCAGTCTCGTGCCGGGTGCCGTGTCGCTGAATTCTGCGTCGGGTGGAGTGGCCACTGCGTTAGGGCCAGCCCTCGGTGGTCTTCTCCTGGCGACCGTCGGTGCGGGGTTCTCGTTCGGTGTCGCTGCGGTGGGGTACCTCGCAGTCGGGGTCGCTGTTTCCTTGGCAGGCACCGACGACCTCGATCAGGAGAAGGGATCTCTGGTCGTCGCCATTGCGGCAGGCGTGCGGTATCTGCGGTTCTCGCGCGGGTACCTCTGGCTGTTGTTGCTCGGGTCGTTGTTCGGATTCGCCTCGGCGAGCCTTCGCTCGATGCTCCCCAATCTGACGAGCGACACGCTGGGTGGCGGCTCGATGATGTACGGCGTTTTGCTGGGCCTGTTCGGTTGCGGCGCGATGGTCGGCGGAGTGACTCGCTCACAGGCCAGTAGCCGGCTCGGTCCCAACCTGCTTCCGATCTGCATTGTCGTCTTTGGGCTGGCAGGCATCGTGGTCGGACTCTCGACGCAGGTTGCGCTGACAGCAGTGTTCGTCACGATCGCTGGCGTGATTTGGACGTGGATTTTGGCCACGTTGAACAGCACGTATCAGGTGCTCACGCCCGATTGGGTGCGCGGCCGCACGATGGGCGCCTTCACCTTGTCGGTGTTTGGGTTCGTGCCCATGGGAGCGGTTGCCTCGGGGGTGCTCGGCAACTCGATCGGCGCCGACAAGGCGCTCGTGGCCTTCTCGGTAGCGGTCGCGGCGATCGGGGTTCTCTCATTCCGGATGCCGATACCGGTGCTCGAACGGATCGAATCGCCGGTGGTTCCCGAACGCGACCCCACGACGATCCCTGACGTCGAAGCGTCGACCGAACCGGTGTTGGTGATCACGACCTGGCACGTCGGTGAACTCGATCTCGACGCGTTCTTGAAGGTGCTGTCGGACCTGCGACGCGTCCGGCTGCGAACCGGAGCCACTCAGTGGGCCGCCTACCGAGACGCTACCGACCTTACGTCGATCAGCGAGGTGTTCATGTTGCCCTCGTGGGAACAACGGGTGCAACAGATCAAACGACTCGACACGGTGGCCATGCAAGTGATTCGACGCGCCGACGAGCTCGGAACCGCCGAGACTCGGGTCAGGCGAAACCTCGTCGGGTTCGACGTCGACAGCGAGTTGAAGGGCCGCGACCAAACGTTCGTGGTGCCCGACTACCCAAGTCCGGGACTGTTTCGCCCGCGTGGCAAGTAGGTGCGCGTGGCGGCGGCATCCGTAATAGGATCGGCACGTGACCGTGACTATCACTCCTGGCGATGTAGCGCTTTACCAGGAGCAGGGCTATCTCGTCGTGCCGGATGTTCTGTCCGAATCGGAGCTCGATGTGGTCCGTCGCGAGCTTGCCGAACTGGTCGACAAGGCGTCCGAGGTGACCGCAAATGACGAGGTGTATGACCTCGAAGACAGCCACACCCGGGCAACACCGAGGGTAAGGCGGATCAAGAGCCCCGAAACGGTGATGCCAAGTGTGGCCGCTCTCGTTCACCATCCTGTGCTGGTAGAGATTCTCACCCAACTGATTGGACCGGGAGTTCGTTTCCAAACCGGCAAGCTGAATATGAAGGCTGCGGGCGATGGCTCGGCCGTCGAGTGGCACCAGGACTGGGCGTTCTACCCGCACACCAACGATGATCTGCTCGCAGTTGGGATAATGCTCGACGATGTTGATGAGGCCAATGGACCTCTGTGTGTGCTGCCAGGAAGCCACCGCGGTGTGATCTATGACCACCATGCAAATGGCTTCTTCTGTGGAGCGATCGACCCGATCGAGAGCCAAATCGATTTCTCATCAACCCTTCCATTGATGGGCGCAGCGGGTTCGATGACTTTTCACCACGTGCGGGCGGTGCACGGCTCGGCGCCGAATCGGTCGGCCCGCTCGCGGAATCTGTTGTTGTTCCAGTTCGCCGCTGTCGATGCATTTCCGCTAGTTCATCCCATCGACGATCTCGCCCGGTTTGACCAGATGATCGTTGCTGGCGAAGCCACGATCGAACCACGGGTGGTGGCTGTGCCGGTCAGAATGCCGCTCCCACCGGCACCCAGCCAAGGCTCGATCTACGAGAATCAACGGTCGATGGCAAACCGGTTCTTCAAGTGACCTGATCGAGTCCGATCTCTCACCGAGACACGAGGCGATTCCATTCGGCGAAACCCCGGTTTCATTCGTCGGCTACGATTCCGTCATGTGGCGTTTTGCCGAGTTTCTCGAGATTGACCCGTCAATCTCCATCAGCCTCGGAGAGGGTGATACGCCGCTGCTGAACGCGACATGTTCGCGACTCACCCAGCCCGGCGCCCCAACTGTCTGTTTCAAGGCCGAATACCAGAATCCCACGGGATCGTTCAAAGACCGAATCGCAGCCATGGCGACGGCGATCATCGCCAGGGACGCACTGCTTGGCGCCGTCGGCACGTCTTCGGGCAATGGCGGTGCGGCGATCGCGGCCTATGCCGCTCGAGCAGGTTTCCCCGTCATGTTGTTCACCGTCTCCGGAATCGTCGATGGCAAGCTGCAGCAGATATTGGCCCACGGTGCACGAGCGAACATTGTCGCCGAATTGGGCTCAGCGTTCGAGGGTGTGGAAACTGTGGCACAGACCATCGCCACGATGGCGGCAGATCAAGGGTGGCTGGCGTTCCTCACCGGTGGACGTTACGCCCCCGAGGCCATGCGGGGTGCTGAAACAATTGCTTACGAACTGATCGAACAACGGCCGACGGCGACCGCCGTCTACATTCCAATCGGCGGCGGCGGCCTGTTGGCGTCGATCTGGCGGGGCTATCAGCGTATGGGTGTCAGCAAGGCGATTCCGCGCTTGATCGGGGTGCAACCGGACGGCTGCCCGACCCTGAACCGAGCTCTGGCGGGCAGGTTCGAACCGCTTGACGGTTATCTCACCACCACCATCTCGGGACTCCAAGTACCGGTGTTGTTCGACTTCGACGCCACCACGGCAATCACGGAGAGTGGAGGGCACGTGGTCGAAGTAACCGATCAACAGGCCTGGGACGCGCAACAGATCCTCGCCCGCCAGGAAGGCCTGTTCGTCGAGCCGGCGGGGGCGACCGCACTGGCGGGGGTTCTGTTCGACCTTGAACGCGGGAATCTTTCGGAAGACGACGAAGTGATCGTGATCCTGTCAGGGGCCGGACACAAAGACGCCGTGTCGGCCGCACGACTCGGCGAGGGCAACCCTCCCCGTCACATCAAAGCCGAGGAAATCAAGTCCGTACTCGCAGAATTCGGAGTCTCACCATGATCGACCACACGCAGCGAAGAGTCTCGGCCGGTACCGCCGGCGGATTCGATGTCTGGAGTACTCAGGCCGCCGCACCAGGTCCGCGGGTTGTGATCCTCGGTGGCATCCACGGCGACGAGACCCAAGGTGTTTTGGCAGCGGGTCGGTTGGCAGTCGACGAGACACGTTTGACCCGCGGCCGCGTCGACATCGTCCCTGTCTGCCACGAAGCGGCGTTTCAGGCTGACAGCCGCACGAGCGCCATCGATGGGGGCAACCTGGCCCGAGTGTTTCCCGGTGATTCGAGCGGCGGCGCCACTGAACAGATCGCCCACCACATCTTCACCGAAGTGCTCTCCGGGTGCGACCTGCTGATCGATCTACACACGTCGGGACAGGGCTACGACATGCCGTTCTTGGCCGGTTACCAATCAGATACGACCACAGGAGACAGCCTTGCAAAGCATGCCGCGTCAGCGTTCGGCGCAGACTTCTTATGGCGTCATCCGGGTCGCTCGGAAGGTCGCACGGTCAGCGTGGTCGATCAGGCCATGTACGTCGAGTGTCCTGGCGGTGGGTCGATGAGTCCCGCCTCGGTCGACGCCTACGTTGTCGGCGTTCAACGTGTACTCGCCATGATGGACATGATCGCCGTCGGGCCCTCCGGCCCCGCTCGCGCAGCGGTTCACGTCACGGGCGGTGGCGACCTCGATCGCGACATGATTTCCGTTCGTCACGACGGCATGTTCGTGACGGATTTGATGAGTGGAACGAATGTCGAAGCGGGTCAACTGCTTGGAACCGTGGTCGCCCTCGGTGGGCAACTGCTCGAAGAGGTACACGCCCCCTACGAAGCCTGGGTGATGGCAGTCAAAAGGCGCCCACCGGTGATCGCCGACGATCTCGTCGTATGTCTGGCGATCGCCGACTAGTGGTGGATCCATCCGCCGTCGACGGCAATGACTTGACCCGTCACGAAGGCGCTGTCGTCTGAGGCGAGATAGACGAATGTACCCGCCAGATCTTTGGCGTAGCCGCGCTGCGGGAGCGATTGGCGTTCTGCCATCTGCCTGGCAAGTTGGTCTTCGCTGGCCGTCTCGAGTTCGACTTCGAACTCTGTCCTGATTGCACCCGGCATAACGCTATTCACGCGAATCCCATCATGCCCGACCTCGCGAGCCAAGGCCCGAGTGAGACCGATGATCCCGGCCTTCGAGGCGACGTAGGCGAGGCTTCCTGCCATACCCAACTCGACCGTGACGCTCGATACCGTGATGATGCTTCCTCGAGCCTTCTTAAGCATTCCCGGGTGCACTGCCTTGGCACAAAGAAAAGTCCCACGAAGGTTGACCGCCATCGTCTGATCCCATTGTTCGATCGAGATCTCCGTCCATGCCGTGCGTCTCGAATACGCCGCGTTGGCCACCAGGACATCTACGTCGCCGAACGCGCTTTGGGCGCGGACGACCATCTCGTCGACTTGCGCGGGGACGGTGATGTCGGCGACCACCTTGATGGCGGCACCACCCGCCGCCGTGATACGGGCCACTACCTCGGACGCCATGGCATCCATTCGGTCGTCGGCGATCGTATTGATCACCACGCTGGCACCCTCGCGGGCGAATGCCTCGGCCGTCGCTGCACCGATGCCGCGCGATGCTCCAGTCACGATCGCGACCCGATTCTCAAGACGTCCCATTGAGCCACTCTCGATCTAATTTGTACATCTTCGGATCTTCAGAACCTTGCCAAGCTCGTGGCTCGAGATGCTTCAACCAGGGTGCGTGTGTAGGCGGTCTTCGGGTCGGTCATCACCTCGACGGTCTGACCGGCCTCGACCACCTGCCCATCTTTGAGCACGACGACCTGTTCGCACACGCGTGCGACCACGGCGAGATCATGGGAGACGAGCACCAGCGTCAACCCATGTCGCTGCTTCAAGCCCATCAACAGGTTCAACACCTGGGCTTGGACAGAAACGTCGAGGGCGCTGGTCGGCTCGTCCGCGTAGAGAACGTCGGGTCTCACCGAAAGTGCCCGAGCGACGGCGATTCGCTGCAGTTGGCCACCTGAAAGTTGATGCGGATAGCGAGAGAGGACATCGCCGCTCAGCCCGACATCCTTGAGCCAGCTGCTGAGCTCGGCCGGGTCGGGTTTGCGTCGCTCGAGCGCCCTTGTCGGCTCAGACAGAGAGGTCTTGATGCGTAGCCGCGGATCAAGCGAACTTGCCGGGCTCTGAAAGACGATCTGGTTGCGGCGGTGAAACTCGAGACGATCCTCGGACAACCAGTCCTTCACCGATCGACCATCGAAGGTGATCTCTCCCTTGGACGGAGTGAGCAGGCCACACAAGAGCCGGACAAGGGTTGACTTTCCTGATCCGGATTCGCCCACGACTCCAACTGTCGAGCCGGCGGGGATCGTGACAGCAATGTCTCGTAGCGTCCAGTCCGAGTTTGCGTCGCGGCGCCGCGAACGGGTTTGGTAGTCGAAGAACAGTCTGTCGGACGCCAACAGGTCGGTCATGGTGACTCTTTCGCCAGTCCCGCCTCGCCAGGAGCGAGGGAAATCGTGGTGGGCACCGGGTTCCAGCATTTGAACGAATGTGCGTCGGGCATCTCGGTAATCGGTGGTTCAGTTGCACATGTGTCGACTTCGTGTGGGCAGCGGCCGCGAAATCGACAGCCCGAGAGGAATGCACCCAGCGGGGGAACAGAGCCCTTGATGGTGATCAGCGGTTTACCGAGCGAAGCGGCGATGTCTTCGGGGTGACCCGGATTGACGTTGATCAGTGCCTCGGTGTATCGATGGCGCGGTGAGCCGACGATCTGGTCGGTCGGGCCGGTTTCGACGAGGCTTCCGCCATAGAGAACGGCGACATGGTCAGAGATCGACTGGATTACCCCCAAGTCATGGCTGACGAACAGAACAGCCATTCCCCGCTCGGCGCTGAGACGCGCCAGCAACTCGAGGATTTCTTTCTGAACGGTTACGTCAAGCGCTGTCGTTGGTTCATCGGCGATCAGTAGTTTGGGATTGCAGGCGATCGCCATCGCAATCAGCACGCGCTGTTGTTGGCCCCCTGACAGCTGGTGAGGATATCTGCGGGCCAGGGCCGCAGAGTCGGGCAGCTGGACTTGGTCGAGCAGCTCGACCGTGCGCTGCTTGACGCCCTTGTTGGGCACCGTGTTGTGGAGCCGTAGCGCTTCGCCGACTTGTTTACCGACACGCATCGTGGGATTGAGCGCCCGCAGCGGATCCTGGAAGATGGTGCCGATTTCGGAACCACGAAAATTTGAGAGTTCGCGCTCGGGGCGGTTGACCATCTCGACACCCGAGAACTTGATCGAGCCCGTCACCACCGCTTCGCGGGGAAGCAGACCGATGATGCTCATTGCGGTCATCGTCTTACCCGACCCAGACTCGCCCACGAGCCCCAGCCGTCGGCCGGCCGGAATCGAGAGGTGCTCGAGGGAGACGATCTGGTGGGCCCCGATCGATATGTTCAGATCTTCGATTTCAAGCATTACCCGGTGCCCTTGGCGGTTTGCTGTGGATCGAGGTACGTGCGCAGGCCATCGCCGAGAAGGTTGAAGCCGATCACCGCCACCATGATTGAAATCCCTGGGATGATCATGAGGTAAGGAGCCTTGTCGATGAGCGGCTGGGCTTCCTTCAAGAGGCGACCCCACGAGGGTGTCGGTCGTTGTGCGCCGATACCGAGATATGACAACGCCGCCTCGATCAGGATCGCGAGCGCAAACATGACCGATGCCTGGACGATGATTAGCGGGCCGATGTTGGGCAGTACGTGTCGGAAGAGAATGAACCTACGGGGTCGACCGTAGGCCTGGGCGGCCTCTACGAAGTCACGTGAAAGAATCTGGCGGGCGGGCCCCATCGTGACGCGTGCAACCGTTGGGATAAACCAGAACATGATGGCGATGATCGCCGTGGGGTTGCCCGGGCCGAGCGACGTTGCCAGAACGAGTGCCACCAGGATCCCCGGGAGGGCGATGCCGATATCGGTTAAGCGACTGATGAACCGCTGCCAGAACGGGCTGGCGCCTGCGGCGAGCAGCCCGATCAGGACTCCAGGAATCAGTGATGCCACCGTAGAAATCATGCTGACGAGTAGCGAGTTTCGTGCACCGGCCATGATTTGACTCGTCATGTCGCGTCCGAGCTTGTCGGTGCCAAGGAGATAGCCGTCAGATCCTGGCCGCAAGAACTGGTTCGGGACATCGACCGTGTTGAGGTCGTACGGGGTCCAGAACACTGACACCATACCGATGCCGACGATCACGGAAACGATGACGGCACCGATCACGAGCTGGGGAGGCACCCTACGTCGCGAACCGCTCGTTGCGATTTCGAGGAATTCGAAATCGTCTGTATCTGCCACTGGCGCCTCGGACGATCGGTTTTGATCGGTCATGCGATGGGGACCGATCCGCCGCTATCGCGGATTCGCGGGTCGAGGAGCCCATAGGCAATATCCATCAGAAAGTTCAACGTGAGGATCATGAGCATCAAGACCAGTGTCAGAGACTGGACAGACAAGGCTTCGCGACCCCCAACGGCGACGACCAGCATGCGGCCGAGGCCAGGCAACGTGAACACATTTTCGATCACAACGGCACCCGCCAGCAACGAACCCAGCTGGAGAATGGTGACGGTTACGAGCGGAATCGAAGCATTTCGAATTCCGTGTCGCCACGCCGCCCGTCTGAGCGTGAGGCCCTTGGCCTGAGCGGTTCTGATGAAGTCTTCGTCCAGAACTTCGAGCATGCCTGAGCGCACGTAGCGCACAAGTACTGCGCTCAGAGGGATTGCGAGGGCCATGACCGGCATCGTCAGTGATTTGACGCCATCTATGAAGTTTTCCGTGAGTGGCACGTATCCGCCTGCGGGCAGCCAACCCAGTCTGACGGCGAACAAGGTGACCATCAAGAGCCCCAACCAAAACGATGGAACCGCAATACCGATCTGAGACAGGATGTCGACCCACGTACCGCGCCAGTCTTTGGCATGAATGGCCGAGAACGTCCCGACCAGGAGAGCGACCAAGGCCGAAAGAATCAATGATGCGAACGCCAACGTGAAGGTCAGGGGAACGCGCACCCAGATCTCGTGGGCAATGTCGAACTCGGCCGCGTACGACGTACCCATATCGCCCCGGAACACACCACTGATCCAGTTCCAATATTGCTGCACTAGAGGTGCGTCCAACCCCATCTCGTCGCGGAGCGCATCTAGCGCTTCGCGTGTGGCGGTCTGCCCAAGGATGACGGTTGCGACGTCACCCTTGAGCATCCGCAACAGCAAGAAGACAACGATCGAGCCCATGAACGCAGAGACCAACAGCGAGCTGATGGCCCGTACGACAACTCGAAACATTCGTCCCCTCTTTCGTTCAGTGTTAGGCCGTTGCCGCTAGCTACCCAAACGAGAGGTAGCCGAGGTCGAACTCGCTCCCAGCTGTGAACAGCTTGACGCCTTTGAGGTCGGCACGTACGGCGGCCGCTTGGACCTTGGCGACGATCGGAATCAGGAAGCCGGCGTCGGCATGCATCTCGACTGCTTGTCGCCGCAGGTCTGTTGTGACTGCCGAGTCGATGGCTGCGTCGCCGTCGATGAGCAGCTGATCGAACACCGGATCGCAATACAGCGTGAAGAAGCCGGGGCACTTCCAGGCATCGATCGTACTCGGGCCGCTCAACGACGTGAAGGTGTAATCCGCACTCTCGCCGAGTACTTCATCGAGGTAGGTGGTGAGTTCACGCCCCTCCAGTTCGACCTTGAAACCGGCGTCGGTCAGCTGGGCCGTCACGACCTCCTGGATCGGTGGGAACTCGGCGATCGTCAAGTACTTGAACGGGATCACCAAGTCTGGGACGCCGGCCTCGGCCAGTAGTTCGCGAGACTTGGCCGGATCGTACGGGTACGGGCAGTAGTCGCTCGCCCACGGCTCGTTCGGCGGGTTGACGAACGTGCACGTCAGTTCTCCGAGCCCCGCAAACGCGGCATCGACGATTGGCTGGCGGTCGATCGCATAGTTGACAGCCTGGACCACCAATGGGTCTTGGAAGATAGGCGCTGTCGCGTTGAGGCTGAGGTACGAAATTTCGAATCCAGCGATCGTCAGGATCTTGAAGTCGGCTTCCGCGTCGATCTCTTCAACCCGGTCGATACCCTCGCCGAGGATCGCTGCCACAGCGTCGATATCTCCGGCGAGCAGCGCATTCAAGCTGGCAGTTTCGTCGGTGATGAATCGCCATGTGACATTTGAGAAGAACGGCTGATCACCCCAGTAATCGGCGAACCGAGTCATGGCGACGGAGACGTCAGGCTTCCACTCCACGAACACGAAGGGGCCGGTGCCGATCGGCCCTTGGGCGATCTGGTCGGTCGTGCCGTCGGGGACGATGGCTGAACTGATTGTGGCCATCCCATTCAAGAATGCCTGACTGGGCTGGTTGAGCGTCACAACGACCGTGCGAGCATCGGGTGCTTCGATCGAAGCAACGCTGTCAAACGGCGTAGCGATGTCGCCTTCTCCGGCGCGGTTGTACTCGAGCGAAGCGACCACATCGGCCGAGTCGAGATCACTCCCGTCGTGGAACTTGGCTTCGCGGATCGCGAAGGTGTACACGGTGCCGTCGTCGCTGACTTCCCATGACTCGGCGACCATCGGAGCCACGCTGCCGTCGGCCTGCTTTTCGACGAGCGATTCAACGACATTGTAAAGCAGTGGCGTCTTGATGGCGGTCGCCCCGCTCTGGGTGTAATCCCAGTTTGGTGGTTCTTGAGCGACCGCGATAGTCAACTCTTCATCGGCTGCCGCTGCTGGTTCGTCGGCTGCTGGTTCGTCGGCTGCTGGTTCGTCGGCGGCTGCTGGTTCGTCGGCTGCTGGTTCGTCGGCTGCTGGTTCGTCGGCGGCGTCGTCGTCGCCTCCGCAGGCCGCTGCCAGCAGTGCGAATGTCAGCATCAGACCGAGTATCGGTCGACTTCGTTTGTAGGTCCTCATCAGATGGTCCTTTCCGGATCCTGTTCACGCTTGCCGGACTTGCCCTTGAGGTTGGCGTTGTCCAAGCTTGGTTGCTCTGGGTATTCAGGCCACAACCGCTCAGTGTTGTTGCCCTTCAGCGATACTTCGAGTTGTGCTCCCCACGATGGCTGCCCCTCGTAATGGTTCTGCTGTTCGTCTACGGAAACTGCCATCTAGTGAAACTCGAATTCCACTGTTCGGAATCGTAGCTCGCGCGTCGAGTCCGGTCAACTGTTGCGGACGACGCCGTCTTCGGCGACGCGATGCCAGACGTCGATGAGACACTTGCCGCCGCACAGGTGACTACGTCTGCGGGCGATCAGATCGGTTTGGCTTGGTCATCGTCGTCGCCTGGCTGCGCTTGAGTCTGACAATATTGGTCTGGATTGGCCGAGTCGGGTGGGAAGCCAGGATTGGTCTATGGTCTCGAACACCGAAATGATCGGCGGGCGCGGCCCGGCACAGTAACCGACAGAAACGAGCACTTGCCATGGGAGCACAGGCGAACGCCACTGCGAAGGGATTGGATCTGACTCCTATCGACCACGGGTATCTGGCGATGTGCGTGCAGACCGGATCGTTGATCTTCACGAGTGGGCACGTCTCGACGATCAAGGGTGTCGTCGGCGCAGACGTCACTACCGATCAGGGCTACGAGGCGGCGCGTGATTGTGCCGAGAAGATCCTCCGTTCGGTGCATGACCATCACGGCTCGCTCGACGGCCTGCGCGTTCTCAAACTGCTGGGGGCCGTGTATTCCGCACCGGATTTCACCGATCATCACTTGGTCATCAACGGAGCGTCGGACTTGCTGCACGAACTGTTTGGTCCCGATCTCGGCTATCACGCGCGCAGCGCGCTCGGTTTTGCAGCGCTCCCCACCGGGGTGGCAGTCGAGATCGAGGCAATCTTCGAAGTGATCTGACGACCCGGCTCGCCGGCTGCCGAGTCGGCTTGATGTCAGGGCCGACTCCGGGTGCTGGTTGGCAACTCGCGTGAGGGAGGGAGGCAGTGCAATGAGTGGTCCGCCACACATCGTCATCGTCATCGCAGACCAACTTCGTCGCGACGCTCTTGGCTGCTATGGGAACAGCATGGTCGACACGGCAGCGATCGACTCGCTCGCGCGCCGTGGGACTCGCTTCGACAACTGCTATACGACGCAGCCGGTTTGTGCACCGGCTCGGGCGTCGATCCTCACCGGGCTCTACCCTCAGAGACATGGTGTCATCACCAATGGGATCGGCCTGTTACCCGATATCGCTGTCCTTGCCGAACTGTTGCCAGAGGGTTACGAGTGCGGGTACTTCGGCAAATGGCACCTCGGCGACGATGTCGTGCCCCAACACGGTTTCGATCATTGGTTGAGCATCGAAGACTGGCGACGTAGGTACACCCGGCGTGAGTATCGAATGCTCGAGCCCGACTACCACTACTTCCTGCGCGAGCACGGGATCGAACCGCCGTCCCCGGAAAGTTCCTACGAGGAATGGTTGCCGACCGCTGGTTTGCCGGCCGAACTGACTCAGGCCAGTTTTCTCGGCGATCGAGCATCCGCGTTTTTGCGCCAACATTCCGAGCGTGCCGATCCTCCGCCGTTGCTGCTGGTTGTGAGTTACTTCGAGCCGCATGCTCCGTACACGGGCCCGTACGACGAAATGTACGATCCACGCGACGTCGACGTCGATCAAAGTTTTTGTCGGTTCCCCTCGGGTGGATCGTTGGTGAACCGGCTCCGTTCGCGGTATCACCTCGATGGTGGTAACAATCCGCTTGGCGAACGGAGCGGAGATCGTCACGACACCACCACCGAAGAAGGGTGGAGAAGGCTACGCGCGCGGTATCTCGGAAACGTCACGCTCCTCGACCGCAGCATCGGAACGATCCTCGAGACGTTGGAGCGATCGTCGATGGCTGACAACACTGTGGTGATCTTCACTAGTGACCATGGTGAGATGGGTGGGGACCACGGTTTGATGGGGAAGCGCTGCATGTACGAGCAGGCGGTCAACGTGCCATTTATCACCGCCGACCTTAGGGCGACTCCGGATGCGCCAGTCACGGTCGGCGGCAACATCAGCCACGTCGATCTCGTACCGACAATTCTCGAGCTTGCTGGTGTGGGGGACGATTTCGATTTGGATGGGACGAGTCGACTCGGATCCTTCGGAACGTCGAGCGATGTTGGGGATAGCGACGCCTTCGTGCAGTGGAACGGGGGTCCAGATCGAAATCTCGGAAGCGAGCAGATCAATCGCATGACGCGCCTGCCATGGCGAACGGTCGTAACGGCCGACCGGTGGAAACTCAACGTCAGCACCAGCGACCAGTGCGAGTTGTACGACCTGACCTCCGACCCTCACGAGCTGCGCAATCTGTTCGACGACGCGGAACACCGAGATCGGATTCGCGATCTGGCAGCTCGACTGAGAATCTGGCAACAGGATCATGACGATCATGCTCCACTCCCCAGCGTCTGAGTGCCGACCTTGATCCCTTCCATCCCTGCGACGGTGTCGACGAAGTGACTGCGATGGATCGTCGACGCGCTCCCGGCGGCGACCAACATTTCGCAGTCAGTGCCGGGTCTCGATCGCCGACCGGTGCGAGGTCGGGGCCGACGATTCAACTCTTTGGCGAAAGGTCCCTAATGTTGGGCGACACAAAGTGTTGAACGACACAACGGAGGTTTCACCCATGAAGCTCGCTCGCGTCCGCCACGGTGCGGCTGTACATCTCGCCCGTATCGAGGACGGCCACGCCGTGCTCCTCGAACCAGAGTCCGATGCGCCCCGCGCCGACGTGATGGTCGATGCCATTGCCACACGAGCCCAACTCGACGGTGTCGGAACTCGAGTGCCGTTGGATGAGGTGCAGTTGCTGGCGCCTGTTCGCCGGCCAGGCAAGATCGTCGCGATCGGTCTGAATTACGCCGACCACGCCGGTGAGTCGGCAATGGAACTACCGAAGGCGCCGCTGATCTTCTCCAAACCATCGTCGGCGATCGTCGGTCCGGGCGAACCGGTTCGTTGGGCGGGTGGGGATTGTCAGGAAGCGGATTATGAGGCGGAACTTGCCGTCGTCATCGGCTCGACGGCGACCGGTGTCGTCGACAACCCGCTCGACCACATCTTCGGCTACACGTGCTGCAACGACTTTTCTGCGCGCGATGCCCAGTTTGGTGACGGGCAATGGGTGCGTGGCAAATCGTTCGACACGTTCTGTCCACTCGGGCCGTGGATCGTCACGCCTGACGAGTTCGGCGACCCACAAGATCATGCGATCGGTATCGATGTCACCGACCCCAATGGAGCGACGGCCCGGCTGCAGGACGGCCACACTGGCCGCATGATCTTCGGTGTCGCCGAGATCATCACCTACGTCTCCCGGTTCATCACACTCGAGCCCGGTGATGTCATCGCCACCGGTACGCCCGACGGCGTCGGGTTCGCTCGTAAACCGCCGCGGTACATGGGCGATGGCGACGTGATGACCGTGTGGATCGACGGGATCGGCGAGTTGACCAACCCTTGTGTGGTCGACTGATGACGATCGAGGGAACACCCGTACAGCTTCGGACCGCCCACTGGTACGACGGGCAAACTCGCGACAACTACATCCATCGCAGCTGGATGAAGCGTGGCCTGCCCGACGACGTTTTCTCGGGCCGACCGATGATCGGGATCTGCAACTCGGCATCGGAGCTGGCACCATGCAATCAGCACCTTGACGAACTGGTCGAGCATGTCAAGCGCGGGGTGTGGGAGTCGGGTGGGGTGCCCCTCGAATTCCCTGTCACCTCGCTCGGAGAGACCCAGATCCAGCCGACGTCGATGTTGTTGCGAAACCTGATGGCGATGGATGTGGAGGAGTCGATCCGCGGAAACCCGATCGATGGCGTCGTCTTATTGGCCGGGTGTGACAAGACGACTCCGGCAATGGTGATGGGCGCTGCATCGGTTGACCTTCCCGCCATCATGGTGACCGGTGGCCCGATGTTGACCGGCCGGCACGAGGGCCGGGCGCTCGGCTCGGCCACCGATATGTGGCGGATGAGTGAGGAGGTACGGGCCGGAACGCTGAGCGAGGAAGAGTTCCTCGCAACAGAGTCGGTGATGACCCGCAGTGCCGGTCACTGCAATCCGATGGGCACGGCGTCCACGATGGCGTCGATGGTCGAGGCGCTCGGCTTCACGCTGCCGGACAACGCTGCGATTCCTGCGCCTGACGCCCGACGCCTGCGCCTCGCCCACCTGAGCGGACGTCGCATCGTCGAGATGGTTCGAGAAGATCTGCGCCCGTCGGCGGTGCTCACCCGACCGGCGTTCGAGAACGCGATACGGGTGCTGTCTGCCGTTGGTGGGTCTACCAACGCCGTCATCCATCTTCTGGCGATCGCCGGTCGCGTGGGCGTGGATCTCTCACTCGATGATTTCGATCGGGTTGGGTCACACCTTCCGTTAATCGCCAATGTCATGCCGGCAGGCGAATTCTTGATGGAGGACTTCTTCGAGGCGGGCGGGATCCCCGCAGTGATGGCCGAGCTCGCCGACGTACTCGATGGCGACGCGCTCACCGTCACCGGTCAACCCATGCGTGAACACTGGGCGGGCCGCACGAGCTGGAACCGCCAGGTGATCCGAACCATGGCCGATCCGATCATGCCGGAGGCCGGCATTGCGGTATTGCGCGGCAATCTGTGTCCGCAGGGTGCCGTAGTCAAACCGTCTGCCGCGTCGCCCGAGCTACTGACTCACACAGGACCCGCCCTGGTGTTCGACACGATCGAAGACTTCAAGGCCCGTATCGATGATCCGGACCTCGAAGTCACCCCCAACACCGTCATGGTGTTGCGGGGATGTGGCCCGAGGGGCTACCCAGGGATGCCAGAGGTCGGGAACATGCCGCTGCCCGCCAAGCTGCTCAAGCAAGGTGTCACCGACATGGTGCGGATCAGCGACGCCCGCATGAGTGGTACCGCGTACGGCACCACGGTCCTGCACACCGCTCCTGAGTCGACGATTGGAGGCGCGCTCGCCTTGGTGCAGACCGGCGACATGATCACACTCGATGTGCCAGGACGTCTACTCACGCTGGACATCGACGACGCCGAACTCGACCGCCGCCGGATGGAGTGGCAGGCACCCCCACCGGTTGCCACGCGCGGCTGGTACCGCCTTTACATCGACCACGTCACACAGGCCGACACCGGGTGCGATCTTGATTTCTTGATCGGGTCGAGCGGGTCCGTGATCTCGCGGGAAAGTCACTAATCCTTATCAACCGTCACATCACCGGTGATTTTGAGCTTGAGCCGACCGGCGAGCTGAGACCAATCGTGACGGGGGATTCGTGCGGAATGAAAAGCAGCGAAGCGACCTATCCGCTGAATCCCTTAGGGTGGCCGAATGATCGACGTGCTAATCGCCAACGGACTTGTTGTTGATGGAAGTGGCCAGCCGGCTTACTCAGCTGATGTAGCAATTTCCGGCGAACGAATCGTGAGCGTTGGCGATCTTGCCCACGTGGAGGCGGCGCACACCATCGATGCGACTGGGATGGTGGTCTCGCCCGGATTCATCGATATTCATACGCACTCGGACCTGAGTCTGCTCGTCGAGCCAGAGGGTATGAGCAAGGTGCGTCAAGGGGTGACCACCGAGGTCAGCGGAAACTGTGGGTACAGCCCCTATCCGGTGGCACCGACGGGGGCCGATGCTATTCGCGAGATGATGAGCGGGCTCCATGGCGAGGAGGTCGACTGGAAGTGGACCGACCTCGCCGGATACCGGGATGTAGCTGCCGAACGTGGGCTCGGGATCAATATCGCGCCGCTTGTCGGCCATGGTGCGCTACGCGGGGCCGTCGTGGGCTTCGAGGATCGGCGGGCAACGGCAGACGATATCAAGGCGATGCAGCGCCTGGTCTCTGAGGCGATGGAACAAGGTGCGTACGGCCTCTCGACCGGCCTCACCCTGACGCCAAGCGCATATGGCGACACCGATGAGGTCGTTGCATTGGCCGAAACGATGGCCCTCTACCCTGGCCGCTTTTACACCAGCCATATCCGACTCTGGGCCGGCTACCACATCAAGGGTGTCGCCGAGGCGATCGAGATCGGTCGGCGAGCGAACGTGCCAGTCCAGGTCTCACACATGGCGGTCAACGATCCCCCGTATTGGGGGCAAGCAGACAGCGTGATCGCCGTGTGCGAAGACGCTGTCGCCGACGGGTTCGACGTGACCTTCGATGTCTATCCGTACGCGGCGAGCAGCAGTGGCTTCAGTCAGTGCATCCCGACCTGGGCTCAGTCTGGCGGGACGCAGGCGCTGTTGCAGCGTCTGCGCGACCCTGGCACCCGCAAGCAGATCCGAGCCGACATGCTCGAACATGGGTTGTTCAGGGGGTGGCCATGGTTGTGGGATCGACTTCAGGTCAGCTCGGCGTACACACCCGAAGTCCAGTCCTACGAAGGCATGACCTTCGAGCAAGCTGCCGACCAGATGGATCTCGAACCGATCGACGCCGCGCTCACGCTGATGGAGCGCGATGAAGCGAAGCTGCGCATCATCTTCTACTACCGCACGGAAGAGGACATGAAGTCGTTCCTGCGCCACCCGATGGGCATGATGGGCTCGGATGGTCTTGCGATTCAAGCGACGGGGCCGCTAGGGGCCGGGCGTCCTCACCCGAGGTCGTACGGCGCCCACAGCCGGGTGCTCGGTCTGTACGTACGCGAAACGGCCGTGCTCACGATCGAAGAGGCGGTCTACAAGATGAGTGGACAAGTTGCCGCCCGCTTGGGCATGTCGGATCGGGGCCTGATCGCTGAAGGGATGATCGCCGACATAGCCGTCTTCGATCCAGCCACGGTTGCCGAACAGGCCAGCTTCGAGAATCCCCACCAGTACGCGGTCGGCGTGCCGTACGTTCTGGTCAACGGCGAGTTGGTCGTAGCCAATGGTGAACACACCGGCACACTTCCCGGTCGCGTCCTCGCCGCTTAGTCGAGCCCGTCAGGTGATGCGCTTGCCGCGGTCGGCAGCGCCGGCGTAACCAATCTGCTCCTGCTGGGCGATCGCCCGGCGGGCGTTCTCGACGTCGCCGTGTGCCATTACCTCGGTGGCCGGATGCAAGAGCTCGAAATGCCCGAATCGATCCTCGCCGGCGACGAGATGGGCGAACGTCGCCTGGCCGGATACCTGCTTCATCGACGGCGCGACATATCGAATCACCAGTCCGATCCGACGATCAGCCGATGTATTCGGGTTCGAGGCGTGGAAGAGGTGCCCGTGGTGCAACGACATCTCGCCAGGTCTCAGCGTGGCGTCGACAGCCTCGGCCTCGTTCACCTCGACTGAGATCTGCTGGCCCCGCGACAACAGGTTCGACTCGTCGAACGTGTCGCGATGACCGACGATCTCACGCTGGTGACTGCCCGGAATGAAACGCATACAGCCGTTGTCCGGCGTGGCCGTAGTCAGCGCCACCCACGCCGTCACCTCCAAGGCATCGTCGTACCCCCAATATGTCAGATCCTGGTGCCAGCTGACGAAGGCGGGCGTCGCTGGTTCCTTGATGAAAAGGTTGGCGCCCATCACCAACAGATCGTCACCGAGGATCTCCTTGACTGGCCCGAGTACTGACGGGAGACGCATGATCTCGTCGACGACCGGCAACACGATGCTGGCGAATCCTTTCACGATCTTGCTGGCGACGGCGTCTTCTGCATGGGCTGCCTCGACCGATTCCAAAATCGTTCGATGCGCGGCCGCTCGAGCTGGGGTCATTACCTCCAGCGGGAAGACGTAGCCGTCACGCTCATACGCCGCTCGTAGTGGCACGTCTCGAAGCGGCACGTCGATCACCCTTCGTTCGACGCTGCCAGCTCGCCGAGCGCATGATCGGCCGCAGCGAGGGTCCGATCGATCAGGTCGTCGTCGTGGGCGGCCGAGACGAACCACAAACCCCGACTGGTCGGCCTGACGCCGTGATCCTGCAGGAGTTCGAGGAAGCGGGCGAGCATCGGCCCATCGGAGTTCGCCGCGAAGTCGGTGCGCGACCCCATCGGACCCGGCTTGCCGAAGCGGGTCTGGAGCAGACCGCCGCCGATGTGATCGACGGCGAGTTCGACATCGTGCTGACGGCCGAGTTGCACGAAACCGTCGACGAGGCGTCGAGCGAGGCGATCGATCTCCGGGTACGGGTCGGTGTCAATTAGCACACGGAGCGTGGCGATGCCGGCCGCAACCGACGAGACGCCGGTGTTGTACGTGCCTGAATGGTTGACCTCCCCGCGGCCGACGCCGGCCAGCAGTTCGGTGCTTGTTCCGAGCACCGCGAGTGGAAACCCTGATGCGATCGCTTTGGCGTAGATCGAGATGTCTCCATGGATGCCATACAGGCCTTGGGCCCCGGTTAGTCCGAGCCGAAATCCGGTGATCACTTCATCGATGATGAACAGAGCGCCGTGCTGGCGGCACAGCGCTTTGACACCCTCGAGATAACCGACCGACGGTGGAATCAGACCGGTGTTGCACATCACCGGTTCCATCAGTACGCAAGCCACATCGCCCGACTCGAGAGCCTGGGCGACCTGCGTCAGGTCGTTCCACTCACATAAAAGCACGTCGGAGGCGGCCGAGACCGATTGACCCGGCGTGAGCGGAACCGGTCCCATCGGTTCGGGCGTAACGGCCATGTTGACGAACAGCGGGTCGAGCCAACCGTGGTAGTGGCCGGTGAAGCGCACCACCCTGTGATGGCCTGTTGCCGCCCGGGCAATCCGGACGCCCAAGAGATCCATCTCAGTTCCGCTCATGCCGATCCGGATGCTTTCGATCCACGGCAATACGCCGACAAGGGTTTCGGCGAACTCGGCTTCGAACCGGTTCTGTCCGGCGAACAGTTGGCCGACGGACAGCGATTGCTGAACAGCGGCGGTCACTGCCGGATGGTTGTGGCCGAGCACCATCGGGCCCATGCCGGCGGCGTAGTCGATGTAGACGTTGTCGTCGACATCCCACAGCAGCGCACCGTCGCCACGCGCGATCGTCAAGGGCACCGGTGTTCCGTGCAAACGAACATTCGAGTTGACACCGCCCGCGATCACCTGTTGACGTCGCGCGTGCTCTGCTCGGCTCGTGTCGTAGCGGAGATCGGTTGCGGGTCTCATTGGTCACCTTCTGGTCATGTAGTGATGCAATCCGTGCCAGATCTGGAGCGTGGCGCAGCGTCCGCCCGATCCGAGCATGTCTAACCATACCATCTACTGCAATACCAATTCCACGCCGTGGAATTGGTATTGTGCAATGTCGAGAACGGCCGCCGGTGAACCGTCCAACGATCACCCGTGCGAGTTGCTCCCGCGGCACTCCGTCGGATCATTCACAGATCGCCGCCACGGATTGACGAACCGCATTACGGTGGCTAAGGTTCCACGCAGTGAAATGCCAATAGCCAATAATGGCACGAGAAATGGTTTGGGGAACTGTGATCGACTGGCGAAGCGGGATCATAAATCGTGTACTCGCTCCCGGCACGCGCCTTCGTTGCCATCACCTGTGCCCTCAGGTTCTCAACAAGACGCCGGTGGCGGTGCAACCAACTCGCGACGATCGGGTCTGCTCGTGAGCGGCGGCGATGTGCGTTCAGCCGATGAAGCGCTGCTTCGCATCGACGGGCTGAGCATCGAGTTTGGTGCGCTCGAATCGCCGGTCAAGGCCGTCAACAATGTGACCTTGGAGGTTCGCCGCGGCGAGACGCTCGGGATCATCGGTGAGTCCGGGTCGGGCAAGAGCGTGACCGCGATGTCGATCCTTCGGCTGCTTCCCAAGGATCAGGCCCGGGTTACCCAAGGCCGGATCTGGTTCGACGGGAACGACCTACTCGAAGCCGAACCCGGCCAGCTCCGCCGAGTACGCGGCAAAGACATCTCGATCATCTTCCAAGACCCGGCGACTTCGTTGCACCCGTCGTTCACGATCGGCGCGCAACTGATCGAGGCGATCCGCGTCCACGACGGGCGGATCTCGAAAGCCGATGCACGAACGCGCGCCGCAGAACTCATCACCAGCGTGGGGATCGCTCACGCTGACGAACGCCTCGACCAGTACCCCCACCAGTTTTCCGGTGGGATGCGGCAGCGCTGCATGATCGCCATGGCGATTGCCAACCAGCCCAGCGTCGTGATCGCCGACGAACCGACGACTGCGCTGGATGTCACGATTCAGGCAGAGATCTTGAGCCTGCTCCGTGTGGTCCAACGCGAAACACACTCGGCGGTGATCTTCATCACCCACGACCTCCGTGTCGTCGCTCAGGTTGCCGAACGAGTGGCCGTGATGTACGCCGGTTCGATCGTCGAGTCCGGCAAGGTCGACGAAGTGTTCGAGAACCCTCAACACCCGTACACGTCGGCCTTGTTGCGCAGCCTTCCCGCCCTCGACCATCGTGCCGAGCGCCAGGTGTCGATTCAGGGATCGCCACCGAATCCCAGCGACCTGCCGCCGGGCTGTTCATTCGAGCCCCGCTGTGACGTTGCCGACGGTCGATCAGTCTGCACGACCGATCGCCCACCGCTCCAGGATATTGGTGGGGGCCGAACAGTGGCCTGTCACTTCAGTGGCGAGACTGAGGCCGTTGCCGTCAATCTGTCACGCCACTCGATGCAGCCTCAGGCGATTGCGGCGGCCGCGCAAGTGGACATCGAGCCGGTGCTTCGAGTCGAAAACCTCGACAAGCGCTTTGCAATCGGCGGGGGTTTGTTCACTGGCGCCAAGCGAGAGGTTCACGCCGTCAACGGCGTGTCGTTCGACGTCTACAAGGGCAAGACCCTGGCGTTGGTGGGCGAGTCGGGGTCTGGCAAATCCACAACCGCGCGGTTGATCCTTCGACTTCACGATCCATCTGGTGGCCGGATTCTCTTCGGCGGTTTGGATCTTGCGAAATCCAACGGGCGTCAACTGCGTGACATCCGCCGCGAAATTCAGGTCATCTTTCAGGATCCGTTCGGATCGCTAAACCCTCGCCTAACGGCCCGCGAGTTGGTCACCGAGCCGCTCAAGATCCAGGGGATCTTTGATCCGAACGGCCCCGACCACGTCGGAGAGCTGCTCTCGCGAGTCGGGCTGTCACCAAGCCAATGGGATCGTCAGCCGGCAGCCTTTTCCGGCGGCCAACGTCAGCGGATTGCGATCGCCCGTGCGCTCATCCTCGAGCCAAGGATGCTGGTGCTCGACGAGGCTGTATCCGCCTTGGACGTGTCTATTCAGGCTCAGGTTCTGAACCTACTCGCCGATCTGCAAGACGAACTCGGTTTGACCTACCTGTTCATCTCGCACGATCTCGCCGTAGTACGCCAACTGGCCGACTCCGTCGCTGTAATGTTCGCTGGTCGCATCGTCGAACAGGGCGTCGCTGCCGACGTCTATGGTTCGGCGAGGCATCCCTATACGAAGGCATTGCTGGCCGCCATTCCGGGCACCGACACGCAGCGCCGCGCGCCGGGCGACGACGTCGAGGTGACCGAAGCGCGCATCGACATCGCCGAACACGGATGCGCCTACCGCCTGCGGTGCCCGATTGCACAAGATGTGTGCGCAACTGATAGTCCGTCGTTCGCACGGATCGAAGGTACGGCTCACGACGTCGCTTGCCATTTCGGTGCTGTGCCAGTTGAAGTGGGTGCGCCGTGAGTACTCAAGGTGACACCGAGGCCGACGACGTGTCGGCGAGAACGCAAGAGCCCAGCAGCCCTGTTCGAAACCGGCGGACCCGCTCCGGACTCAAGAGATTTGGGGATTGGTCGGCGAATGAGAAGCCCGCCGCCGTTGCGATCGGGTTCCTCGTGGTGCTTTCTGTTGCGGCTATCGCGGCGCCGATTGTGGCGCCATACGATCCGCTTCAACAAGACCTCGGCGCGATTCTCAACGGGCCCTCGTGGTCGCATCCTTTCGGCACCGACGAACTCGGCCGAGACATGTTGAGCCGGGTCATCTATGGGGGGCGAATTTCACTCGCTACCGCAGCGATAGCGGTGGCGATCGCTGGCTCAGTCGGCGGCTTGGCGGGTCTGGCAGCCGGCTATATCGAACGCACGACTGGTGCTCTCATCATGCGTTTCATGGATTTCCTGTTGGCAGTGCCAGGGATCCTGCTGGCGATCACGATCGCGGCTGTTCTTGGAAACGGATTTTGGCCCGCAACGATCGCCGTCACAGTGATCTCGATTCCTGCCTTTGCGAGGCTCGCTCGAGCCAGCGTGCTGTCCACCAAACAGGAGGAGTTCGTGCAGTCGACCAGAAGCGCCGGGGCCGGTCACCTGTATCTCATGTTCAGAACGATTTTCCCCAACGCGTTGAGTCCGCTGATAGTGCAGGCCAGCGTCGCGGCTGCGACAGCGATCTTGCTCGAGGCGGCGCTGAGCTTCCTCGGGCTCGGAACTCAGCCTCCCTCGCCATCGTGGGGCACCGCTATGGCGCTCGGAAAGTCGTATCTGAAACAGTCGATTTGGTATGCCCTGATGCCCGGAATAGTGCTGACCGCGACCGTGCTCTCGATCGACACGATCGGACGCGCTCTGCAGCGTACGTGGGGCGGTAGTGCTCTCGACTCCGCGGCCGGGAGGGGCGCCTGATGCTCCGCTATCTCGGATTCCGTGTGCTGCAGCTGATTCCGATCATGATTCTGGCCTCGATCGGTGTGTTCTTGATGATCCACCTCGTGCCCGGCGACCCGGTGTTGACGGTGACAGGGCTCGAAGCCAGCGCTGAGCAGATGGCACGAGTCAGACACGAGATGGGATTCGATCAGTCGCTGCCGGTTCAGTACTTCGACTGGATCGGCAGGGTACTTACGGGTGATCTCGGAAACTCACTCGTTAGTCAAAAGCCAACGACCGAGCTGATTGTCGATCGTATGCCGGCAACGATTCAACTGACGATCGCAACGATGTTCATCGGTCTCGTGCTCGGCATTCCGTTCGGACTAATTTCGGCAAGCCGCAAGGGTTCATGGATCGACAAGATGGTCGCCGGCTACTCGTCGTTCAGCCTTGCCGTGCCGACGTTCGTGGTTGGCATCGTGTTCATCCTAATTTTCGGCGTCGAACTCGAGTGGCTTCCGACCGCATCCGAGTACATACCTTTCTGGGACGATCCCGGAGGCGCACTCAAGGCGACGATCGGGCCAGCGTTCACTCTGGGCTTCTACGTTTCCGGAGTGATCGCCCGCTTCGTTCGAGCCTCGATGGTCGAAGTCCTCGGGCTCGACTACATCCGCACCGCACGAGCCAAGGGCGTCGGTGAGGCCAAACTGGTCTACAAGCACGCTTTTCGGGCCGCTTCCTTGCCTACCCTCACCGTCGTCGGCATTCAGTTCGGCACGTTTCTCGGTGGATCGCTCGTCACAGAGTCGGTGTTCAACTATCCGGGCGTCGGCCGATTGATCTTGAAGGCGATCTTGAACCGCGACTTCGTTGTCGTCCAAGGAGCGGTCCTCGTGGTGGTCGCCATCTTCACGTTGGTGAACTTGGTGACCGACGTGCTCTACAGCTTCCTGAATCCCAGGATCCGCGCCGGCAACGGCGGATAGCAGCGGTCAGCGGCGGCTTGGAGGACCGTTGCTGCAAGCCACCGCACCAACAACACATACATACATACATACACACACACTCAGCCGGATCGACCTTCAGGGGCCGGGACTGGCAGCGTTGACAGACAACCTGAAAGGTATTGCAATGAGAAACCACAAACGAAGTCGGTCGATTCTCGGCCTGTTCATGGCATTCGCGTTGGTCACGGCAGCATGCGGAGGCGACGATGATGAAGCCGCCGACGAGCCGGCCGCCGCCGACGAGCCGGCCGACGAGCCGGCCGCCGCCGACGAACCGGCCGATGAACCGGCCGATGAGCCGGCCGATGAACCGGCCGATGAACCGGCCGACGAGCCGGCCGAAGAGCCGGCCGACGAACCGGCCGCATCTGGCGGAGTACTGCGTGTCGGCTCGGTTGCTGACGTGCTCAACTTCGATCCGTTTGCACTGAACTTCGCACATTTCCCGACGATCATGGCGATGTACGACGCCCTGATTCGGTACGACGACGACCTCAACGCCCTGCCGAGTTTGGCAACAGCGTGGGAGGTCGCCGACGACAATACTTCGGTCACGGCGACCTTGCGCGAGGGCGTCACATTCCATGACGGCGGTCCGGTCGATGCCGATGCAGTCGTCACGACCTACTTACGGGCGATGGATCCGGAAACCGGCAGCAATATGCTGGGTTTCAGTGTCGACATCGAAGCGGTGACGGCGGTTGACTCTGGCACGGTGCTGATTGAGTTCTTCCGAGCGTTACCGGATCTTGCGATCACCGACATCTTGCAGGCGATTTCGATCACCGACCCAGCAGGGATCGCTGATCTCCCGACGCGTGGATCCGGATCCGGACCGTTCAAGTTCGAATCATGGGATCCCGGCATCAAGGTGGTCTTGACCGCTAACGAGAATTACTGGGGAACAGAAGGTCCCTACCTCGATGGCATCGAGTACCAGGTCTTTGGTGACGATGACGCGTTGTTGGCTGCCTACAACTCCGGTGCCATCGACGTTGCGTGGGACATCCCCAAAAAGGACGCCGCTGATCTCGATGCTGCGAACATCCTGCCCGGCTATCCCGGGTCGCTGACCTACGCCTTCCAGATCAACGCCAACCGTCCACCGTTCGACAACCCGAACATGCGCCAGATGATGCAGGTCGCAGCAAACCGCCAAGGCATGCTGGACGCTGCTCTGTTCGGTCAGGGCGAAACTTCGGTTTTGCCGTGGGCCAAGAGTTCACCGGCGTACGACGACTCGTTCAACGACACGTATGCGTTCGACCTCGATAAGGCCCAGGCGCTGTTCGATGCCGGGGTGGCCGAAGGTGCGCCAAGCTCAGCGATCATCAACGTGCCTAGCTCAAGGCCGCCGATGGTGCTGATGGCTCAGATCTTGCAGTCGGATCTTGCAAAGATTGGCTTCGATCTGCAAATAAACTCACTCGACGCAGCCGCCTTTGGTGAGTTCTATGTTGCCAAGGACTACGGAATCATCACGAACTTCAATGGCAACCTGGCCAAGTACCCGACCAGAATGACGGGTAACTCGACGTTCCGACTCGAAGACAACCGTGGATGGCCGGATGGTTTGCCGCAGGTGTACGTCGATGCGGTCAACGCCGCTTCTTCGGCGCTCACGCCTGAGGATCAGGCCGCCGCATTCAAGGTGCTGCGTGAGGTGATGTTGGACCTCTCGTGGGTCGTCAACGTCGCCTACAACCAGGCCGTGAACGCCGTTGCCGACAACGTCGAGGGCTTGGACGTCACGATCGACACGATGTTGATCCTGGAGAACGTCAAACTGACGTAGCTCGAGTTACAGCCAACAACCCTGATATCTCATGGGGAAGGGTGGGCCGGTTCGTCGCTCCGATTTCGGAAGCAACGGACTGGCCCCACCTGTTGTCGTGCCAGTGTTGGTTGGACACGGTGGAATACGAACGTGCCGTCCAGACCAAGCGGAGCGCCCAAATGTCAATGTCGAAGTCGCAGCCCAACATCTTGTTGATCATGTCTGACCAGCACAATCCGAAGATCGCAGGATACGCAGGTAACGCGGTCGTCAGCACACCCCATCTCGATCGACTGGCGGGGGGAGGGACGTCGTTCTCGAACGCCTACTGTACGAGCCCGATCTGTGTTCCCGCCAGGGCCAGCATCGCAACCGGTCGCTACGTCCACGAGATCGACGCGTGGGATAACGCCGCGCCGTATGTCGGCGATCAACCGAGTTGGGGGCACCACCTCAGCCGCGCCGGTTACCGGGTGACGACGATCGGCAAACTCCACTATCGAGACAGCGCTGACGATACGGGATTCCCGGATCAGCGTTTGGCGATGCAGATCGCGGGTCGAGGCGATCTCCGTGGCATCGCCCAGCGACCGCAGGGCGGAGTACCGACGGTTCCAGGATTTAACGCGATCCTCGATGCCGGCCCGGGTGAGACCGATTACACGCGTTACGACCGATCTGTGACCGGTGCTGCCGTACGGTTTCTCGAGGACGAGATCGATCGACAGCCATGGGCGCTGATGGTGTCGTTCGTGGCACCACACTTCCCTTTGATCGCCCCCCACGAGTTCTTTGATCTGTACAGCGGTCTAGATCTCGAATTGCCGTCGGATGTTCTCGGGGCGTGGGACCATCCAGCCGTGCACGTGTTTCGCAAGTCATTCGGAATCGCCAGGAAGTTTTCCGCGGACGAGCGGCGGAGAGCGCTCCGGGCCTATCTCGGGCTGTGCAGCTTCATGGATGCAAACGTGGGGGAGGTGCTCGCTGCCCTCAACTTGTCGGGGCATGCCGATGACACGCTGGTGATCTACACCTCGGATCATGGTGAGAGTGCCGGGGCACACGGTTTGTGGTTCAAGCATCTGATGAACGAGGAATCCGTTCGTGTGCCGCTGCTGCTCGCCGGACCCGGAGTCGCCCACGATGTGATCGATACACCGGTTTCACACATCGACCTGGTGCCGACCCTTCTCGCAGCAGCGCAGATCGAGCCGTCGGATTCGGAGGTGTCATCTGGTATCTCGCTGCTCGATCACCGAGCACTCGAGACCTCGGATCGTGCGGTGTTCGCCGAGTATCACGCCAACGGATCGGTCGCCGCCAGCTTCATGTTGAGGTATGGCCGCTACAAGTACATCGAGTACATCGGTGAACGCCCACAGCTGTTCGATGTCGTCGTCGACCCTGCCGAGATGTTCGACCTTTCACGTCACCCAGACCTGATCGGTGTCGTGGCCGATTGTGCGGAACGGCTGCGCCGGATCTGTGATCCGGTGGCGGTCGACGCGCGTGCAAAACTCGATCAGGCGCGACGGGTGCAAGAGGTCGGTGGTGTAGACGCGGCAGCTGACCACACCGTTGCGTACACACCCGTGCCGGGACCAGCTGAAGAGCTCGGGTGAACGAGATGGATCCAGCGGTCGGACACCACGGAGACACTCGGTTTGACATCGTCGGCTTGGGTGAGTCGATGCTGAGTCTGTTTCGTGACGACGTGACACCTGGGTTCTCGTGGGACATTGCCGGTGCCGAGTCGAACGTGGCGCGGAACTGTGCTGCGCTGGGTCTACGGACCAGCTGGATCAGTCGGCTTGGCGCCGGGATCGCCGGATCACTGGTCCATGACGTCATTGCGGGAAGCGGCGTCGATACATCGGGCGTCGCTTTCTCGGAAGATGCGCCGACCGGACTGATGCTCAAAGGCCCGCCAGAGATGCAGCCCAGAGTGCAGTACTACCGTCGCTTCTCGGCGGCTTCGCAGATGTCACCGACGAATGTCGACGTTACAGGGTGTCTCGACACCATCGTCCTTCATCTGACCGGCATCACTTTGGCGTTGGCAGAGAGCTGCCGCGAACTCTTGATCTCGCTGCTCGACGCGCCGTCGCCCGCGCTTCGTTCCTTCGACCTCAACTGGCGCCCGGCCCTGTGGCCGTCGGTGATCCCTGGCGAGTTCTTGGCTGATGTGGCCAATCGGGCGGACATCGTCTTTGTCGGTTTGGACGAGGCCGAGGCCGTGTGGGGATTGTCGACCGCCACCGATGTTCGAGCGATGCTCGACCATCCAAGACACCTCGTGGTCAAAGACGGGGCTAATGGTGTCCATACGTTTTTCGACGGCACCGTTCATTTCGAGCCGGCGCTCAGGGGGACGGTCATCGATCCGATGGGTGCGGGTGATGCCTTCGCGGCGGGGTTCCTGTACGGAATCGTGAAGCATCCTGACGATATTCGACGCGGTCAACGACTCGGGCACATTGTCGCAATGAGCGCTGTGTCAAGCCCCAATGACGTCGGTCATCTGCCGGACTGGAAGGCGATCGACCGGATGCTGGATGCCAACACACACGATTGGGACTCGCTGGTCTACGGCGACGCCATCCTTCGGGACTATTGAGAACTGTGTCTGCCGATTCGATCGATGCGACCGGACCGACCGCTGCCTCAAGGCGTGCGCCGGTTGATCCATCGCCGAAGGGCCTCCAGCCCTGATGGCTGTGTCAGTTCTCCGCCGATGCCGACAGTGAGTGCCCCTGCCGTGAGATACGCCTGAGCATTTTCGAAGTTCACTCCACCGGTGGGAATGAACTTCATCGTAGGAAAGGGTCCCGCCAGAGCCCGCAGATATGCAGGTCCACCGAGTTGGGCGGCGGGAAACAACTTGACCGCAGTGAGCCCGAGCGAAGCGGCCTGCTGCACTTCCGATGGGGTAGCAACGCCGGCTAGGATCGGGATGTGTGCATCGTCGGCGGCTGCGATCACTTCGGCGGAGAGCCCTGGCGACACCAGGAACTCGGCGCCGTCGTCGATCGCTCGTCGTGCCAACGCAGTCGAGATGATAGAGCCGGCACCGATCCGTTGGGGGCCCGTCGGCCAGTCCTGAATCGTCTGTCGCAATGCCAGTTCGCCCTGCTCGTCCTGAATCGTGACCTCGATGAATTGCACCCCGAGCGATCGCAATTCGAGCGCAATGGAAGTTGTCGCGTCGGGGGACAGACCCCGCAGGATGGCGATCATCGACGCATCGACGAGCGAGAGCTCGAAATCCGTCTGGATCGTTGCGTTCGCCGACCCGACACCATGGTGGCCGCCCTGGTTGTCCGACATTTCGCCGATTCCCCCTCGCTGTTCGGAGTAGTTTAGGTGGATCGTCACGTCGGACTGAGGGTGGGGTAGCAGATGCATGATCGCCGCGAATGGGTAACGGCTTGGAGCGTGGTGTCGTTCGTATGATCGAACTGGCGATCCGTGATGGCTTGGTCGTCGATGGCTCCGGTGGCGCCCCTCGGGTTGCCGACATCGGAATCGAGCGCGGTCGGCTCGTCGCAGTCGGCGACGTGGGCGCCGCCAAACTAAACCTCGATGCGGCGGGGCTGGTGGTGGCGCCGGGATTCGTCGACGCTCACACCCACGACGACATGCAACTCAGGCGAGATCCGTTCAATCGCGAGAAGCTCCTGCAGGGTGTGACCACGGTGATCTGCGGTAACTGCGGTTTCAGCGCGTTCCCGCATCGCCCAGGGCAAACCTCGCCAGATCTTCTCTCGACCGACGGCCCCTGGGACTCGTTCAGCAGCTACGCCCGGACACTTCGTGCGCAAGGAATCGGTCCGAACATGGCAACGTTCGTCGGCCACAACACCGTCAGCCGTCATGCCGATCCGCAGGTTGATCGTCGGCCAGATCGACGGCGTCGAACACAGATTGTCGATCGTGTCCGTCGATCGGTGGACGAGGGTGCGCTCGGTGTCTCGACTGGGTTGATCTACGAACCTGGCCGATCCTCCGTCGTCGAGGATTTGGTCGAGATCGCATCCGCCGCCGCCGAGAGCGGCGGGCTGTATTGCACCCATATGCGCGACGAGGGAGCTGGTTTGATCGACGCCATCGACGAGGCGTTGACCATCGCCCGCGAATCAGGGGCAGGGCTGCAGATCTCACATCTCAAGACGGTCGGTCGGGGCAACTGGGGTCTTGTGGCAACAGCCCTCGACCGGATCGACGAAGCGCATCAGGGGGGCCTCGACATCGGCTTCGACGTGTACCCGTACACGGCGGGATCGGGCCCGTTCGAGCAGTACTTCGATTCCGATCATGTCGACGTTGCCCGACTCGAGTTCGTACAGATCGTCCACTGCCCCGACTTCCCTCACTTCCAGGGCCTCCGCGTGCCGGCGATCGCCGAGGTGGAGGGTTGCAGTGCAGAAGATGTTACGCGCCGTATCATCTCCGGCCCACGGGCGACAGAGACGGTTTGTGTCATCTTCGAGATCGACGAGAACGAGATGCGCACCGTGCTGGCACACCCGCGGGCGATGATCGGCAGTGACGGCATCCCGCAAGATGGTGGCGTCCCGCACCCGCGGCTGGTCGGAGCGTTTCCGCGGGTCTTGGGCCAATACGGGCGTGACGAGGGTCTGTTCGATCTATCAGCCGCCGTGAAGAAGATGACGTCGATTCCAGCCGACCGTTTCGGGCTCGCCGGCCGAGGTCGAATTCAGCCCGGCTACTGGGCCGACATCACGATCTTCGACCACTCCACCATCACGGATCGTGCGACCTATCAGGAACGTAACTCGCCTGAGGGGATTCGATGGGTGCTGGTCAACGGTGAGGTCGCAGTGACTCCGGACGGTCTCGGCAGCGCCCTCGCCGGTCGGGTACTGACCAGAGCCGGCGACCGTTGACGACAAGTAGCATCAGACGCGACGTGTCACCAGATCGACCAACCGCCGTCGACAATTAGGTTGTGCCCCGTGATGAATCGCCCAGCATCGCTGGCCAACAGCAGCACGGCGCCGGCGAGGTCGTCGGGTTCCCCGATGATGCCGAGCGGATTACCGCGGCGGCCTCGCTCGACGAAGTCCGGGTTGGCGTTGTTCTTCGGGATGAAGCCAGGACTGATGCAGTTGGCTCGAATACCCAACGGCCCGAGCTCGGCCGCGAGATTGCGAGTGAGGCCGATGATGCCCGCCTTCGCCGACTGATATGCGGGACCCGAGCGGTAGGCCATGTCGAGCCCTGCATACAGCCGTGGGTCGGACGCCACCGACCCCTGCATCGATGAGATCGCGATGATCGACCCGCCGATCTGAGCAGCGCGCATGGAACGCGCCGCAGCTTGTGCGCATGAGAACGTGCCGACGAGATGCGAATTGAGCGTGTCGAGAAACGTCTGGATCGGCTGGTCTGGAGGAAACTGGTCCTCGGCAGACGCGCCGGCATTGCAGACCATGATCGACAGGTCTCCCAGTTCGGCGGCTACTTCAACGGTCGTCTGATCCACCTGGTCGGCATCGGTAATGTCCAACACCCGCGACGTGACATCGAGCCCGTCGGAACTCAATTCGGAGACGGCGTCGGCGAGCATCTCGGGGCGTCGTCCGGCGATGCACACGAGGGCGCCGTGTGTGGCGAGCGCTCTGGCCATGGCTTTGCCGAGGTGGGTTCCGCCTCCGGTGACGATCGCGCCGCGACCCGACAAATCGAACACGTTCCGGGGCGAGTTCAGCCACGCCACGTTGTGAGCGACTCCATCGGGAAGCACGGTCGCGGAATCCGCTGCCACGGCAAAGCGGTGATGTCGGATTGTGTCGGACCGGGGGTAGCAGCTCGGATCATCGTCGAGGTGAATGGGGCCATGTATTGAAAGTTGGAAGCGGTCTTCATGACAATCATCTGAAAGTCGGCGGGTTCTACTCCGACGTGGCGATACACAGCGGGGTGGATACCCGCTACGCCGGCATATTCGGTAACCAACAACGTCACCGGGCCGACTTCGAAGGCGACCGTTTTCCCCATGTCGATCTCGGTCTCGGCATGATCGGAAAGCTCCACGACCCCACCGGAGACTGCTCGTACGACGCCGGTCACGGCGAGAGGACTAAAAAAGGGAGCCGAACGGCCACCAAGTTCGAGTGTCACCGTGGCGCCGGCGCCGGCCTGCGCCAGCTGGCGAGAAGAGACAGGATCGATCATCGGAATCAGTGCCCGTCCGCGAATACCGAGCCGCAAGATCGCCTCGAGTATGACCGTGCTGTCGCCTCCCGAGCCGCCCAGCACCGAGTCACCCGTGTCGCTGAGTATGACGAGTCCGTCGTTCGTCTGGTCGGCAGCGGTGACGGCTTGGTCGACGGGCAGACTTTCTGTGCGCTGGAACTCGGTCCTCATCGACCAAGCCAGTTCGGCCAACTCGTCGGCGAGGTTCTCGGCCAGTGACGGATCGTCATCTGTCACGACGATAATCGCCCACCCACCTTCGTCGGCATCGAGCCAGCACTGCATCGGGAACGGCGACACCGTCAACACCCGTGGATCCCTTTCCATCTCCCTTGCCCGGTCGAACAGGATCTTCATCGGGCCACCAGAGGTGAGGTATTGCTCTTGGTGGGTGAGCATCCGCAGTTTGCGCCAAGCGGTCGTGGGCTTGATATTGCCACCGAAGAGTTGCACGGCGTGCTCGGTCAGAGCCTGCGCGGTCTCGAACTGATCGTGGGGTTGGGTGCGGAATCCGACGATGACGTCTGAGTGGTCGATCATCTCCTGGGTCACGTTGGCATGGTGGTCGAGCATCAACGCCAACGGCAGCGATGGCCCGACGACGTCGCGGGCGGTTCTCAGAAGAGCACCCTCCACATCATCGATCCCCTCGGCCGACGCTGCCCCATGCAGCAACATGACGAGTCCATCGAGGTGACCCGCGAGGTGGAGACCATCTCGCACCTTGTTGTCGAAGAACTCGAACGATTCCGATGAGAGCCGACCACCTGATCGGGCTGCCCCGCGGATGATCGGAACGGTCTCGACTTCCACCCCCGACGCCTGGATGCCGGCGAGATAGCCACCGACCGGACCGGCAGAGTGCAGACGTTCGAGGATCTCAAGGCCTTCGTAGATCCCGAACGACTCGAAGTCAGCGAGCGTGGTCAGCGTCGGGTTGAAGCTGCTGGTCTCCTGCGTGATCTGAATCAGTCCGATGCGCATGTCTGTCTGTCTACCTGTCTGTTCGGTGCTTGGTCGGTGCCGCGGACGGGTCGACGTTTCGGCGCCGTTGACCGATTGTCGCCCCTGGTCGGCTTGACTCAGACTAGACTCGCTCGCTTGCGCGATAGTTATCGAGTGATTGCGGCATCTCCGACCGCTGACTCTCCTGCCTCCGAACCGGCGTCGCTGCCCACCGGCTGCATCATCATCACCGGAGCCGCAAGCGGAATCGGCCGGGCGGTGGTCGACGTCATCCTCGAACGCCGGCACGATGTTCGGCTCGGCCTGCTCGACATCGATGGCGAGTTGTTGGCCGTGGTACAAACCGAGCATCCTGATCGAGTCGAGGTGGCGGTGTGCGACGTGTCAGATCGCGCAGCGGTGGGTGCAGCGGTCGATGCGGTCGCTGGTCGGCTGCCGATTGTGGGTTTGGTCACCGCGGCCGGCACTCTGCACAACCGGGCCAGTATCGATCTCGATGAGGCCGACTGGGGCAGCGTGCTCGGGGTGCACCTCGACGGCACGTTGTGGGCAGCCCAAGCGGCGGCTCGCTCCATGGGCTCTCACGGCGGTGGTGCGATCGTGAACTTCTGTTCGGTGGCCATGGAATTCGGTTGGCCGCGGCGCCTCCCGTATTCGGTAGCCAAGGCGGGTGTTGCAGCGCTCACCCGCACGCTGGCCGTCGAGTGGGCCGCTGATGGTGTTCGCGTCAATGCTGTGTCACCCGGATATGTGGACACGCCGATGATTCGTGACGCTCATGCCGCAGGCGTGCTCGATGCCGATGCGAAGGCGCAGGCCCATGCCCTCGGGCGATTGGCGCAGGCAGTCGAGATTGCTGAGGTCGTCGAGTTCTTGTTGTCGGATCGTTCGTCGTTCATTACCGGTGAGGTCGTTCGGGTCGACGGCGGATTCTCAGTGGTGAAGTAGAAAGGGTCGAACGAGGAGGCCAGATGAGCAAGTTCGCACTACACAACATCGACGACATGGTGAACGAGGCGGTTGCCGCCCTCGATGCCGGCGGCACCACCAGGTTCCCGCTGATCGATGGGCGCATCGTGGCCGTCTTCGCCACGCCCGATGATTCGAGTTCGGCGATGATGGCGATGGGCATCAGCGTGCTGCCCCCCGGCTACTCCACGCCTGCTCATCAACATCCGGCGGAGGAGTTCGCCACGATCATCCGGGGTACGGGCTCGATCACCATTGATGATGAAGTGATTCAGGTCGCACCGGGAGATCTCGTGGTGACGCCGCCCGACTCTGTACATGTCACCACGTCGAGTGCCGCTGAACAGCTCGTGATCTACTGGTCGTACGGCCCCGCCGGCAGCGAGCAACGCTGGCTCCACCCAGAAACGAAATAGTGATGGAACGAACAGGAATCTCATCCAACCGATCATGGTCCGACGTCGCCTACTCCCGGGCTGTCCGGCTGGGCAACCTGATCGAAGTTGCCGGCACGACATCGAGTGGGCCGGGCGGCGACATCTTGCACCCCGGCGACATGTACCTGCAGGCCAGTGAGATCTGCGGCATCATTCAACGTTCCATCGAACAACTCGGTGGCAGCCTTGACGATGTAGTGCGCACTCGGGTGTTCGTCACCGATATCTCGCAATGGGAAGCCGCCGGTCGCGCCCACTTCGAAGCGTTCGGCCACATGGACTTCCCGCCGGCCAGTGCGTTCTACGGCATCAACGAATTGCTTCACCCCGACCTGATGATCGAGATCGAGGCAACAGCGATCGTCAGTTCGTCAACGGTTTGACGACCGGAGCGTGCGGATCCTCGACCAAAAAATCCTTGACGATCTCACCCCAGTTTTCGGTCATATCCATCTCGACGTAGAAAGCACCGAAGTATTCGAGTGGGGTGAAATCCGAAAGGTCGAAGATCGGCGAGGGGTTGAACTGCACGACGCCGTCACCCGCCCTGCGAAGGTGCACCTGCTGATCCGTTGTCGTACCTGTGAGGTCGATCAGCTGCATCACGTCGAGACCCTTGCCGTCGACGCGCGGGATCACCTTGAGCCGCCACGTGGGGTCGCTCGTTGGCATCTCCGCTTCGGTGACCTCGCGATCCATCGTTGAGCGGATGCTCATCAGGGTCGTGCCACCCACCATCGTGTTCGTGTACATCACCCGCTCGGCGAACCCGACCTCGAGATCGGCGTGCACCTTTGGTGTGCCATAGATCTCGCGGCCTGCGGGAATGCTGGACTTGGAGTTGAGGAAAACGACAGGTGCGAACCAGCCCGGTTTGCCCTCATACGTGCACCTCACCGAGAGCACGCTCTCGTCGAATGCACCGTAGTTCGCCGACCACGGAACGGTCAGGCCGAGCGCCGCACACATGCCACTCTCGCTCGGCTCGAAGCACTCCGGCAATATCCGGTCGATCGCGTCGACGCTCGCCCGGAAGTAGACACTCTGAAACTTGGCGTTGCGATAGAGCGCCGGAGGCATCGAGAAGTACGGCGAGAACGCCGGCATCGATCTGATCTGGCTGAGAGGAATCGTCATCGGCCCACCTCGGGTATCGCGAAGGTGGGCAACTATAACTCACAGCGGTTCCTGCCGAGCGGGGGCGTATAGAGCGCCGTGTAGAGTCCGCGAAGTGTCTATCCATAGCGCTTCGTCAACCGCCTCGATGGGCGACCTTTTGAATGATCGCGTGGGAAGCGCTGTCAACCGATGAAGGTTCACGGCCAACCGCTGAACCGTTCTGGATTGCTGGCCCATGTCGGGCAGCTGTCGCAGATTGCAGGGGTTCGGCTCGTCACGCTCGCCGACGGTGCCGGACGTGGTACGCGACTGTTGGAGTTCCGCAGCGGCGCCGGCCTTGAGTTCGAGATCATCGTCGACCGCGCGTTCGACATCGGCCACGCCTCTATCGCGGGCTGCCCACTGGCCTGGATCTCACAGGTGGGAATCGAAGGGCCCTGGCTTCGAGAGCCCGTCGATCTTGGTTGGCTCCGCAGCTTCGGCGGGGGGTTACTCGCCACTGGCGGGTTGGACCATCTCGGAGCACCAGCGACAGCCGATGAGGCGGATCCCGACTTCCCGGCGAAGGTCACCAACGACTATCCGTTGCACGGTCGTTTGTCCGGCGAGCCGGCGACATTGGTCGGCTACGGCGCAAACTGGGACGGCGCCGAATGCACCTTGTGGGCCGAGGGTGTGGTCCGCCAGGCGTCGGTCTTTGGTGAGGTGCTGGAGTTGCGTCGTCGAATCGACTGCCGCGTTGGCACGACCGAGTTCCGACTGCGCGACACCGTGACCAACCACGACTACGGTCCGTCACCCCACATGATGCTGTACCACGTCAACCTCGGCTTCCCGCTCGTCGCCGACGGCTCGCGGCTCGTGTTGGACTATGAGTCCGCTGTCCCGCGCGATGACTTCGCGGCCGAGGGGTGGGATCGCTTCGGGCCTCCAACGCGGGCGGCCACCGAGGAGGTGCTGGAAATCCGGCCAAGCGTCGGAACCGACGGCCGCGTCTTGGCGACGGTGGTCAACGCCGCCGAAGACCTCGCCGTGTACCAGCACTACCGCGCCGACACATTGCCGTACATGTTTCTGTGGCGCATGCTTGGAGAGGGCACGTATGTCGTCGGAATGGAACCCAGCACCAACAGCACCGCCGGACGCCGTGACGCCCGGGCCAAGGGCGAACTGGTGGTGCTGGCGCCGGGCGAGTCACGTGACTATGACCTGGTAATCGGTGCGCACAGCGGGGCAGATGCCGTTGCCGGTCACCTTCGACGCCACAGCTGATCAGGTTCTGCGAGCCCTCAATAGTTGACCCATCCGCCATCGACCGTGACGACCTGCCCGGTCACGAATGCGCTGTCGTCTGAGGCGAGATACACAAACGTGCCGGTCAGGTCTTCGGCAAAGCCGCGGTGTGGCAGCGATTGATGTTCTTCTGTCAGTTTGGCGAGTTCAGCGTCGTCGAAATCGAGCTCGACCTCCTGTTCGGTCCTGATCGCTCCGGGCATCACAGCATTGACTCGGATGCTGTCTTTGCCGACCTCGCGAGCTAATGCGCGCGTCAGACCGATGATGCCTGCCTTCGACGTGACGTAGCCCAGTAGGCCGGCCATGCCGAGTTTGGCGGTCACGCTCGTGACCGTGATGATGCTGCCGCGTCGTCGACGGAGCATTCCAGGATGGACCGCCTGGGCACACAGGAATGTTCCGCGAAGGTTGACCGCCATCGTGCGATCCCACTGATCGATCGTGATCTCGGTCCACTGAGCGCGTTGGGAGTGGGCTGCGTTGGCGACCAGGATGTCGACATCACCAAACTCGTGGCCAGCAGCGGCAACCATGGCGCCGACATCGGCGGGCACACTGATGTCAGCCGGAACCTTGATGGCTGCGCCTCCGGCGGCGGTGATGCGGGCCACGACTTCGGACGCATACGCGTCCATCCGATCGTCCGGAAGCGTGTTCACGACGACGCTGGCGCCCTCGCCGGCGAACGCCTCGGCGACGGCGGCACCGATGCCCCATGACGCTCCAGTGACGATCGCGACACGACCATCAAGTCTGCCCATCAAGCTGCTCCGACCTTGTCACGATCGGGATTTCCGAAGGGAGTATAACCCCGGCCCGACACACCGACATCGATTGCGAACAGAGCACCAGCGTGCGGTTGTGTGCAAAGTTGGGCTTCGGGTAGGCCGCTGCGTGCGGTCGTGATGAACAGGGTTGTCAGGTCGGGGCCGCCAAAGGCGCAACTCGTGATAAAACCTCCGGGTACCTCTACGACGCGGTCGAGTCGTCCCTGTGGCGTGTACCTGTGGATCGCGCCGCCATCCCAGAGGGCGACCCAGACTGCGCCTTCTGCATCAACGCTGAGACCGTCTGGAATCGAGCCGATGTGGACAAGTGTCTCAGACCGAATCGGGAGTCCTTCGGCATCGAGATGGATGGTGTCCACGCGGTGTGCGAGTGAATCGACGTAGTGGCAGATTCGGCCATCCGGGCTCCAGTCGATGCCGTTCGAAAGGGCGATACCGCTGCGGACCTTTTTGACCGAGCCATCGTCGGCAACACAGAACAAGCCTGCCTGTTGCTCTCCTGAACGGTCGACGGTGCCGACCCACAAGCGACCCATTGGATCGCACCGAGCATCGTTTGCCAGTCCATCACCATCCGGGGGCAGCGTCGCGATCGTCTTGCCGAGATGGCCGAACTCATCGATCTGAGCGACAGACAGCCCCGCCACGGCAACTAGATTGCCGTTGACGTCGGGCACGACGGCGCTGATGCGCTGTTTGGTTGCAGTAGCGGTATGACGTCCGGCGCTGTCTAATTGATGGAGGACAAGACCATCGACATCCAACCACAGCAGCCGTTGACGAGCGGCATCCCATGTCGGCCCTTCGCCGAGCTCGCATGCTGCGTCGACGACGACATCGGGCGTCATAGATGACATGTTCTCCAGCCTCAAGCCGCTTCCTTCCTCAAGCCCGGGCAACGAACCGCGTAGCGTGGCTCTGGAGCAAATTGCTCGCTCAACTCCCGATATGTAAGCTCGCCGCAGCATAGCCAAACTGACCGACCTGGTTTGGTGCGCATCCTCCACGATCGGGTTGACGAGCGACGAGATAGTTCCACACGAGGTCCGACTCAAGATGGTGGTCAACGATTTATGAAACTCGCCTCGGTATTGACTCCACTTTCGCACGAGAACCTGACCTTGGCTGCCCAAACCGGCGTGGCCGAGATCGTCGCCCGATACCCGGGCCCCGATCTCTCCCAGCTCGACCAGGTTAAGGCCCGCATCGAGTCGTATGGGATGCGGTTGGGCGTCGTCGAGGGCTACCTGCCGATCGAGAACATCAAGCTCGGCCGCGATGACGGTACCGAGATGGCGCAGATGAAGACGCTGGTGCGGCATCTCGGTGAGATCGGCGTTCCCCTGATTTGCTACAACTTCATGGCCGGAACCGACTGGATTCGCACCAGCGTAGACACCCCCGAGCGGGGCGGGGCGAAGGTTACAGCGTTCGACCTCAGCGATCTGGCGAGCGCCCGGATCCCGGGCCGTGAGCCGTTCCGGGCATCGCTCGAGCCGGGCGCCAAGCGCGACGAACTTTGGAGCAATCTCGAAGCATTTCTCATCGAGATAATTCCCGTCGCAGAAGACGCCGGGGTCGTGCTGGCCATGCATCCCGACGATCCGCCGCTTCCAGAGTTGTTGGGCAACGATCGTTGCATGCACTCGGTCGATGGGTTTGAGCGTCTGGTGAGCTTGGTGCCGTCCCCCTCCAACGCGATTGCCTTCTGCCAGGGCACGTTCTCCGAGATGGGCATCGATATCCCGGCCGCTATCAGGCAACTCGGTGCGCACATCGCCTATGTCCACTTCCGCGATGTGATCGGTACGCCCGAGTCGTTCGTCGAGACCTGGCAAGACACCGGGCAAACCGACATGGCAGAAGCAATGCGGGCCTACCGCGAGGTCGGGTTCGATGGCCCGATTCGGCCGGATCACGTTCCCCAGCTGATTGGCGAGGACGACGGCGAACCTGGATACACCATGCTCGGGCGGCTGTTTGCCTACGGCTACATCCGTGGCCTGATGGATGCCACCGAGGCCTGAGCGGGGGCCGAGCCGCTCGTCGATTCGTTAGTTCGGGCGCACGGCGATCACATCGACCTCGAACTTGAGCGCCGGTGAGAGACAGTTCGAGATCGTTGTTCGGGCAGGCAGCGGCGGACTGAAATAGTCACGATAGATCTCGTTGTAGAGAGGCCCGTCGGCTGAGTCATGGACGTAGCTGGTAACCCGTACCACGTTTCGCAGTGTCAGACCCGCCGAAGCGAGGACACCCTCGACGTTAGCCATCGACCGGCGCATCTCCTCTTCGAATGTGCCAGAGATGATGGCTCCGGTGGCATCGACCGAGGCTTGGCCCGAGACGAAGACGAACCCGTTCGCTTCGACGGCTGGGCTGAACGGAAGATGACTCGAGATAGCGGTCGCGATCGGTGTCCAGCCTGGGGAAGCTTGGTCGTCATCCGATCTGCGCGGGTGTCCGGCGGGTGTGAGTTCGTCATGCGTGTCGGTGTTCACCAGACCGAAGGTAACAGTTTTCATCTAGTGGATTCGTAGTTTCATTTCTGTGATACGGTCGCTCGACGACTGTGCTCACTCATGCGAGGTACGACATGTTCGACTTGATTATCCGCAATGCCACTTTGATCGACGGTACGGGGGCCCCATCCCGACCGGGCGACGTCGGTATCACCGGTGGCCGTATCACCGCCGTCGGCATCATCGATGCCGACGCCGCAACTGCTCGAACGATCGATGCCGGCGGTCGGGTCGTGTGCCCAGGCTTCATCGACATCCACACCCATTCCGACCTGACCCTGGTCGCCGACGGTACCGGTGAAAGCAAGCTGCGCCAGGGTGTGACGACCGAGGTGGTCGGTAACTGTTCATTCGCGGCCTTCCCGATCGAACCTGAACGGCTCGACCTGCACGCCGATCATCTTGCTCGGGCCACGGCCCCGATCACCCCATGGTGGACCGATTTCGATGGGTATGCCGACGCATTGCACGAGCAGGGGTTGGCGATCAACGTCGCCCCATTGGCCGGTCATGGCACGCTGCGGGTGGCAGCGATGGGCGTCGACAAACGGCCGGCCACCGCCGAGGAACTGGGTCGGATGGAACGCGATCTCGACCTCGCCCTCGAACAGGGGGCGTTTGGAATGAGCACCGGGTTGACCCACGTGCCCAGCTCGTATGGCGACTTCGACGAGGTCGCCGCGTTGGCGCGTGTGCTGGCCGCCCGAGGTGCGCTGTACGCCACACATGCGCGGGCGATCGCGCCGGACGAACGTGCATCGGTGGCTGAGGCGATCGACATCGGCAGGCAAACAGGCGTCACGGTCGAGTTCAGCCACCTTGCGATCAATCGCCCGGATCGATGGGGGCACGGAGCTGAACTATTGACCATGTTCGACGAGGCGCGCGAGGAGGGCATCGACATCTTCTTCGACGTTTATCCCTACGATGCCTCGTCTTCGTCGTTGACGCAATACCTCCCACCATGGCTGCAAGCCGGTGGCACCGAGGCGATGTGCGCCAGGCTCGCCGACCCCGAACAACGCCAACGCGCCCTCGACGACATGACCGAAGGCTGGTTCGGTGGGATTCCGTGGTTGTGGGACCGCTTCGTCGTGAGCAGCAGCCCCGACGGATACGGCATCGCCAAGACGCTCGAGGAGCTCGCCGCCGACGAGGGAGTCGATCCCTACGAACTGACATTGCAGCTGTGCGAGCGATATGGCAACCAATTGCAAGTGGTGCTCTTCTACCGCAGTGAGCAAGACGTTGCGAAATTCCTTGCTCATCCATTGTCGGTCATCGGATCGGATGGGAACGCGATCCCGCTCGAGCAACCCACCGCCTGTCCACACCCGCGCAACTTCGGAACTTTTCCTCGCGTTCTGGGCGTGTATGCCCGCCAGAAGGGGGTACTCGAACTGGCCGACGCGGTGCGCAAGATGACCGCCGAGCCGGCTCGCCGGCTGGGCCTGACCGACCGGGGCACGCTTGCCGTCGGGGCGGTTGCCGACGTCGTGATCTTCGATCCTGAGACGGTCATCGACAACTCAGAGTTCGGCCAAAGCGCCGGTCCACCAACTGGCATCGATGTCGTGATCGTCGGCGGCCACGTCATGTTGGATCACGGGACGATCGGCGTCGATCGCCCCGGACAAGTACTGCGTCGGGTCTCCAGCCCCTCGCCCGCCTAGTCGGTCATCTCTTCACAGCAAAGGAATCTCATGCGCGTCGCGACCCTCGGCTTCCACCATGAATCGAACACGTTCGCTCCGGTGCCGGCAAGCTTGCAGCAGTTCCTGGCCAGTGGCCCTGATGAGGGTGACGGGCTGATCGCCAAATACGCCGAATCGCAAGCCACCTTGGCGGGCTTCATCGAAGCGGCAGCAGCCGACGCCGACGTAGAACTTGTGCCCTTGGTGTATTTCGACCTCAATCCGATGGGAACGATCACTGCAGAGGCGCTCGACACGATCATCGCCCGGTTGCTGGCTGCGCTCGATGACGGTGGGCCATGGGATGCCGTTCTGCTGGGGCTGCACGGCGCCGCCGCCTCCGAAGTCCATCGTGACGCCGATGGTGAAGTACTCGAACGCATACGAGAGCGCTTAGGTGCCGACGTTCCGATCGGGATCACCTACGACATGCATGCCAACGTGTCGGCTAGAATGGTCGAACGCGCCACCGTCGTCAACATCTACATGACGAACCCGCATCTCGATCCTCGCCTCCGCGCTAGGCAGTGCGCCGATTTGATTTTCCGCGTGGTTCGTGGCGAGATCCACCCCGTGATGGCTCTCGAAAAGCCACCGCTGGCGGTGAACATTCTGCGGCAAGGCACCAGCGATTCGCCGATGAAAGAGTTGGTCGCACTCGCTGCCGAGGCAGCGACTCGACCCGGTGTGTTGTCCGTCAGCATCGCAGAGGGGTTCCCGTACGCCGATGTGGAAGAGATGGGTATGGCGTTCTTGGCGGTCACCGATGATGACGCCGAGCTGGCCGGCGTAATCGCTCGCGAACTGGCCCACGCGGCGTGGGAGGTTCGCACGGAACTCGAAGGCGACGGGGTTGCGATCGACGATGCACTTCGTCGCGCCGCTCGGTCAGAAGCCCACCCGGTCGTCCTGCTCGACGTCGGCGACAACGTCGGAGGTGGCAGCCCTGGCGACTCGACCCACGTGTTGGCGGCGGCACAGCGTCTCGGCGTGGGTGGACTGTTCCACTCATTGTGCGATCCAGCCTCTGTCGCCGCCTGTGCTGTCGCCGGCGTCGGTGCCACGGTCGAGCTCTCAGTTGGCGGCAAGACCGATCAGCTGCACGGCGAACCCGTGGCGATTCGCGGAGTCCTCCAGATGCTCGATGACGGGAAGTTCGAAGACAACGGGCCCACGCACGGCGGCTTTCGCTTCTACGACGCCGGTCCACGGGCGCTGGTCCACACCGACGACGATCACATGGTGCTGCTGACGTCACGTCCTCGGGGCAACACCAGCCGACAAGAACTCGTCAGCGCCGGCCTCGACCCTCTGACGCAGCCGATCATCGTTGCCAAGGGTGTTCACTCGCCGCGTGCGACCTACGAACCGATCGCAGCCGAGATGATCCAGCTCAACACGCCTGGCTGTACGAGTGCCGATGTCAGCGCGCTCGAGTACCAGTATCGACCTCGACCGATGTTTCCCTACGAGCGCGACGCCCAATACTGATAACTGGCAACTCGACCGTCAGAACAGTGTTTCGGCGATCTCGACGACTCGATAGTCGTCGTCGACGATCGGGATCGCCCGCCATTTGTCGAATGTCGTGCACGGATGTGAGATGCCGAAACCGACGAGGTCGCCCACGCCGAGCGGATCTGCCGGATCGACTTCGAGAAATGCGTGTTGGTCATTGATCTCTACGACCCGAGTCCCCGCAACAGCCTTGACCTCTGTCGAACCGCGGCGGCGGACCTTCTTTAGGATCGGTAATAGGCCGTCGGCCGAGGCGTCGCGTTTGCCGATGCCCACCAGGACCCGCGTCGGCTCGGGTCGTGACAGCACCACGCCCCATATCTCGATCGCCGACACGAGCCGATCGCCGTGCGCAGTGCGCGGGGTCTCACCCATCGGCGAGACGTGGTGCAGCGAGCCGTCATCGTGGCTTATGTAGCAGCCGCTGCGGATCACGATCCGGAGCGGAGATTCGATACTGACGTGCCCGAAACGGTCGACGACGTGGTCGAAGAACGCGCTGCCACCGGCGGTGACTATCACCTCTGGCGTCGGCTCGAACCAACCGTTGGCTTCGATTGCGTGCGTTAGTTCGACGATCTGGTCGAGGAACTCGTCGACCCGCTCTTCGACAGGTCGATCTCCGATCGGCCCTAGAATCCCCTCGAACCCGGATGTTCCTGTCAGGGCGAGATGGGGGGACCGGGCCGCAGCGGCGGCGACGAGCAGACCGTCGGCGATCGTGCGCACGCCTGTCCGTCCTCCAACGATTCCCATCTCGAGCAGCACCGGAAGCCGATTGACGGAATCGCGGCGCGCCAAGGTCTCGTTCATGATTTCGACACCCTCGACGGAGTCGACGTAGCAGTACACCTCGAAGCCCTCGTCGAGCGATTTCGCCAACCATTCGATCTCGCCCGGAACGACGACCTGATTGGCGATCAGGACCCGATTCACTCCGGCCTCCCGCATCGTCTTGGCCTGCCACGTTGTTGCGGCAGTCATCGCCCAGGCACCGTCGCGGATCTGGCGCCGAAAGAGTGCCGGTGCCATGGTTGTCTTGCCGTGGGGTGCGAGAGATACATGGCTGCGTTCGCAGAAACCCTTCATCGTCCTGCTGTTGTGGTCGATCGCCGAGTCGAACATCACGGCGACCGGATATGGAATGTCGGCATCGAAGACGCACCATCCGGTTGCAGCGCCAGCACCGAGCGGAAAGCCCTTCGAGTTGTTTGCCGAAGGTTGCGCTGCTTCGGAGCCGGCGTCGCCTGCGGTGGGTGTTTCGAGATCCATGATGATGTTGCCCCTGGCATGGTGATGGAGTGTGCCTGAAGGTTACAACCCTCGCCCATCTGCCATTCCAATGGGGGAAACAGCCGTTTCATTCAGGGTGCTAGTTTGGTGGGCGTTGGCCCACACCACTGGAGAATTGTATGTTCGAATTAGAGTTCGACCACTCCGGCAGGTTGGGACGGGTCGAGTCGACATGCCCTCAGCGGATCGAGGCTGGAACGATGTCGCGCTGGACCGTGTCTTTCCGGACATCGCGAGCGCTCGAATGTGGTGGCCGCCTCGCACTGGCTCGACGTTGGCCCAGCGACTGGGGCGTCCCACAGGCAAACGATCCTACGGCCGCCGATTTTCTCACGGTGCAAACCGTGAGCGGCGCTCCGCTTCGATGGTGGACCGAGGTGGTGTACCCCTGGCATCCGTTCGACCATGTGCTTTATGTGGAAGCGCTGGCGCCGCTCGCTGCCGGTGAACTGATCGAACTTCGATTTGGTGACGTGCTGGGGGGCTCGCCCGGGGCCCGTACGCAGACGTTCATCGAAGAGGCGTCACCACTCAGCGTCAGGCTGCAATGTGGCGTCGGCGCCGACTGGATCGAGATCGCCCTGGTCGAGGTCGCAGTCGAGGGAACACACGCTCAAACTCTCGTGGCATCTGCGCCGAGTCGGGTTGCCGTGGGCGAGCGGTTTCAGATCCACCTCCGTGTCGAAGACCTGTGGGGCAATCCAGCCACCGGATTCGATGGCGAATTCCTGATAGATGGCGCGGACAGTCTGGGTGGAAGTGTGCGTTCGACCGAGGGTAGCTTCAACCGAATCGACGCCATGTTGAACGAGGCGGGTGTGCATCGCCTCGGGGTGCGCCAGCGCGATGGAAATCTGGCTGCCGTCACGAATCCCATCGTGTGCGACGTCGAACCAGGCGAGCGCTTGTTCTGGGGCGACATGCATGCCCAATCACTGGTCGGTTGCGGTGCGCGCTCGGTGTCGAACTACTACCGTCATGCGCGCGACTTCGCCGGCTGCGACGTGGGCAGCCACCAAGCGAACTGCTACATGGTGACCGCCCCCGAATGGGAAGAAAACGAGTCGGTCACCCGCGAGATGCATGAACCCGGTCGATTCGTCCCGCTGCTGGGGGTCGAGTGGTCGGCACTCACCCCGTTGGGCGGCGACCGCAACGTCTACTTCCCGGGCGATCAGGCTCAGCTTCGGCGATGCAGCCACGAGTTCGTCGCCGACGTCAGCGACCTCGGCACCGACCTGCCCCACGTCGGCGACCTGCACGCCAACTACCGCGACCAAGATGTCGTGATCGCCCTGCACGTCGGTGGGCGCACCACCAATCTGCGTTGGCAGGAACCGGCGATCGAGCGCCTGATCGAAGTCCACTCGACCCACGCCACCTCCGAGTGGTTCATGCTCGAGGCGCTCGAACGCGGCTACCGGATGGGTGTCATCGCCGGAAGCGACGGCGTCGACGGACGACCCGGCGCCAGCCATCCCGGCCACATGTCGGTGCGTAACGTGCGTGGCGGCCTGACCGCATTCGTCCTGCCAGAACTCACCCGCCAGGCACTGTGGACGGCGATGCGCGATCGGCGGTGCTACGCCACGACCGGAGAACGGATACTGCTCGAATTCGAGTGTGACGGTCACCCGTACGGCACCGAATACGACGCCGCCGAACCGCCCACCATCCGGTTTCGTGTGGAGGGCACCGCGCCGCTCGACACGGTCGAAGTCTGGCGTGACACACACAAGCTGTACGACGTGCCGCTCGAACCATCCGACCCGACACCCTCCAATGAGATCCGGATCGCCTGGCGGGGCGCCAGCGCACAGGGCAACTGGCGTCAATCGCGAATGGTCTGGGACGGCCAGCTCCGGCTCGACGGGGCGCGGATCATCAACGTGTCCGGGTATGCCTTCGATACACCTGACGAGGGCCTCGGCGGCTGGACCGAAACCGTTGTCAACTGGCGTTCGATCACCGCTGGTGATTGGGACGGGGTGATTCTCGAACTCGACCCGTCGAGCGGATCGGCCGGCCGGCTAAATTTCGCAACGGGCCCTTTGACCTTCAGTGTCCCGCTCGGCGAGCTCGGCGAGCGCCCGTTCGTCGTCGATGCCACCGACCCGGCTCGAACCGTGCGGTTGCAGCGTTTGCCAACGGGCTTGCCATCGCCGTCGTGCGCCGGAAGTTTCGTCGACCCCGATCCACATCCCGGCTGCAATGCGTACTGGCTGCGGGTGCTGCAGCATGACGGTGCGCAAGCGTGGTCGAGCCCTGTTTTCGCGACCTTCGCCGATGCTTGCCAGGCCTGACGCCGTGTCCAGAATTGTCACCGTCGCCGCAGCCCAGTCCGGACCTGTCGAGAGAAGCGCCAGTCGCGTCGAGGTCGTCGAGCGGCTGCTCGTCCAGATGCGGCAAGCGGATGCTGCCGGCTGTCAACTCGTCGTGTTTACCGAATGCGCGCTGACCTCATTCTTTGCCCACTGGTGGATCGACAACGTCGAGCAACTCGACAGCTGGTTCGAACGCGAGATGCCTGGGCCAGACACTCAGGCGTTGTTCGACGAGGCCGCTCGGCTCGAAATCGGCTTTTGTCTCGGGTACGCGGAACTGGTCACCGTCGATGGTCGGGTGAGGCGATTCAACTCGAGCGTTCTCGTAGGCCCGGACGGGCGGATCGTGGGAAAGCATCGAAAGATCCATCTGCCAGGGCACTTCGAGCATCGTCCGCACAACCCGTTTCAGAATCTCGAGAAACGGTACTTCGATGTCGGGGACCTCGGGTTTTGCACGTGGAACGCATTCGGTGGAACCCTGGGAATGTCGATCTGCAACGATCGGCGCTGGCCCGAGTCATACCGTCTGCTCGGCCTTCGTGGGGCGGAGATGATCTTGATCGGCTACAACACGCCGGACAACATCCCGGAGTACCCGGAACTCGATCGTCTCGTCGGTTTTCATCACGAGCTGTGCATGCAGGCGGGCGCGAATCAAAACGCAGCATGGGTGGTGGCCGTTGGCAAAGCAGGCGTCGAAGAAGGCGTGAGCCAGATCGGACTTACCTCGATAATTTCGCCATCCGGTGAAATCGTTGCTCAGAGCACGACGCTCGGTGACGAGCTCGTGATCCACGAGTGCGATCTCGACGAATCGGTGCGCTACCGAGGTTTCCTCGACTTCGAGCAGAACAGGCGCCCCGAGTTCTACGGGCTGATCGCACAACAAGGAGACGAACCGCGCTGACCCGATTCATCCAGGTCTCAGGCTTCGGTGAGGAAGTCGCGGACGAGCTGGAGCCCGACACGGCGAAGTTGCTTGACGACGCCTGGCACCTTGTCGCGGGTCAATCTGAGTGCTGGGGCGCTGACACTGATGCCGCACGGGAAGGGCATCCCCTGGAGTGCTACGGCTACGCATCGACCGTCGGCCTGATTCTCGAGTTCGTCGATTGCGTATCCCTGCTGCCGGACCACCTCGAGGGCAGACATGTACGCCTTTGGAGTGGTGATCGTGTTGTCGGTGAACGGCGTCATCTCGACTGCGTTTAACATCGTCAGAACACGCTCATCAGGGAGCTCAGCTGCCATCGCCTTACCCATCGCGGTCGAGTGGATTGGGGCACGATCGCCGACTCGGGCAGCGAGGCGCATCATCTGGCTGCTCTCAAAGACGAGACTGTGAACGACCATCGCCCCATCGAGTGTGCCGAGATTCGTAGTCTCGCCCGTGTCGTCGCGGAGTCGTCGGAGCGGACCGCTGGCCTGACCGAGGAATGCCTCGAGTTGGCGGGCGTTGTGGGGTTGGAAGGCGAGTCCGACTCGGTACAACGCGGTCTGCTCGTCACGCTCGACATAGTTGCGACCCTCGAGAGCCGAAAGATATCGAAATGCCGAACTCTTCGGCAGTGATGTGACCGCGGCAACGTCAGGAAGTGACACACCCTCACGCGAGTGTTGCAGCAGGTCGAGGATGTCACAGACTCGTTCGACGGCGCGGATTGGGTAGGTGTTCGATGAATCAGTTTTTGTTGTGCTTCCTGACGTCGTGGTCGACTTCTTGGTCATCGTCAGGACTCCTCGAGATCGGGATCACCCGTCAGGCGGTTCGGTTTGAAAGGCTCGCCTCGAAAGTGGACGAGCCGATATGTGGGCGTCCGCCGATGTTAGCTTCGCTGGGCCGGTTCGTTTCACTCCTCGAAATGAGCACATCAAACCTCGGACCGAATCGGCCGCAAACCACACGTGTCGAGCCGTCGGGAAACCACTTGAGCATCTAACGTCGAAGCACCAGCCGAACAATCGGAGCGACCGCCATGACGATCACTGAAACTGCCGTCGAACGAGATGCGCTCGCCTGGTTCTGCTCGGCATGGGACCCCACCCTGTCGCTGCTCGAATGGCGCCAACTGCTGGTGGATTCGGGTTGGGCGGTTCCCTCATGGAGCGCGGAATGGTTCGGTAGGGATCTTCCGGCCTGGGCGGATCGGGTCGCCCACAACGCGATTCGGCGAGCGGGTGGTGTCTCCACACCGCTCGGTGTCGGTGTCGGGCTGGCCGCACCGACAATGTACGACCACGCCTCCGACGAACTCAAGCACAAATACCTGCGCCGCACGCTGACCGGCGAGCTCACGTTCTGCCAGCTGTTCAGCGAACCGGGCGCCGGGTCTGATCTGGCGGGCCTTCAGGCGACCGCCGTGCGCGATGGCGACGAGTGGATCGTCAACGGCCAGAAGGTTTGGAACACATCCGCCGACCACGCCGATATGGCGATCCTCGCCGCTCGCTCGGACTGGAACGCTCCTAAACACGCAGGGATCACCTACTTCGTGCTCGACATGCACCAACCCGGCATCGAAGTCCGCTCGATCCGACAGATGAACAACCATGCGTCGTTCAACGAGGTGTTCCTGACCGACGCTCGTATCCCTCACGAGAACATCGTTGGCGAGATCGGTGGCGGGTGGGCGGTCGCCAGAGGAACGCTCGCCCACGAACGCTCGTTCGCGACCAACCGTGATGCCAGCTTCGCCGCCGGCGCAATCGGTCGGGTTATCGACGAAGCCAAAGAGGAGGCCGCCGAGTACAACAAAACCTATGTCTGGTATCCCCAGCGTCAGGGCCGCATCGACCTGGTAGTCGGGCGAGCACGATCGATGGGCAAAAGCGATGATCCGGTCGTGCGGCAGGCGATGATGAAGTTGATCAGCTTCCAACGGGCCGCCGAATGGACCGCCGAACGGGCAAGCGCTGCTCGCGCGTTGGGGCGGCCACCGGGATCGGAGGGGTCGATCGGCAAACTGGCGCTGTCCGAGGTGGCGCGCCGCTGCAACCATGTGCACTCGATGATCTCTGGTGCCAGTGCCATGCTCGCCAAGACCGACGATCCGATCGATTCCGTGATCGCCGAGGTGCTGGTGTCGACGCCGGCACAGTCGATCGCCGGCGGTACCGACGAGATCCAGCACAACATCCTCGGTGAGAACGTGCTCGGACTGCCGAAACAGTCGGCACCCGACCGTGGGCTGCCGTTCAGCGATACCAACCGACCGACCGGGTAGGGCGGTGTGCCGTCAGGCGCGCAGGCGCCAACCTGACAAGCGTTACGGGTTGGACTGGATGAACTGGAGCAGGTTGGTGACCAGCACCTCGGGGGCGTCCTCCTGGCAGAAGTGCCCGACGCCCGGCATCTCGACGACCGGCGCGTTGGGCCACAGGGCACGGAAATCGGCGATCGCAAAGGCCGGCGGGATGGCGCGGTCGTCCATGCCCTCCATCAGCATTGCCGGTTTCGAAACCAGATCGGGCACGCCGGAGGCGCCCTCGATTACATACGGGGCGATTCGCCCGCTGTGGGCGTCGATCGGAAACTCGTAGGCGCCGATCGCCGAATCCCAGTCGGGGAACGGAGCCGAGTAGGCGCGAATCCAGGTGTCGGTGACGGCGGCCGAGTTCTGGAAGCCGATGATCTTCATCACCGACAACACCGTCGAACCGGCGTTGCGGAGCACCTGCTCGGTGCGGCCCGACTGGAGACCGTCGTCGATCCACTTGAACCACGGCGAGTCGCTGATGCGTGGGATGTCTGGATCGTTGACACCGCCGTAACCGGCGATCGTGTTGGCGAAGAAGATCCGCCTGACCCGCTCGGGATGGCGCACGGTGAACGCCGTGGCGATCGGCCCGCCCCAGTCCTGCCCAACCAGCGTGATGTCGCGCAGCCCAAGGTGTTCGACCAGCGACACCAGGTTTTCGACATGCGTCTTCAGCGTGTAGTCGCGATCCTGAGGCGTCTCCGACTTTCCGAATCCCATGTGGTCGGGCACGATCACGCGGTGCTGCCGGCTGAATGGCGCGATCAGGTTGCGGTAGAGATAGCCCCAGGTCGGCTCGCCGTGCAGGCACACGATGACCTGGCCGTTGCGAGGCCCCTCGTCGACGTAGTGCTGGCGAAACCCGTGCCCGTCGAAGATGTGGGGGGCGAAGGGGAAGGTGCCGTCGAAGTCGTCGTCGAGGTCGATCATCCGCCCAGTGTTGCCGACGCGCCCACCCGGTTCAACACTTGGCGACGGCGTTGGCAAGCCGAGCGGCGGCTTCGCCGAGCAGGTTGGGCGACAGCGTGGAGTACGCGAAGCGGGCTTTCGAGTCGGGGGCCTGATCGATCGTGAAGGCGTTGCCAGGCACGAACGCGACGCCGGCTTGCAGGGCGTGGTGCAGTAGCGCGGTGGTGTCGGCAATATTGGGAAATGTCGACCACAGGAACATTCCGCCATCGGGGCGGTGGAACCGGATTTGATCTCCGAGTGTCGACTCGAGCGCGTCCGACAGGGCGTCGCAGCGGTCGCGGTAGATCGGCACGATCCGGGCCTTCTGGGCATCGAGCCAGCCGTCCCGCCCGACGACGTTCGCCAGCAACAGCTGGGCGAAGGTCGATGTGTGCAGGTCGGCGGCTTGCTTGGCGCGGGCGACCCATCCCATCACTTCGGGTGGCCCGATCATCCAGCCCACCCGGAACCCAGGGGCCACGATCTTCGAGAATGTGCTGAGATAAACGACCCGATTCGTGAAGCTGGCGACGGGTGGCAGCGGGTCGCCATGGAACCGGATCGCGCCGTAGGGGTCGTCCTCGACAATCAGCAACCCGTACCGATCGGCGAGGGCAGCGAGATGCTTGCGACGCTCCAACGACATCGTTGCGCCGGATGGGTTGTGGAAGTTGGGCACTACGTACACAAACTTCGGCCGTAATCCGGCCTCGAGCCGTTCCGCCAACAGCTCGACCTGCATGCCGTGTTCGTCACCGGGGATCACCTCGAAACGCGGCTCGAACAGTTCGATCGCCTGCACCGCTCCGAGATAGGCGGGGGATTCGGATACGACGACGTCACCCGGATCGACGAGCACCTTGGCGAGCAGATCGAGCGCCTGTTGCGAGCCGTGCGTGACCACGATCTCGCCCTCGACGGCGATCGGCCGGCCCAAGATCGAGGTGTATTCGTCAGCAATCCATTGGCGTAGTTCTGTCACGCCGTCGGTGGCGCTGTATTGCACGACCCGCGGCCCATACTCGCCGAGCAAGCGGTCGGCCTCCCTGCGAAGGTCCGCCAGCGGAAAGCTGTCGGGCGTTGGAAGCCCTCCGGCGAGCGACAGCATGTCGCTCATCTCGGTGACCTTCAACAGGTCGCGGATCGCCGACGAGCGAAGTCCGGTGGTTCGTTTGGCGAAGGTGTACGTCATGTGCGCTCCGATCGAAGATCGCGGGAACGGTAGTTCGCGTTTGGGCATCGTGCACAGGAGGAGCACCGCCAGCAGGGTGCCATCGCCACCAGCATTCATCGCACGACGACGGGGCCGCGCTCGCTGTGTGCGCGGATACTGGAGGGTCCGACCCGTTTCAGGTCCCACGTGAGTCCGGACGGGCCCTCTGGCGAATAGGGTGTTGCCCAACGACTAGCAGGACTTTGCAGGAAACCATGACCAAGAATGCCAACTTCAGCTTTGAGGACGTCGCCGTCGTCTCGATACAGGCCTGCGAAGCGCCAATGGTCATCTCATCTGCTTCGGTCGACGAGCGCCTGGCACCGTTCTACGAACGCACCAACGGAACGCCCGGCCTGCTCGAATCGTTGGCCGGAATCCGCGAGCGTCGCCAATGGCCCGAAGACGTCACCTTCACCGATGCCGCCGCGATGGCCGGCGAAAAGGCGATCGTTGCATCCGGTATCGACCGGTCGAGGATCGGGCTCATGATCGACACCAGCGTGTGTCGTGCGCGGCTCGAGCCGTCGAGTGCCGTCACGGTTCACAACGCGCTCGGGTTGGAGACCACCTGTCTCAACTTCGACCTCGTCAATGCCTGCCTCGGATTCATGAACGCCATGCACCTCGCCGGCATCATGATCGACGCGGGCCAGATTGACTACGCCCTGATCGTCGACGGCGAGGGCACACAAGAGATCTACGACAACACGATCAACTACCTCAACAAAAACGGCGAAGGCCTGGCAGACATCATCGCCAACTTTGCTTCGTTGACCTTGGGGTCGGGCTCCGCCGCCGCTGTGATCGGACGCCATTCGGAGAATCCGGGCAGCCACCGCATGTTGCGCGGCTTCTTCCACGCCGCGACGCAGCACCACGAGCTGTGCGTCGGTTCGCTCGAGCGTATGACGACCGACACCCGGGCACTGCTCGACGCCGGCACCGAACTGGCGAAGTTGGCGTGGGACGACGCCGGCGCCGGCGACACCTGGGGTGGGCGTGACCGCTACATCTTCCACCAGGTCTCGGCAGTACACACGAACGCCATGATCGACGTGCTCGGCGTCGACCCAGACCGCGTGCCCTTGACGTTCCCGTACTACGGCAACATCGGGCCGGCGGCAGTTCCGATCACGCTCGCCTTGGAGGCCGACAAGCTGTCACCCGGAGACACGGTGCTGTGTCTCGGCATCGGTTCCGGCCTCAACGCCGGCGTCCTCGAAATTCAGTGGTAACAGGGTCGCTCGCCGCCCCGGCCAGCACACCACCCGGTGGCCTCGCCGGTCTTGAGCGGGCATGGTCGCGGTTGGTTCGTGTGCCCCGCACCGACGGTGTCGGGAGAACGTGGCACATCCTCGACAACCAGATCGAGGGCGCACGCCTGACCGTGCTGTGCGTGCACGGCAACCCGTCGTGGTCGTACCTGTTTCGCAACCTCGTTCGGCAAGCACCCGATGGCGTGCGGGTGATCGCCGTCGACCAACTGGAGATGGGGTTCTCCGAGCGCAGCGGGGGAGTTCGCCGCCTGGCGACCAGGGTCGACGACCTGTGCGAGCTCACCGAAGAACTCGGACTCGACGGACCAATCGTGACGGTCGCCCACGACTGGGGTGGTCCGATTTCGCTCGGATGGGCACAGCGTCATCTCGACCAGTTGAGCGGCGTCGTGCTGATGAACACCGCCGTGCACCAACCAGAGGGCTCTCCGGCACCGAGCTTGATCCGCCTGACGCGGTCGCGTCCGATGTTGCAGAACGTCACGGTCAGAACGACGTCGTTCATCAAAGGCGCGCTCGCGATGTCGCGCCCCAGGCCATCGGCAGAAGTGCAAAGCGGTTTCCTGGCGCCGTATCTCACTGCTGATCGGCGTCACGCGATCGCCGAGTTCGTGGCCGACATCCCGCTCGACCCTGAGCATCCGAGCGCCAACGCACTCGACCGCATCGCCGCCGATCTCGATCTGCTGCAGGATGTTCCGACCCTGCTGCTGTGGGGGTCGAAAGACAAGGTGTTTTCCGACCTGTACCTGCACGATCTCGGGCATCGGCTGCCGCACGCCAACGTCCATCGGTATCCGAAGGCCGGTCACTTCGTGTCAGAGGATGTCGACGCCGTTGGTGCGATCATCGACTGGCTCGGCATTCTGAACGATCAGGCTGCCGTTCGGGCCGTCGGTGATGACCATCCGTCGACACTGCTCAACATGCACGGCGAGCTCGGTGACAAGCTGGCCATCGCCGAACTGATGGGCGCCGCCGAGAGCATCCCGTTTTCGCAATTCGCCGGCCTGGTCGAAGCCACCGCTGCCGGGCTTGCCGGCGTCGGCGTACTGCCGGGTGACCGCGTGGCACTGATGGTTCCACCGGGGGTCGACCTCGCCGTTTCGTTGTACGCCTGCTGGCGCGCCGGTGCCGTGATCGTGCTGATCGACTCGGGGCTCGGACCGACGGGCATGAGTGCCGCGATCAAGGCCGCCGACCCGGCATACCTGGTCGGCATCCCGAAGGCGCTGGCAGCCGCCAAAGCGATGCGTTGGCCGGGTTGTCGGATCAGCACCAGCCCACTGGCGGCGCCGCAACGGCGAGCACTGCGAGTGATCGCCGATCTGGCGTCACTGCGCGCCGCTCCGGGCGTACTTGCTGACCCGCCCCAAAGCACCGATCTCGCCGCCGTGGTATTCACGTCCGGTTCGACGGGGCCGTCGAAGGGCGTCGTGTATCGACATGGCCAGATCGAGGCCCAGCGCGATGCGCTCGTCGAGCTGTACGGCATCACCACCGACGATCGGCTGGTCGCCGCCTTCGCTCCGTTCGCTCTGTTCGGCCCGGCGATGGGGCTGTCGTCGGTCGTGCCGAACATGAACGTTGCCGCTCCCGGCTCGCTGACCGCGGTGGCGCTCGGCGATGCGGTCGTCGTTGCCGATGCAACGATGGTGTTTGCCTCGCCCGCGGCATGGGCCAATGTCGTTCGAACTGCCGACGATCTGACCGATGCGCATCGTGCCGCTTTCGGTGGGGTTCGGATCGTGCTGTCGGCTGGCGCCCCTGTGCGCCCCGCGTTGCTGCGGGCGGCGGCAAACCTGTTTCCCAAGGCCACGGCCCACACGCCCTATGGCATGACCGAATGCCTGCCGGTCGCCAGCATCGGTCTGACCGAGATCGAGGCGGCCACCGGGGGCGACGGCGTGTGCGTCGGGCAGCCACTCGCCAACGTCGATGTGCAGATCCGCCGGCTCGACGCGCTCGGTCATGCGGCCGGCGAACTCACCAGCGAGCCGGGCGTGCTCGGCGAGGTCGTCGTTCGGGCCGCCCACGCCCGAACGGGCTACGACCGGCTGTGGCACACCGAGTTCGTTGCCTCGCAACCATCGGGATCACACTCGACCGGTGACGTCGGGCATCTCGACGAGCTCGGCCGGCTCTGGATCGGTGGACGGTTGAGCGATGTGATCTCATCGATCGATGGGCCGGTCGCTCCCGTTCGGCTCGAGCAGGCGATCGAGTCGATCGAGGGTGTCGCGTTGGCGGCCGTCGTCGGTGTCGGCCCAGCAGGGATTCAACAGTTTGTTGCCGTGATCGAGCCGATCGAGCCACCGCGCAACCCGCGTTTGGCGGGGCTCGACGCGATCGATGCGATTCGACAGGTCGGCTCCGACATCGTGGCGGTGTTCGAGGTGCCGCGGCTGCCAGTCGACCGCCGTCACAACTCGAAGATCGATCGCACCCGGGTCGCCGCGTGGGCCTCGCGCACACTCGCCGGTGGGAGGTTGCGCAAGCTGTGAACGTTCTGGTCACGGGGGCATCCAGCATGATCGGTCAGCACCTTGTGGCGCGCCTGGTGGTGCGTGGCGATGTCGTAACAACGCTGCAACGCAACGCGGTCGATCAACCCGGGCAGTCCGTCACTCAAGTGCTCGGCTCGATCACCGATCGAGCAGCCGTCGAAAGGGCGTGTGCCGGTCAGGACGCGGTCGTGCACCTGGCCGCCAAGGTCGGTGTGACCGGCACCTGGGGCGAGTACCAGCAGATCAACGTCGACGGCACGGCGCTGCTGATCGAGCTGGCTCTCACGGCCGGCGTGTCGGCGTTTGTGCACGTGTCGTCGCCTGCGGTCGCACACGCCGGGGCGGCCCTGGTTGGCGCGGCGGCGGAACCCGCTGACCCATCGGCCACCCGCGGTCACTACGCGACCAGCAAGGCGATGGCCGAGCTGCTCGCCCTCGATGCCACGTCTGAGGCGATGCCGATCGTGGCGATCCGGCCACACCTCGTGTGGGGGCCGGGTGACACCCAGCTCGTCGGCCGGATCGTCGACAAGGCGCGCCAGGGGCGGCTCGCCCTGGTGGGTTCGGGTGCTGCGCTGATCGACACCACCTTTGTCGACAACGCCGCCGACGCTCTGGTCGCTGGTGTCGATCGGGCACACGAACTCGGTGGACAGGCGTTGGTGGTGTCCAACGGAGAACCACGCACGGTCCACGAGGTGGTGGCCCGGATCGTCGCTGCCGCCGGCATCGAGTGGTCGCCTCGTCACGTTCCGGCCCAGGTCGCCAAGCGCGGTGGATCTGTCGCCGAGCAGATCTGGCACCGCACAGGACGCACGGATGATCCACCGATGACGAGCTTCCTCGCCGAGCAACTCTCGACCGCCCACTGGTTCGATCAACGTTCGACCCGAGCGGCGCTGCAGTGGCAGCCGTCGATCACGCTCGACGAAGGATTCGCACGCCTCGCCGCCTGGTTCGCGGGCGGCACTAGCCGTTGATCTGGCCGACGACGGAGGTCGGCGTGAATCGCACGATCAGTCTTCCTTCGTCGATCATCGCTTGTCGGTACTCGGCCCAGTCGGGATGCTCGCTGCCTGCGACCGCCCGGTAGTAGTCGACCAGACGATTGTTCGTCTCGTCGTCGGCCGAAACGGCAACCGGCGACAGCTCAGCCGTGCCGTCGAACGAGACATACGACCACGACGACGGCTCGGAGATGTGCAGCACGATGCGCGGATCGCGTGCCATGTTGCGGGTCTTGGCGCGGTCATGCGTGACCGAGATGATGAACGAGCCACCGTCGACCACATAGGCGATATCAGACGACTGGGGGCGACCGTCGGACCGGATCGTGATGAGTGCGGCATTGCGCCGTTGGGCTGCCCACTCGAGTGCGATGTTGAGTTCCATCGCTCCATCCTTGCCCGATCCTTGCCCGATCCCGCCGCCCTCCTCGTCAACGCGTGAACAACTTGCGCACTATTTGCGCAACTTGTTCACGCGTTGGCAGGGGAGGTCTGGGGTGGGGGGTGTTTTCCGGGTAGGGCTACTGTGCCTGCGACGGCGAGAGCCATCGCTACCGTGGCGATCGTCAGCACGATCCGTGAGCCGCCGGCATCGGACGCCACGAACACGGATACGGCGATACTCGTGATGATGCTGCCGACGTAGCGGCTCATCGAAAGCACACCTGCGGCTGCCCCGGTGCGGTGCATCGGTACCGATTCAAGTGCGGCCGTCATCAGGCTCGGAACGGCCATGCCGAGCCCGAACCCGAACGCCGCCAGCCCGATAACGAGCACGGCGGTGGTGATCGATGGCCCTCCGATCAGTAACGCCACGATCGCCGCCGTCGCAACCAACAGGCCGACACGTGAGGGAGACCGACGGCCATAGCGGTCGCCGAAACGGCCTCCGGCTGGGCTGGTCAGGATCATCCCGATCGTCAACGCCGACAGCACGACCCCAATCGGACCCGATTTCCAACCGCGCGCATCGAGGATGATCGGCGTCAGCAGCAATAGTGCGTATTGGGCCAGCGTCGACAATGCCTGAAGTGAGAAGGCGGTGATGAAGATCGGGTTGGCGATCCGGCTGGAGGTGTCAGCTGATCGGCCGGCGGCCGGCGCCTCGACTCTGGCCGCCGGCTGCTTGATGCGCGTTGCAACTATGAGTGCGACTGCGGCGACTGGGATGTTGAACAGGAAGATCGCCTGCCACCCGAACACCTGCGTCAAAACGCCGCCGATCACAGGACCGGTCGCCGCTCCCACGCCAAGCATCGATCCCATCAACCCGAACGTGCGGCCCTGTTGCGAGCGAGGTGTGATCGCCCGCAACAGAGACTGGACGTTCGGCCCCAGGGCGGCGGCGAACACCGCCTGGGCGACGCGGGCGGCGACCAGCAACGCAAACGTGCTTGCCGCAGCTGCAAGGGTCGAGAACACGATCATCCCGACGAGCGCGATGTTCACCGTGCGCCGGTTGCCGATCGCATCACCCAATCGCCCTGCGAGCGGCTGGCCCAGCAGCATCGCGAAGAGATAGACGGTGATCAGGATCCCCGTCGTTCCTGTGGAGATGTCGAAATCCTCGGCAATCTTCGGGAGTGCCACGGCGATCATCGTCGAGTTCAACGGCACCAAACCCACGGCGGCGGCAATCCCCAGCACTGCCAGGGTGGAAACCCCGGATCGCTGTGTGGTCACGTGAGGATCGACACTTCACCCTTCGTGCCGTCGACCCTTAAACGATCGCCGGTGCGGATCCGTGAAGTGGCATCGACGGTGCCAACAACCGCTGGGAACCCCATCTCGCGGGCGACGATTGCGGCGTGGCAGGCGTGACTGCCGTGATCGGTCACGATTGCCCCAACCAGGTGCAACATCGAGTTGAAGGCCTCGCTGGTAGCCGCGCTGACCACAATTTCGCCGTCTTCCAGATCGAGTAGATCGTCGATCTTGTTGATCAGGCGGGCGGTTCCTTCGTAGACGGCGTCGTTGGTGCCGATGCCGATGATCACCGACGCGTCGCCGGCGGCCGCGTCGAGTTGGCCCAGAATCGCATCGATCATGAACCCGGTCGCCGACATCACCCGTGCCAGCGGCGGGGGAAGCTCGTCGGTTGGGTGTGGTGGTGGGGGTGGGCCGAGATACCGGGGTGCTCCCTCGGCGGTGAGGGCGCGACGGCGTTCCGCCTGTTGGAGCAGTCGCTCCGCCGACACATCGCCGCCCGACAAGACCGCCGCCACCTCTTCCAGCGTCCCATCGAGGATGTGATCTGGTTGGTGGATGAGGCCCGTCGCACACGCCCGGCGACCGATCTCGAGCAGCGCCAAGCGGAGGATCCCGATCGCTGTGATCTCGCTGTAGATTCCGCGCTCGTCTCGGAGCCGGTAGTTGTTTCTGGCCTCACCGAGTAGCTCGTCGAACATGTCGCGATGTTCTTCGGCGACCTCCGATCGCACCGCCGCGGCGAGCGCGTCGGCCGCCTGACGCGCCGCGTCGGGGTCGGCTGCCAGCCCACCGGCGAGTTTCCAAGGATCATCGCCGGTTGCTCGCGCAACGTTGGGTTGACGATGTCGAAGCCTTCGATAACCCGGGTGTCGACGGATCGTATGTACTCGTCGACCGCCGGCTGCGCTGCCCGCAGCGCCGCAAGACGATCGCCGGCGTCGCCATCTCCCATAACGATCGCAGTTGCTTCGCTGCTGGCGTTGATGGCGTCGACGGCGGAACGCATCTCGTCGGGCAGGCCCGACGAGACCTGTGAGTACCCTGCGAGCGCGTTGAGCAGCATGTGCGGAGGGCGACCCGTCCATCCGCTGACGTGCAGCGCGAAATCGCCGACGGGCAGAATCGCGGCCATGTTGAAACGGTGATGCTGGTAGACCATCGCCGAGACATGGGCAGCGGCCGTGGCGAGGTGCTCGCCGAGGGCGGCATCGTCGAGGTCGGACAACGACACATCGGACAGTTGGCGATGCCGAGCGATCGCGTTGGGTTTCCACTGGTTGTCCCAATCGGCGAGGTCCTGTTGCCACAGCTTCGACTCGAACATCGCGGCGGCCACCCCGAGGCGGCGCCCGAACTCGGCGTGCAGCGCGTCGGGAGACATCGGTCCGTCGGGGCCGGGCATGTCGAACGGCTGAGGTTGGTGATAGGTGAATCCGTTCACCACGCCCATCGCCAACCGGTCGAGCAGCAGTCCGTACCTGCTGAACGTCTCGGTGAACCCGCGGTTGAAACCGGGCGCATAGACCTCCTGCATGATCAACGACTGCGATGTCGGATTGTGGGCGGAGTCCTGCTGCCAGGGCCCGGGTCCAGGTGGGTTCCACTCGGTCATCGTTTGCCTCCCCAAGGCTGCTTCTCCCCGGACAATTCCGAGGCCGACAGCGAACTCTACAACAGTTGGAAACAGGTGATCACGCGTCGTGTTGGCCCTTGGGTGATCTCGATCGCTTGCACAAGTCGTGCCGTTCATCGCAGACTTGGTAACCACCTGTTGCCGTCTGGCAATCGCACCGTGGCCCTTCAGGAGCAACCGTGACCGACATCGCCTCATCAACCACCACCCCTGCCGCCCGCCTGACCGGGTGGGATTCGATCGAGTTCTGGGTGGGCAACGCGCGTGCCATGGCCGGGTTTCTAACCGGCGCGTTCGGGTTCCGGGTTACCGCCTACTCCGGCCCTGAAACCGGGGTGCCCGACAAGGCGTCATACCTGCTAGAGCAGGGCAAGATCCGGCTCGTGGTCACGTCGGGGCTGACGCCCGAGTCGGAGATCTGGAGCCACGTCCGCACCCACGGCGACGGCGCCCACGATCTCGCCTTCGTGGTCGACGACGCCACGGCCACCTACGAGGCGGCGATCGGGCGCGGCGCCCGCCCAGTCGATGAGCCCTACGAACTCACCGACGAACATGGTGTGTTGCGGTTGTCGTCGGTCGGCACCTACGGCGAGACCAAGCACACGTTTGTCGACCGGCGCGACTACCACGGCTACTACTGCCCAGGCTTCCAACGCGATGGGCTGCCACCCGAGCCGGTAGGGCCCAAGGTCGGTCTGGTCGACATCGACCATGTCGTCGGCAATGTCGAGGAGGGTCGGCTCGACGAGTGGGTCGCGTTCTACGAAGACGTGATGGGGTTCGGCCAGCTTCGTTCGTTCGACGAGACGCAGATCTCGACCGAGTTCTCGGCGCTGCGCTCAACGGTGGTGTGGAACGGCAACAACATCGTGATGCCGCTCAACGAGCCGGCCGAGGGCAAGCGCAAGAGCCAGATCCAGGAGTACATCGACACCTACCGTGGGCCCGGTGTGCAGCACCTGGCATTTCGCACCGGCGACATCGTGCAGGCGATTTCGTCACTGCGTGCACGCGGGGTGCGGTTTCTCGAGGCCAACGCGGCCTACTTCACCGACGTACGCGACCGGCTCGGCTTTCTCGATCTGCCGTGGGAAGACCTCCAGCGGCTGGGCATCCTCGTCGATCACGAACCCGATGGGCACCTGCTGCAACTGTTTACCGAACCTGTCACCGACCGTCCGACCGTGTTCATCGAGATCATCCAACGGGGCGGCGCCCGCGGGTTCGGCGAGGGCAACTTCAAGGCGCTGTTCGAGTCGATCGAGCGCGAGCAGAACCGTCGGGGCAACCTGTGACAGGTGGGAATGATGGCTGACGAATGCTGGGTCCCGATCCCCGCAGGCTCGCCGTATCCGCTCGCCAACCTGCCGATCGGTGTCGGGCACAGTGGCGACGGCCGCTGGCGGGCATGGGTGGCGCTTGGCGACGTCGCCCTTGATCTCGCCGCCAGCCACGACGCCGGGGCCTTCTCCGGCATCGAACTGCCCGACGGCTGCTTCGTCGCTGCCAGCCTTAACCGATACCTGGCTGCCGGCCCATCGACCTGGAGCGCGGTGCGGGCCCGGTTGACGGCGCTATTCACCGACACAGCCAACGAGACGACGCTCGCCAGCTTCGTGAGCGCCCGGTCGGTACTCACGATGGGCGTGCCAACCGCCCCGGTCGACTATGTCGACTTCTACTCGTCGATCCATCACGCCACGAATCTCGGCCGGCTGTTTCGCCCCGACGGCGACCCGCTGATGCCGAACTGGAAGCGGATCCCGATCGGCTATCACGGGCGAACCGGCACGATCGTCGCTGACGGCGCCGAGATCAGGCGCCCGCATGGGCTGCGTCTGATCGAGGGCGAGCCCGAATACGGGCCGTGCCGATCACTCGACATCGAGCTCGAGGTCGGCACGATCGTCGGCGTCGGCAGCGAGCGTGGATATCCGATCCGAATCGAAGATGCCGGCCGGCACCTCTACGGGATGTGCCTCGTGAACGACTGGTCGGCGCGCGACATTCAGGCCTACGAGTACCAGCCGCTCGGCCCGTTCCTCGGCAAGAGCTTCGCCACGTCGGTGTCGCCATGGTTGGTGTCGATCGAGGCGCTGGCGCCGTTCCGGATCGCGTCGCCCGCTCAGGATCCGCCGGTCGCCAACTATCTGTCGACCGACGAAGCATGGGGCTTCGATCTGCACCTCGAGGTCTGGCTTGATTCCGCTCGAATGCGAGCGGCCGGGCAACCCGCGGTTTGCCTCAGTCGCGCACCGTTCGACGACATGTACTGGACCCCGGCCCAACAACTGGCGCACATGACCGCCAACGGAGCCAGCACGAATCCAGGGGATCTGTTCGCCAGCGGCACGGTGTCGGGCCCGTCTCGGGGCAGCGAAGGCAGCCTGATCGAACTGGCACGCAACGGCGAGCGGCCGATCAAGTTGCCAGACGGCTCGACTCGGGCGTTCCTGCTTGACGGCGATCGTGTCACGATGACGGGATGGGCGGGCAGCGAACCGGGCAACCGAATCGGCCTCGGTTCGGTCAGTGGAACCATTACCGACCAGGGAGGATGAGCAATGCCGTATTACCGCCAGGTCGGTGAGATTCCGGCCAAGCGTCACATCGCGTTTCGCGACGCCGAGGGCCACCGCTTCCACGAGGAGCTGATGGGGCAGGAAGGTTTCTCGTCGCGCTCGGCGCTGTTGTACCACCGCCACGCACCCTCGGCGATCACCGCCATCGCGCCTGTCGACGAGCCGGGCCGCGAAACGGCGACGGCCGATCATCCGTTGACGCCGCGTCACCTGCGCACCGGCGATCTCGACCCGGTGGCAGACGTGGTCACGGGCCGACGGGTGCTGCTCGCCAATCGCGATATCCGGATCGCATGGGCGAGCGCCTCGGGCTCGAGTCCGCTGTACCGCAACGCCACCGGCGACGAGCTCGTATACGTGCAGCGCGGGAGCGCGGTGCTCGAGTCGGTGTTCGGCCGCCTCGAGGTCGGTGAGGGCGACTATGTCGTCATCCCGGCGTCGACGACCCACCGATGGGTTGTGCCCGACGAGAATCAGAACGGGATCGACGTCTTGATCGTCGAGTCGAGCGGTCATGTCGCACCTCCCAAGAGGTACCTCTCAGCGGGCGGTCAGTTTCTCGAACATGCGCCGTATTGCGAGCGCGATGTGCGCGGGCCCAGTGAGGTGTTGATCGAACAGGGAGGGGACGTCGACGTACTCGTGCGCAGCTCGGGTGGTCTTTCGCGTCACACCCACCGCGATCATCCCTTCGACGTTGTCGGGTGGGACGGGCATCTGTACCCGTGGGCCTTCAGCATTAACGATTTTGAACCGATCGTCGGGCGTATCCATCAGCCGCCGCCCGTGCACCAAACATTCGAGGGCCCGGGCTTCGTGATCTGCTCGTTCGTGTCGCGCTTGTACGACTTTCACCCCGACGCCGTGAAGGTTCCGTACCACCACGCCAATACCGACAGCGACGAGGTGCTGTTCTATTCGGCCGGCAATTTCATGAGCCGCGCCGGTTCGGGGATTGGACTCGGGTCGATCTCGTTGCACCCCGCCGGTTTTGTTCACGGCCCTCAGCCGGGAAGCTACGAAGCAAGTGTTGACCAGACACGAACTGAAGAGATCGCCGTGATGATCGACACGTTCGCCCCGCTGCAGGTGACCGACTCGGCGCGGGGCATCGCGGCCCCCGAGTACCCCTGGAGCTGGGCACGCCCGGTCTGAAGATGGCTGGTGCCGATGAGCGACTTGGCCGGCACACACGGAGGGGTCTGGCGTGTGTGCCGGCCGTTCGGCCGAGGGAATCTCAGGCCGAGAACTGTTCGAATGCTTCGAGTGCCCTGGCGGCGTAGGTGGATGCCGGTCCTCCGCCCATCAGCAACGCGACCCCGATCGCCTCGTGCACCATTTCGGGCGTGGCGCCGGCCTTGAGGGCGTCATGCATGTGAAGCGTCAGGCAGTCCTCACAACGTGTGCAGATCGCAATCGCCACCGCCATCAGCTCCTTGGTGGCCTTTGGCAGGGCGCCGTCGGCGACCGCAGCTCGATGCAGGTCGCTGAATCCCTTCATCTGGTCGGGAATCACCTTGCCAAGGTCGCGGTAGCCCTGGTGCAGCTCCTTGCGGCGGGTCGGATGGTCATGGATGGTCATGGGTGCTCCCTCGAGGGCGGGTCAGCTGACGGTTGGTTCAGGTGAAGATGATCTGGCCGCCTGCGGCCATCTCGTAAAAGTCGCCGACGGTGATGATCTCGTCGACCTGCTCGATCAGGTCGTCCTTGGTGAAGCCGAACAGATCGACCGATGCGAGGCAGGCGTAGATGCCGGCGCCGGTGTCGTGGATCATCTCGATGAACTCGGGGATGTCCGGGAAGTCGAGCGCCTCGATCTTTTTCGACATCATCTTGGTGGCGAGCGCCGAGACGCCGGGGAGTCCACCTGCCCAGGTGGCCATGTGCATGCCGGGATTGCCGACGGTGGCGACCTTGATGTGGTCGTGGCGCTCCTTGTGGATCGCATCCATCCCGAAGAACGTGAAGAACAGGTTGACCTCGATGCCCTCGTTGCGGGCGCCGTTGCCCATGATCAGGGCGGGGTAGATGCCTTCCAGCGAACCCTTCGAAACGATGATCGACACCTTTTCGATGGTCTGTTTTGGTTCGATGGTCTGTTTTGGCTCGATGGTGGCCTTGCTCTCGGCGACTTCGGTTGCGTTGTCGGTGATTGTGTTCGTCATGTCGGTGACCTCTTTGTTGTGGGTTGTTCGTGTTGCGTACGGGATCCGCGTCGGTCGACGATCAGATGCAGCCCTTGGGCTTGGGGATACCGGCGATCATCGCCGAGAGCTTGGCGGGGCCCTTCGGGAACAGCTGGAACAGCTCTTTGGTGTTGACGCCAGACGCCTTGCCGAGCTTGCGCACGGTTGCCCCGGTGCCGTTCTCGAAATACTCCTTGCGCATGTAGTTGATGACCACCCAATGGCGGTCGGTCAGCGGGGTGTCGACGCCATGGAGATCGGCCAACTCGGTGGCCATGTCTTCGGTCCACTCGGTGGGATCGACGAGGAAACCCTCGTCGTTGACTTCGACGGGCTTGCCGGCGAGCTGGGTGATTGTCATTGTGGTTCCCTTCAGATTGAGGTATATCGATGTTTGGCCTCAGGACTTGCCAGAGGTCTGCAGTTCGTGCTTACCCGACTTGGGCATGTGTGATCCGATGCCCGGAACGTCGCGTCCCGGCAGCAGGCCGTGCCAGTAGAACGACTGAAACATCAGCTTGCCGAGATGGTTGATCCGTGATTCCTTCAACAAGGGCAGGCCGACCGGCCCAGGGAAGTGACCCGGCAGCGGCTCGGTCTCGTAATTGAAGTCGATCAGAAGTGCCTTCGAGTACCCGGTCTCGATGAAGCAGTTGGCGTGCCCATCGAAGCGCTCGACCATGTCGCGCCCGTGCAGGAAGGCGTCGATGTTGTCGACCAAGACCTCGCCCTCGAAGTGGGTCACGGACCCGGCCTTAGAGGTTGGAATGTCGGCGGCATCGCCGAGTACAAAGATGTTCGGCCTGACCTTTGACTGCAGCGTCTTGTTGTCGCATGGGATAAACCCGAGCTCGTCGCCGAGGCCCGGCGAGTTGTGCACATAGTCGGCGCCGCCGTGCAGCGGGATCACGACCGCCAGGTCGAACTCGACCTCGGTGCCGTCGTAGCCGATCAGCTTGCGGCCAACGGTATCGACCTCGCCCGTGTTGAACTCGGTAACCAGGTTGATGCCCTTCTCCTCGAGCAGGTGAGTCAGGGTGGCAGAAGCGGCCGGCTTTGTGAAGGCACCGTCGAGCGGCGTGACATAGGTGATCTTGACGTCGTCGCGGACACCCTTGTCGTGGAAGTACCAGTCGGCGAGGAAGGCGAATTCGAGCGGTGCCACAGGGCACTTGATCGGGAGATCAAAGAAGTTGATCACCAAGTGACCTGAGCGGAAGGTCTCGAGCCGCTCGGCTAGGGCAGTGGCCCCTGGCAGGTCGTAGAACGTGAAGACGTCCTTGTTCCAGCCGGGTCCGTCGAGACCCTCGGTCTCCTCTGGGAGCAACTTGGTGCCGGTCGAGATCAATAGCAGGTCGTAGTTGAGCGTGCTGCCGTTGGTGAGGCGGACCTCGTTGGCATCGACACTTACCGACTCGATCCCGCTCTCGTGGTAATTGATCCCCTTGTGAAGCTGGCGGTCACGCTTGCGGACGATGTCGTCGGGGTCGGCCAGGCCAAACGGAACGAAGAGCAGTCCGGGCTGGTAGACGTGCTGATTGTTCTGGTCGACGATGTCGATCTCGAGCTCGGAAGTGGGGAATCGTTTACGCAGCCGATTCGCAGCCAGCGTGCCGCCCGTGCCGGCTCCCAGAATGACCATCCTCTGGCGTTTCATAGTGACCCCTTATGTGCTGTTGCTTGCACCTCTAAATGTACGGACTTCTGGGTGGCGGTACTACGGACTTTCGTCCCAAACCTGCCGGGCTAGTGGTCCATCGGGGTCGCGGACCACATCCGGTGTTTGATCAGAGTCGACGCTGGGTCTCGACCTGGTTGAGGTCGAGGTGGTTACGCATGTACTGATTGCGGGCGTCGGTAGTTGGCTGATAATCCCACGCCTCGAAGCGGCCCAGACGCAGCGCCGTGTCGACTGTTGCCCTGGCCCGCTGATTGGCGAGCACCTGGGCCTTCAACGCCGACGGATCCCACAGCGAGAGCAGCTCGGCCTCCAACGAGGCCACGGTGTCGGCATGCGCCGCAATGCTTGCCAGGTTTACCAACTCGTGCGGATCGGTGGCGAGGTCGTACAGCTGGGGCGGATCGGCTTGGCACCACACGAACTTGTGATCGCCGCGGCGGATCATGAAAATCGGCGCCACCGCACCCTCACCCAAATACTCGCCGAGCACCGTGCGCTCTGGGTCGTTGCCCGCATCGATGACCGACAACAGGCTGGTCCCGTGCATGGTGTCGGGTATGTCTGCGCCGGCGATGTCGAGCAAGGTCGGAGCGATGTCGAGCAGGCTGGTCGGTGTTGCTACGCGGCCGGCGGGCACCCTTCCCGGAGCATTGATGATCATCGGAATACGGGCGCTGTGCTCGAAGTAGCTCATCTTGTACCAGAGTCCGCGTTCGCCGAGCATGTCGCCGTGATCGGCGGTGAACAGCACGACCGTGTCGTCTCGCATGTCGAGCCGGTCGAGTGTCTCCATGATCTCGCCAACGAAATCGTCGACATACGACGTGTTGGCCAAGTAGGCGTGGCGCGCTGAACGGATCTGCTCGTCGGTCACCTTGGTGACGTCGGTCGAGATCACGTGTGACAGTCGAAGACTGTGCGGATCTGGGTCGGCGACGGGGCCGACGGTCGGCATCGGGATGGCGTCGTGGTCGTAGCGGTCCCAGTGCCGACGGCGGGCGACATACGGGTCGTGGGGATGCGTGAACGAGACCGTCAGAAACCACGGTCGCTGGTCGTCGGTACGCGCCAGATCACGCAACTTGCGAACCGCCAGAAAGCCGACCTCGTCGTCGTAGTCGAGCTGGTTCGAGGCCTCCGCAACACCGGCGTTGACGACGCTGTCCATGTTGTGGAACCACCAGTCGAACCGGCCGTCGGGGTCGGCCCAGTTGGGCGTCCATCCAAAGTCGGCCGGGTAGATGTCGGTCGTGAGGCGATCCTCGAAACCGTGCAGTTGGTCGGCCCCGACAAAGTGCATCTTGCCGATCAACGACGTCTGGTAACCGGCGCTGCGCAGGTAGTGCGCGAACGTCGGGACGCTTGACACAAACTCGGAGGCGTTGTCGTAGGCCCCGATCTTCGAGTTCAGCTGGCCCGACATCATGGCGAACCGCGCTGGGGCGCACAGTGGGCTGTTGCTGTAGGCCGATTCGAACACAACGCCGTTCGCCGCCAGCCGGTCGATCGCCGGGGTGATTGCCGGACCGCCGTGGATGGGGAGCAAGGGCGCCGCCAGCTGGTCGGCCATGACCAGCAGAATGTTCGGCTGCCCCGTCATCAGGGCGCCGGGGGCAGGTAGACGTCGGCGTGGTCGGCCGGCAACGGTGCGAGTCCAAGAATGATGTCGGCCGCCTTTTCGGCGATCATCATCGTGGGGGCGTACAAGTTGCCGTTGGTGACGATCGGCAACACAGATGCGTCGACAACACGCAGGCCCTCGGTGCCGTGTACGCGCATCGTGTTTGGATCGACAACCGCCATCTCGTCGGTGCCCATCTTGCAGGTGCACGACGGGTGCAGGGCGGTCTCCGAGTCGCGGGCGACCCAGTCCATGATTTGCTCGTCGGTGGCGACCGATGGACCCGGCGAGATTTCGCCACCGTCGAACGGCTCGAACGCCGGCTGGCTGAGAATCCGACGTGTGGTCTGCACCGCCTCGATCCACTCACGCCGGTCGTTCTCGGTGGACAGGTAGTTGAAACGGATCGCCGGCTTCTTGCGCGGATCGGTCGACGTGATCTTGACGCTGCCCTTGGACTCGGAGTACATCGGCCCGACGTGGACCTGATAGCCGTGCCCCTTGGTGGCGGCGGTACCGTCGTAGCGAATCGCGATCGGCAAGAAGTGAAACATCAGATTTGGATAGCGCTCGCTCGGATTGCTTTTCACGAACCCCCCAGCTTCGAAGTGATTGGTGGCCGCGGGACCCTTGCGGAACAGCCATTGCAAGCCGATCCAGGGCATCTTCCACTTGGCGAGATGGGGTTGCATCGACACCGGCTGCTTGCAGGCGTGCTGGATGTAGACCTCGAGATGGTCTTGCATGTTTTCGCCGACGCCGGGCAGGGCGCTGACCACGGGAATACCAAGGCTCTCGAGGTGCTCGGGGTTACCGATGCCCGAGAGTTGCAGCAACTGTGGCGAGTTGAACGCCCCACCGCACGAGATGATCTCGCGACCCTTGGCGACGAGCGTCTTGCGATTCCGCCGGTACTCGACGCCGACCGCCCGGTTGCCCTCGAACAGGATTCGATTGGCGTGCGCTCGGGTGACCAGATGCAGGTTGGGTCGGTCGAGCACAGGGTGCAGGTAGGCGCGTGCGGCGCTGAGCCGTCGGCCGCCGCGAATATTCTTGTCGAACGCAGCGAACCCCTCCTGTCGATAGCCGTTGACGTCGTCGGTACGACGAAATCCGGCCTGGGGGCCAGCCTCGAGCCAGGCCTTGAACAGCGGGCTGGCGGCCGGCCCGCGCTCGAGTTCGAGCGGCCCATCACCGCCACGCCACTGGTCTTCGCCGGCCAGGCAGGTCTCCATCCGTTTGAAGTAGGGAAGGCAATGGGCGTAGTCCCAGCTTTCCATTGCCGGCTGCTGTGCCCACTTTTCGTAGTCGGCCGGGTTGCCGCGCTGAAAGATCATGCCGTTGATGCTCGATGACCCACCGAGCACCTTGCCGCGGGCGTGATACACACGCCGCCCGTTCATGTGCGGTTCGGGCTCGCTTTCGTACTTCCAATCGTAGAAGCGGCTGCCGATCGGAAACGCCAGGGCAGCAGGCATATGGATGAATACGTCCCACTTCCAGTCGGTGCGCCCGGCCTCGATCACGAGCACCCGATTGGTCGGATCGGCGCTGAGTCGGTTGGCGAGCGCACAACCGGCCGAGCCCCCGCCGACAACGATGAAGTCGTACTCGGTCGAGGTTGCATGATCGTGGTTGGTCATGGTGAAGAATCCTAGGGGCGAGCGCCCGTCGCGCTGCTCTGATGCTGGACTCGTTTGCCGGCCGCCGTACGTTTGCTCAATGCGCACATTGTTCGAACCCGAGCACGAAGCATTTCGTGAATCGTTCGCCGCCTTCGTCGCCAACGAGATCACGCCGCACTATCTGCAATGGGAGGCCGACGGCATCGCTCCTCGCGAGTTCTTCGCCAACGCCGGCAAGTACGGCTTCCTCGGGATGGCGATCCCCGAACAGCATGGTGGTGGAGGGGTCAACGACTTCCGCTTCAACCAGGTGATCGCCGAAGAGTTGGCGTCGGCCGGAATCGGCGGGGCCGGGTTGGGTCTGACGCTCCACAACGATGTCACGACGCCATACTTCCTCGTCGTTTGCAACGACGAGCAGTCCGCTCGCTGGCTACCGGGCATCGCTGACGGCACCCTGATCACGGCGATCGCGATGACCGAGCCCGGCACGGGCTCTGATCTGGCCGGCATCACGACAACGGCGATCCGCGATGGCGACGAGTATGTGGTCAACGGGTCGAAGACGTTCATCACCAACGGCATCAATGGCGACCTGGTCGTCGTCGTCGCCAAGACCGATCCCACATCACGTCACTCCGGCATGTCGCTGCTGGTTGTCGAACGCGGCATGCCCGGGTTCGAGCGCGGTCGCAACCTCGACAAGATCGGGATGCACAGCCAAGACACCGCCGAGCTGTTCTTCAACGACGTGCGGGTGCCCGTCGCCAACCTGCTCGGTGACGAGGGCGCCGGCTTTCGGTACCTCACCTCTAATCTGGCTCAAGAGCGTCTGTCGATCGCCGTCACGGGGTTGGCAACAGCGCGGGCGGCGCTCGGTTGGACCATCGAGTACGTCAAGCAGCGCACCGCCTTTGGTAAGTCGATCAGCTCGTTTCAGAACACGAAGTTTGTGCTGGCCGAAGTTCAGACCGAGGTCGACATCGGTCAGGCCTACATCGACCAATGTGTGCTCGCCCTCAATGCCGGCACGCTCGACCCAGCGCAGGCCGCGCAGGCCAAGTACTGGTGCACCGACCTGCAACAGCGTGCCGTCGACCGTTGCCTGCAGCTGTTCGGTGGCTACGGGTACATGCTCGAGTACCCAATCGCGCGTGCTTACGCTGACTCGCGGGTCACATCGATCTATGGCGGTACGAACGAAGTTATGAAGACCATCATCGCTAAATCGCTCGGCCTGTAGCCGAGCTGAAAGAGATCACCATGCACGGCGTCCAATTCGTCACGGTCGACAACGGTCAGACCCAGCTGCGGGTCGCCGTTACCGGCTCTGGCCCCTTGATTTTGTGTGTTCATGGCTGGCCAGAGCTGTGGTACTCGTGGCGGCATCAGATGGCGCACTTTTCCGCTCGGGGTTTCACGGTCGCAGCGATCGATGTTCGCGGCTATGGCGGCAGTTCCAAGCCACCGGAGATCTCTGCATATGCCCTGACCGAACTCGCCGGCGATGCCGCTGCGGTGATCGATGCCCTCGGTGATGGCGAGGCGATCTTGTTTGGACACGACTGGGGTGCGCCAATCGCCTGGAACACGGCTCGCTTGCACCCGTCGAAGGTGCGCGCTGTGGCTGGGCTGAGCGTGCCCTACATTCCGACAGGCCCCACCTCAGCGGTCGACCTGTGGAAGGCGTTGTACCCCGACAAGTTTTTCTACCAGTTGTACTTCCAGGAGCCTGGCGTGGCCGAGGCTGAGGTCAGTGTCGACGTGGCGGCCAGCCTGCGCAAGATCTACTTCGGGGCGAGTGGCGACGGTGCGAATAGGCTGCTGGCGCCAAAGATTGCCGATTCGACGCTACTCGACGGGCTGATCGACCCCGACCCGTTTCCGGCCTGGATGAGTGCCGACGACCTCCAGGTCTATGTCGACGCCTTCGAGGCCGGCGGCTGGCACGGGCCGTTCAACCGTTATCGCGCGCAGGGCCTCGACGCCGATCAGATCGGAACGTTGCAGCACCCCGGCCCGGCGTTGACCCAGCCAACGGCGTTCGTGGCCGGCGAACTCGACGGGGTGCGCAAGTTCGTGCCGGGCGTGGATCTGTTCGCCGATCCAGGGGCGGCGTGCCTCGATTTCCGCGGTACCACGATCGTGCCGGGAGCCGGACACTGGATCCAGCAGGAGGCACCCGACGCTACCAATGCCGCCCTGGCCGAGTTCGTGGCGGGTCTGTGACACGCCGCCTGGTGTTGTCGGTAAGTTTGCGATGAGCAGCCGCCCGCTCGATGGCATCACGGTGATATCGGTCGAACAGGCCGTCGCTGCGCCGTTTGCCACGCGCCAACTGGCTGATCTGGGTGCCCGAGTGATCAAGATCGAACGTCCCGATGGAGGCGACTTTGCCCGCAACTATGACGAGCGAGTGCGCGGCATGGCGAGCTACTTCGTTTGGCTGAATCGATCGAAAGAGTCACTCGTGCTCGATCTCAAGTCGGAGCAGGCGCCAGATGTGCTCTCGGCATTGTTGGAAGGTGCAGATGTGTTCGTGCAGAACCTGGCCCCTGGCGCCGCCACCCGGCTGGGACTCGGTGCCGAGCTGCTGCGCCGGCGGTATCCACGTCTGATCGTGTGCGATCTGTCTGGTTATGGATCGTCAGGGCCGTATGTCGACAAGAAGGCGTATGACCTGTTGGTGCAGTGCGAGACGGGCGTACTGTCGGTCACGGGCACGCCCGACGAGATGGTGAAGACCGGCATCTCCGTGGCCGACCTGGCCGGCGGCATGTACGCCTACTCGTCGATCCTGAGTGCGCTGTTTTATCGCCAACGCACCGGTGAGGCGCTGGCGATCGAGGTATCGCTGTTCGACGCATTGACCGAATGGATGAGCCACCCGATCTACTCGACGTTGTACACGGGCGAGCAGCCATCACGCACGGGCGCGGCGCATGCCAACGTGGCACCGTACGGGCCGTTTCGAACGGCTGACGGTGTGGTGCTGCTCGGTATTCAGAACGAGCGCGAGTGGGCCCGGTTCTGCGCCGACGTGCTCGACCGGCCTGGCCTCACGACCGACCCGCGGTTCGTCACCAACCCGCTCAGATCCGAGCACCGTGTCGAGCTGACCGAGCTGATCGAAGCAACCTTCGTCGAACTTTCGGTCGAGCAGGTGGTCGCCCTGCTCGACACAGCCCAGATCGCGAATGCCCGCCAGAACGATGTCGCTGGACTGATCGCCCACCCCCAACTGGCCGAACGCGACCGCTGGAGTGAGGTCGACACGCCCGTCGGACCGGTGGCGGCACTGCGGCCCCCTGCGATCCTGATTGGTGTCGAGGCCCGCATCGACGACCGATTCGACCCGGTGCCTGCGCTCGGCGAACACACCGAGGCGATTCTCGCCGAGCTGGGTTTCAGGTGAGGCCGTTGCGGCCGATCGCTTGTTTCACGATCACGTTGCGAAGCACCTCGTTGGTGCCTTCGCCGACGATCATCAGTGGCGCGTCTCGGTAGTAGCGCTCGACGTCGAACTCGGTCGAGTATCCGTGACCGCCGTGGATGCGGATCGCGTCGAGCGTGACTTTGGCGGCCATCTCCGAGCAGAACAGCTTGGCCATCCCCGCCTCCATGTCTGCGCGGCGGCCCGAATCGACGCAGTCGGCGGCGTGATAGTTGAGCTGCTGGGCGGCGGTGATCTGGGTTGCCATGTCCGCCAACAGGTTGCCAACCGACTGGTGTTGCCAGATCGGCTTGCCAAACGTGTGGCGATCCTGGGCGTACCGCAGGGCGTCGTCGAAGGCTGCCCGGGCGACGCCGATCGCTCGCCCGGCGACCTGGATCCGGCCTGTCTCGAGCCCGGCCATCATCTGTACGAAACCATGTCGCTCGGCACCGCCGAGTAAGGCGTCAGCCGGAACGCGACAGTCATCGAAGTTCAGTTCGCACGACTCGACGCCCTTGTACCCCAGCTTGGGCAGATCGCGTGACACCGAGAAGCCAGCGCTGCCTTGTTCGACCAGCAAGATCGATACCCCACGGTGGCGCGGCTCGGCGCTGGGGTCGGTCTTGCACAGCAACGCCACCAGGCCCGACATGCGGGCGTTCGTGATCCAGGTCTTCGAACCGTTGATCACGTAGCCGTCGCCGACCGCCGCCGCGACGGTACGCATCGCCTGCAGATCAGATCCGCCGTCGGGTTCTGTCAGCGCCATCGTGGCGCGCAGTTCGCCGGTCGCCAGGCGCGGTAGGTAGCGTCGTTTCTGCTCGTCGGTGCCGAATCGCAACAGCAGCTTGGACACCACGGAGTGACCGCCGAAGGCACCGGCCAACGACATCCAACCTCGGCTGATCTCCTCGGTGACCTGGGCGTAGCAGCGGGCCGACACGGCCGAGTGGCCGTACGGTTCGGGGATCGCCAGCCCAAAGACGCCCATTTGCTTCATCTGCTCGATCAGCGCCTCGGGGTAAGTGTTGGTGTGTTCGAGCTGGCTGACGACGGGGCGCACCTCGTGGTCGACCCACCTAGCGACCAGCTCGACGATCTGTTGCTCCTCGGTGCTGAGCTGCGACACGTCAGCGCTGTTCGTGTTCGGCTGCCAGCTCACCAAGCCGACCTCTGAGGAATAGCGGCGGCTCCTCCGGCATGCCCTGCATGCGGGCGGCGACGTGTGGGCCGTCTGGGTCCCACACGTGGCAGGTACCGATGATTCGCTTCCAGGTGTCGTCGCTGGAGCGGTCACGCCCGGAGATCGGGTTGGGCTCGCCGTTGAGCTTGGCCTCGGCAGCCCGCATCGACCAGAAACACTGCATCGCCACCGGCGCCATCGCCTGCAACAACGCCGTGGTATGAGTGCAGCCGCGTGGGCCGCCGAAGAGATCGCGAACCTTGTGCGTGAACCCTCGGGCGATCGAGAGCCCGACAAGATTGCTGTAATGGTCGATGATCGACGGGCACGAAGCGGTTGGGTGGGCCTCGAAGTGAACGGTGGCGTCGACGATCTCGAGATAGGGAAACGAGATCTCGAGGCTGAGCTGCATGTGGTGGATCGTCATCGGGTCGGGATCGTCGGTCTTGTACAGCCCGGGCGGCTTCTGATCGCGAACGGCGCCCTGTATCAGCAGTCGGTCGTTCGCCTTGCGGTAGGCGCGAACCCGGTACTCGCGGTCGTGCAGAGTTTCGAGTCGCTCGGGTTGTGGGGGAAGAATCGAATCGGTTTCAAACATGGTCACGCCTCAGGATGTATCACGACGACCACCCAAAGGTCGCAACGGACGGACGATTGGTCCGATTGGCCCGGTCGGCCGCAGATCTGCTCAGCGCAGCTGGAACCCGAGCCCCAGCTGATCGGCTGCATCAAACGTGAACATGCCGATGCCTGTCTGGTGTGCCCTACCGGCGACCTGGGTGCGAACGGTCGGTCGGTCGGCGATGGTTGGACCATCACCGATCACGTGTGCCGTGAACTGGGAACCAACGATCGACGTGTGCACGAGCGTCGCCCCGCGCGCTAACTCGTTGCGTTGATCGAGCACGGCCAAGCGGGCCGACGTACCAGAACCACATGGTGATCGGTCGACCTCGCCATCGGCGAAGATGGCCACATTGCGCTGGCGAACGGTGCCGTCGTCGTCGACACCTTGACGCTCGAACCAGATCGTGCCATAGCAACCGCTCAGGCGTTCGTCGTGGGGGTGGCGTGTCGATTCGTGTTCGTCGAGCGCGCGCTTGATCATGCGCCCCGCATCGATCAGCTTCGGCAAGTTTTCGGGGGTGATCGTGACGCCCAGCTGGGCGACGTCGGCCGACGCATAGAACGCCCCGCCGTACGACACGTCAACCACGAAATCGCCGTGGGTCGTGGTGACCAAGAGATCGGTCTCCGATACGAAGCTCGGCACGTTTTCGAAGCGCACCTGCTGCACCTTGGCTGCGGTCACGTCGGCGTGGACCCGCAGCCGGCCCGATGGAACATCCACCCAAAGTTCGGTGACGGGTTCGACGGCGGCGATCCGTTTCGACTCGATCGCCCACGTGACACCTGCGATCGTGCCGTGCCCACATGCGGTCGAGAAGCCGTCGTTGTGGAAAAACACCATGCCGAATGAGCCGACACCGTCGCGGCCCTCGTCTGGGTCGGGTGGGGTCACGAAGCAGCCGTACATATCGGCGTGGCCACGCGGCTCGTTGATCAGGAAGGCGCGCACATCGTCGAGGTGCTCGTGGCAGTACTCACGTCGGTCGAGCACGGTCTTGCCGACCGGCGCCGGGATGCCACCGATCACGATCCTGAACGGCTCACCTCCGGTGTGGTAGTCGATCGTGCTGATCATCGTCGACCCGTCGATATTGCTCATCCGGCTCCCACAGGTCCGAGGCCGTTCAGATGATGCGCTGTTGTCACGATCTGGAAACTACCGAACTTCGTGTGGCGACCGGGCAGACTTGCCGGATGCCGACGTTTCCGAAGGACGCCTCAACTCATACCAAAGTGGCCAATGCCCCGCGCCAACTGGGGATGGATCCTGGTGACTTCGAGCGCGCCTCGCGAGGGCTGATCGCCCAGCATCCGACCGGCGTGATCCAGGGCGCATGGGGAACCGCGTGGGACATCAACAAGTACGACTTCATCAAGCAGGGTTCAACTAACCCTGACACGGTCAACCCCAGCCTGTGGCGCCAGGCCCAGCTCAACAATATTCACGGTCTGTTCGAGGTGGCGCCCAAGGTGTGGCAGGCGCGGGGTTACGACATCTCCAATATCACGTTCATCGAGGGCGAAACCGGATGGATCGTGATCGACCCGTTGACCATCGAAGGCTGTGCCCGCGACTGCCTGGCGCTCGCCAATGCCCAACTCGGCGAACGGCCTGTCACAGCCGTGATCTACACCCATTCGCACACCGATCACTTCGGTGGGGTACTCGGTGTCACGTCGCAGGAAGACGTCGATGCCGGTCGGTGCCGGATCATCGCCCCCGAGCATTTCCTGCGTGAGGCGATCTCCGAGAATGTGATCGCCGGGTTCGCGATGGTTCGCCGGGCGATGTATCAGTTCGGTCCGTTGCTGCCGGCCGGTCCGCGCCAGCACGTCGACTGCGGGCTCGGCAAGGCGATTCCGTTGGCGCCTCCCGGCCTGCTCGCCCCGACCGAGGACATCACCTATTCGGGCGAGGAACTCGTCGTGGACGGTGTACGAATCATCTTCCAGCTCACGCCAGAGACCGAGGCTCCGGCCGAGATGAACTTCTTCTTTCCCGACCGTATTGATGGGGGAGGGGGCTGGCTGTGCATGGCCGAGAACTGCTCGCACAACATGCACAATCTGATCCCGATCCGGGGCGCCCAGGTACGCAACTCACTGGCGTGGTCGAAATACATCGACGAGGCGATCGACTTGTTCGGCGACCAGGCAGAGGTCATGTTCGCCTCGCACCACTGGCCGCGGTGGGGTAGCGACGATGTCAATCGCTTCCTCCGCAAACAGCGCGATATGTACCGGTACATCCACGATCAGACGATGCGGCATGCCAACCACGGGCTCACCCCACTCGAGATCGCCGAACTGATCGAGCTTCCGCACGAGTACCGCACCGAGGGCCATACAACGGGCTACTACGGGCACCTCGCCCACAACGTCAAGGCGGTCTATCAGCGCTACCTCAGCTGGTACGACGGCAATCCGGCCAACCTTTACAAGCTGCCCCCGACCGAGGTCGGTCAGCACTATGTCGAGCTGGCCGGTGGCCCCGATGCCCTGCTCGCCAAGGCCCGCCGGTCATTCGAGGCAGGTGATTATCGCTGGGTCGCCGAGGTGGTCGGGCATCTCGTGTTCACCGATCCGACCAACACCGACGCCCGCCAACTGCAGGCTGACGCCTTCGAACAGATCGGCTACCAAAGCGAGTCGGCGACATTCCGCAACGCCTTCTTGACCGGAGCGCAAGAGCTGCGCAACGGCAGCCCGAATCGCAACCCGGCGATGCGCCGCGGCTATCTCGAGGCGATGACGATCGACCAACTGATGGATGCCACAGCGGTGCGCCTGAAAGCCGAGGAGGTTGGCGGAATCAATGTCACGGTCAACCTGTGCTTCACCGATGTCGGTGAGGATTGGCGGGTCGTGCTGTCGAACCGTGCGCTGCACACCACGTCCGGTTTGGCCGCCAAGGCGGACGCCACGGCCACGCTTGATCGGTCGGTGCTGATCGAGATCAGTTCTGCCGAACTTTCGGTCGGCGAGGCGATCGACACAGGCCGGGCGGTAGTCGACGGCGACGAAATGGCGCTGCGCGCGATCTTCGATCACCTCGACGTGTTCTTTTCGATGTTCCCGATCATCGAACCCTGATAAACGCGCCCTCGTGTGTGGGCGCTATCCGATGATCACCGTCGCCGAGGCCGACCGGCCGAACACTTCGGGTGCGTAGATCTCCTCAGCGCGTGCCGGTGGCGCCACGAACGTACCGGGCGTCGTAGCGCGAGCGGTGTAGCTGTACTCATAGGTGCCGCCGGACAAGAGGCTGGTGAACGCCTCCGCTCGGTCGTCGCGAAGGTTCTGGTGTTCGAACCAGTTCCAACCCCAGAACCAGGGATACGGCGAGACATCACCCGAATCGTCCGGTGGTGTCGTCTGTGACACAGCCAGCGCCGGATTGATCGGTTCGAGACCGGCAGGCAGCGGGTCGATCAGGGCGATATTGGTGCGGCGAGCATCGGCGACCATCGTGAGGCGTACTCGCACGGTGGCACCCGACTTGATGTGCCACGTGCCGTCAGGGTCGCGTGTGACATCGTTCGGATCGTCGACGCCCTCGTAGACACGATCGACCACGAAGCCTTCGTCGCGTGCGTCGAGTTGCAGGTTGTCAGGGGCGTAGCGCAACCCGAGCCGGTAGTACAGGCGACCGTCGCCGTCCTTCTGAACGATCAGATCCGAATCGCCGACAAAGAAGAGCTGGCTCATCGGCACCAGGGTGGATGCTCGATCGGTTGTGCGCTCGATGAACGAATGCTCGGCGGCGTACAGATCGCCGAGCCACACGCGGGCGACGAAGTCGGGGGTGATCGACTCGAACGTGTTGAAGTAGCGATTGAGCGCCAACAAGATGAAAGCGTTCTCGTGGGCATTGTTCCAGCGGCCACGGGTTTGATTGCCGAGCAGGCCGGCAACGACCTTGATGATCAGATCGCTGTCTGGTGTCTCGGTGATCAGGGCATCGAGAATGATGCCGTCGGTCTTACGGTCGCTGTTGGCGATCACGTAGGCGTCTTCGCCATAGCTGGTGGCGAAGGTTGCGGCGCCCGCTGTTTCGACGGCGCCGTTGACGAAGCGGCGTTCGATCTCGGTCCGCAACTCGTCGTTGACGATCGACGGCCACAGCCAGGCGACCGCGTCGAGTTGGAGGTTGTCGCCAACGGAGCGGTACAAATTGGTCGCCTTTTCGACGTCGCGGTCTCCGGCCTCGCCGCGCACGTAGAGCGCATACGAACTCAGGCTGTTGCGCGCATCGTCACTGTAATCGGCGGGGATGAACTGTTCGATGTCGGCGAGATGCTCGAGCGCTCGCTCGAGCGTGTCGGCAGCCACCTGGTAACCCGCATGGCGAGCCAGCACGAGAGCATGCGCGGCCTGGATCGACTGCCACGGGATCGACTGGCGGCCACGTTGCCAATACGGAAACCCGCCGTCGTCGTTCTGGAGGGCGCTGAGGCGTGTGATGTCGCGGCCGACCTGACGGTCGAGTTCGGCGCTGGCCGGCAGACCGTCGGCATCAAATGCATCGAGCACGTCTCGCAGGGCGGCGACTGCCATTATGCGCGAGGCGTAGCCGTCGGACGATTCGTAGGGGTAGTCGACCAGGTACAACACGGCGTCGCTGAGCGCCTGCAACGCTGTTGACGACGTGTCGATCTCGAGCCCACCGAACTGAGGGAACACGCCGGTTGGGGTCTGCAACGGCTGAAGCGCGGCGCCCTCGTCGATCACGCCATAGGTGGCAAACGCCTCGGCCGTGGCGGGGGTGTAGACGGGCAACTCGATTTCGGCGGCGTCGGCGTGATCGCCGCTGACGGTGACGACCCGAAAGCGGGCCGTGCCGACCTTGTCGGTGGTAACCGGAAAGCGCACCTCGATGCGGTTGTTGGGTGGCACCGTGACGTGCTTTCCGGCCGCCCCGATGATCTTGAGGTTGGCGACCTGAAGTGCGATCTCGACCTCGAGCGGCGCGTCGGTTTGGTTCTGCACGACGACGGGCAGTTCGAACTGGTCGCCGAAGTTCAAGAACCGGGGCGCCGACGGGCGAACCTGCAAGGACAGCCGCGCGGTGATCGTGGACTCGCCCTTGCCGAAGTGGTCGGCTCCGTCTACGGCGACGGCCATGACGCGGTAACGAGTCAAGTTGTCGGGCAGCGGCACGTCGACGGTAACCGTGCCGTCGGCACCTGTCGATTGCTCGGGTGCATACACAGCGAGGGCATCGAAGTTCGAACGGAGATCGATAGGCGTGGCGGAGTTTCCGTCGGCGCCGCCAAGCGCGCGTTCGGCGTCGGCTGGCTCGTCGGCAGCGAAATCGGCGGAGGCGTCGTCGCTGGCGGCGGTCGGCTCGGCCGCAGTTTGGTCGGTCCCAGACTCGCCCTTGACCAGGTCGGATCGCGCCAGCAGCACGCTCGAGCGCGTGTACTGGGCGTTCAGATTGGCCCAGACGTCCTGGTAGAAGACGTCGAGCGGGTCGAGCAGCTGGTATCCGGTCAGCGATAACACGGCCTCGTCGACGACCACGATCGCGACCTCGGCTCCGCTGACTGGTTGGCCGTCGGGTCCGCGAACCTCGACGGTGACGGTGGTGTCGTCGCCCGGTTCGACGGCGCTGGCGGCCGGAGTGGCTGTCACGTTCAGCGTGCGCGTGATCGGCGGGATCGACAACCCGATCTGGCCGGTCGCGTATGCCGTGCGCGGTGGCAGATCGGGCAGCGGGGTGCCGTCGTCGGCGGTGCGAGTGTCGGTGCCGACCATGTCGACCTGCACCGTGAGGTTGGGCACGTGGGCGTCTTCGATCGGGATCTCGACCACGGCGCTGCCGTCGTCGGTCTGGAACGTCTGGGTTGACAAGATGCCGTGCCGAAGGATGGTGACCAGACCGGTCGCCGGAGAGAACGGAGCCTGCACCAGCAGCTGTGCGGTGTCGCCCGGGGCGTAAGCCTGCCGATCGGGAACGATGTTGACGGTCTCGAGCTCGACGTTGCGGGTTGGGCGCCCCTCGCCGCCGGTGACCCACTGGGTCAACTCGGTGCGATTGCGATGGTCGGTGTCGTCGATCACGATCGCCGTGATGCGGTAGGTGCCGCCGACTTCGGTCGAGAACTCGCACTGCATCGACCCGTCGACGACGTTGTCGGTGGAGGTGATCGTGCACGTGGTCTCGTCGGCCACCTGCTCGCTCCAGTTGCCGTTGTTTAGCACCCACTCAAGGCGTCCAGCGACGATGTCGACAGAACGCCCGGTGACGAACTCGCCGTCGACATCGGTGACCACGGCATCGATTCGCAGTGGGGTGCCACGCTCGACGAAGGTGCGGTCACTGCGCAGGCCTACGTAGTACTGGGCGGCGTGCACCAGCAAATCGGTTTGCGACGCCCATGCCTGCCGGTTCACGTCGAACACGGTGGCTTCTGCTCGGATCGACGTGGGGAGGTCGACATCGGGGCCGTCGAAGTCGATCTGGAGATAGTGCGTGCCGTTGGCGTCGGTGCGTCCGCTGAACTGCTCGTACTCGGTTGCGCCGAAACCTGGGCCACAATCAAAACATTCGTCATATGCGATGTCGGAGGCGTACGAGTCTTCGTAACCCCCGTATCCGCCGAAGTACCACCACGGCTGCCAGATCCCGAACGTGAATTGGTCCCAGTTGGGTGGGCTGTAAGTGGTGTCGCTGGTGCTGACCAACCAGTTGACCTCTGCGTCTGGCAGGGGGCCGCCCGAGAAGTACTCGGCGTCGACGGCCACGGTCGCCGGTTGGGCGGTGTAGTGCGGGCCCGACGATTCGTTGCGGGCCGACACCTCGAACTCGGGCGTACGAAACTCTTGGATCTGGAAGGTGTGGTTGCTGCCCGCGTAGTCGCCCAATGCGGTGCCGACCAGCTGAAAGTCGATCCATGCTTGGCCGAGGTTGGCCCCGGCGGGCACGTCGATCGTCAGGTTGAAACCGCCGAGCGCGTTGAGGTCGACGATGCCCGACCCGATCTCGTTGCCCTGTGGGTCCCAGGCCTGGTAGCTGACGGTGACATCGTCGCCGTACAGCGCTAGTTGGGCGTCTTCCGACCAGGCGACCCGCCTTACCCAACCAGTGATTCGCGCCGTTTCGCCTGGCCGATAAATACCGCGGTCGTCGAAGATGTACCAGCGGCCCTCATCGCGGGATTGGCCTGCCTGCCAACCATCCCACCAATCGGCTGGGAGGAACGCTGTGCTGTCGCCGGCATTCGCCCACAGACCCTTCACGCCTTCGTTGCCGAGATCGAGCTCGGCCAGGCCGTCCTGGTCGGTGGTGGCGATTCGGCCGTCACCGACCAGTTCGACCGGCACACCGCCGACCGGCTCGCCGGTGGTCAGATCGGTTGTCCAGATCAGCAGCCGTTCGTCGTCGAAGAACGCATCGAGACCCAAGGTGGTCTTTTGAACCCAGGCCACCGTGGGGCGGTTACGCCAGTACTCGTTGTCGTCAGGCGCAAACTCGAGGGTCGGTTCGACCCTCACCACCAACTGCGACCCGACCTGGTTGAAGGGTGACGACAGGTCGATCGCCGTCTCGGCCCACTCGTCGACGACGGCATCGATCTCGATCACCTCGTCGTATACGACCTGCCAGTCGGGCACCTGTGCAGCTTCGTTAGACCATTGGTTGTTGAGATACTCGCGGTACTCGCCCAGCTTGGCGGGAGTGACGGCCCATGCGACGACATGGATCGAGTCGTGGTTGATGCTCGATACCGACAACAGTGGCTTGTCGGCGGTGGGGTCGGTGGTGATCCACTCGCGTTGCAGACCCCGTAACTCGGGTGGCGCCGATCCAACGTCGAATTCCACAGTTTGGTTGTCGCCGAGCGTCTGTCCGAAGACGTCCTGCAGGTCGCCTGATAGGCGCACGGTGTAGGTGGTGCGGCCTGCCGTAGTGCCGCTGAGCTCGATCACATTGCCATAGACGTCAATCCGCAGGCCAGAGATTTTCGGCGTAACCGTGACCTGATCGGCGGCGAACGCCTCGGGGTCGAGCGAGTTGCTGAACCTGATCGTGAACGGAACGCCTGGGGCGCAGCCGTCGCCCCAGCTACAGGAGGTGTCGTCGACCTTCAGTCGACCAAATGTGCGCCCTCGGTGGGTGTCGGTGACCGACGACGTGAGCGGCCCCTCGGCCGAAGGCGTGCGGGGGCCGATCGTGATCTTCAGGTTGGAATCGGCGGGGAGTGGATCGGCAGGCCGAAAGGCCACGGCGCGCCCATCGAGGGCGTTATCAACGGTTCGGCGGGCGGAATCGTCGGCGTCGATCTCGGACCGCGTCGCCACGCGGAGCGGCTGTGATCCACTACCGTCGACAGAGAGCGAGGTCACTGCCAGCACCGCCATGGGATCGACACGTTGGTCGAAAACAGCCACGAACACGGGGGTCAGCGGCAAGCTTTCGGACTCGCCGACAAATTGGGTCACGGTCGGGGTCGGCGTAGTGAACGACCACGACACTTCTTCGTCGAGGGTTGCACCGTTGATCGCCTGCGTGCCGGCCGGCACGACGGCCCGATAACTGGTCGCCGCCGGGAGGCGATCGATCTCACCGGGCACCAGCTCGAAGCGCAGCGTGCGCGTGCCGATCCACCGCCAGCGACCTTCGACCGCGGGCGTGATCTGCACGGGGATTTCGGCAGCATCGAGCTGGTCGAGCGTCGACAGTGGCACCATCGGTTGATCAAAGGTGACGCTGAGAAAGGGTGCAACGTCGACCGGACCCTCTGGCTGGAACCGAAGCACGTTGAGCGGACCAACATCGGGTGTGCCTGGCGCCCCGCCGTCGGCGGCCGGCGGGAATGACGTTTCGATCGTGTCACCGACGAGCGGAGGTAGCAGCGTCTCAGCCGGCCGATTGAAATCCTGCTGATCGGTGTTGGGCACGACCCATGCGGGTAGCCGGGCGATGATCGCCTCGATCTCGGGGGCCGTGAGGGCGTCGCCCCCGACGACCTCGATGTTGTCCGGCTGGATCGCGGCGGCTGCACCCTCGCTGAGGCGCAGGCCGAGTTGGGCGAAGGAGGTCTGTTCGGACACATTGACACCCTCGATCGACACGATCGGATCGTCATCGATGACGATCTCAGGCGTGGTGCTGTCAGGCGGCGGCTTGGTGTCGTCGTCGCCGCCCCAACAGCTCGTCATCAGCAGTGCAGCGGTGATCATCGCCGCGCTCGCCCGCTGCCACTTACTCGCCCCGCTTGTCATCGCGCCACCAATCGTTTGTCCTCGTTTACCTTACGAACGCTGCACGAGTTTGACGTCGCGTTGAGGCCTGGAGTTCCCGAATTTTCCCAAATCGTGGCGATCGAGCGGGCGGCATGACAGATTGGGCCGTGAAGTTGTCCGGACGACCGTCTCCAGAGTTGGCTAGCTGGCGCCTGCGGTAACGGTGGTGCGGGGGTCTTATGGGGCCCAGACGATCGGGGTCCAGCGCAGAATGTTGACCGGATCGACGGCGCCCTCGGCGCCATCGGCAATTTTTGTGCCGATCACTTCGAAACGTGTGAGTCGCCCCGAACCCGCCGCGATCTGGTCGATGGGTGTGTGACAGAACTCGATCAGGTCGCCTTCGTAGGCCGGCCCGATGTGGTCGCAGCCATCCCATGCCACGATCGTGGCAAGACCGGGAAGCATTCGTGTCAACGATCCCTGGGCAAGGCCCTGTACATGCCCGCCATACACGAGGCGACGGCCGTTGGCGGTCAGGGTGACGTCGCGGTGTACAGCCGCCTGGTTGAAGGTGAGTCGGGCCAGCGGGGCAGCCAGATCGACATGGTCACGCAGCGGGTCGACGCGTGCGTCCCCTGTGAGCCAATCGGTGGCGGGCAGACCTTTCAGCTCCCAAGCCGGCACCAAGTCAGCGAGGTCGGCGAGCGGGCTTGGGTCGCTGGGGCCGGGAATGTTGTCGGCGTGACCCGGCTGACCAGGTCCACGACCGCGGACCAGGGCGCAGCGCTCGTACTCGACCACGGGTCCATCGTTGTCGCTGGTGGTGATGCCCAGCCATACCTTGCCGCGGAACTGATCGCCCTTGGGGGCCGAGTCCTTGAGGCCCAACACGGTGGTCACGGTCGCCAGGGTTTGGCCGACCTCTACAGGGCGCAGCACGCGCACCGACCGGTAATAGAGGTTGGCGATCGCCTGACGGGTGGCCATCGTGGTCTGTCCGATCGAGTACTGCAGCACCAACCCTGGGTTGGCCAGCACACCGCTGCTGCCACTGGCGGCGCGGTACTTGGTGGTGTCGGCCACCATCAGGTGCTGATCGCCGGTGATCGCCCGGTAGATCGCGTTGTCAGCTTCGGTCAGCGTGATCGAGGGCAGCGGCGGCAGCGTGGCGCCGACGCTGAAATCCTCATACATAGGGCCGAGCTTGGAGGTGTCAAACATGATGGCTCCCTGATTGTGCGGGGTAGTTGCGGGGGGTGAGGGGGATCGGTGCACCGATCGGTGTCTTCATGGTGACACCCCGAGACCACCTGACGCCATCCCGCATCACCGGCCAGCGCACCGAGCTGCGCTCGAACGGTTTCACCCGTTCGAGCTGGGCGTCTACGGTGGGCGTCGTGACTGACATAGAGCGACCATACGGTGGCGGAGCCAGCGACCCGGCCCTCAAGCGGGTGCGCACACGGCATTTCCAGCTGGCTAAAGAGCAGGGCATCAAGATCACGGGGTTGACCAGCTACGACTTCTTGTCGGCGTCGATCTTCGACGAGGCCGGCATCGACTTCTTGCTGGTCGGCGACTCGGCCGGCAACACTGTGTTCGGCTACGACACCACGATCCCAGTCACGATCGACGAACTGATTCCGTTGACACGGGCCGTCGTGCGGGGCGTCAGCCGGGCGTTGGTGGTGGCCGACCTGCCGTTCGGCTCGTACGAGAACGGACCCGACGAGGCGCTTGCATCGTCGATCCGGTTCATGAAGGAGACCGGGGTCCACGCCGTCAAGCTGGAGGGCGGTTTGCGCAGCGCCGAACAGATCAAGAGGATTGTCCGGGCCGGGATCCCCGTAATGGCCCACATCGGTTACACGCCTCAGAGCGAGCATGGTCTGGGCGGCCACATCATCCAGGGGCGTGGCGATGAGGCCGAGCAGTTGTTGGCGGACGCCCACGCCATCGAAGACGCTGGCGCGTTTGCGGTGGTCTTGGAGATGGTGCCCTCGGCGATCGCCGGCCAGGTCACCAAAGAGCTCTCGATACCGACGATCTCTGTCGGTGCCGGACCCGAGTGCGATGGGCAGCTGATGGTGTGGAGCGACTGGGCCGGATTCACCCGCGGCCGCATCCCGAAGTTCGTCAAGCAGTACGCCAACATCGGCCAAATCCTGCTCGACGCAGCGGTTACATTTCGCGAAGACGTCGAGGCGGGCGCGTATCCGGCACCAGAACACGAGTACGGCGAGTAGACCGCTCCCCGATCGGGCAACCAAACATGACGGGCGACATTACTGAGCGACCACCGGTCCGCACGTTCAACCCGAGGCGTCGCCCGATGACGACCGCTCGAGCCGATCTATTCGAGCGGCTCGCGCCCGTCTGGTGCCTCGACGAGGTCGGCGAGGATCTCGACCCGTTCGCCGTGTTTGGCCGCACCGCACCGCTGGTGCTCGACATCGGAATCGGATTTGGTGACTCACTGACCACGGCGGCGGCTGCCGATCCAGACGTCGATCTGATCGGTGCCGACGTCCACACACCGGGCATCGCCTCGACGCTGGCGCGAATCGAAACGATGGGCCTCACCAACCTCCGGCTGTTGCACGGCGACGCCCTGGTCTTCCTGGCTCGGCTGGCCCCAGGGATGCTGGCGGGGATCCGCATCTACTTTCCCGACCCCTGGCCGAAGGTGCGTCACCGTCACCGGCGAATCACGAGTGCTGCCAACGTCGACCGCTTCGTGTCGATCCTTCGGCCCGGCGGCAGGTTGCACGTGGCGACCGATATCGCTGAGTACGCAACCGCCACCCACAGCATCTGCGATGCGCACCCGAATCTTGAAGGGGGAGTAGTCGAAAGACCAGACTGGCGGCCCGTGACACGGTATGAACTCAAGGGCATCACAGCTGGACGCACGGCGATCGATCTGATCTATCGAAAGATCTGACTTCGGGATGTGGGTCGGTCGGGCCGAAAGTCCCTGATTGATGGCAGTGACCGGTGTCAGACTGATGGTTCTAGTACTGGATTTACTGATGAGGAGAAGGACGATGCGGAGTCGTGCGGTGGCGTCGATGGTGGTTTTGGCGCTGGGTGTCTCTGCCTGTTCGAGAGACGATGCGTCGACATCGACCAGCTCGACTTCGAGTACATCGACCAGTTCGTCAACCAGTGTGCCGGCGACCACCACGAGCTCGGCGACGACGACAAGTCCGGCGGCGACCACCACGAGCTCGGCGACGACGACAACGACGACGACAAGCCTGGCGGCGGCGACCACCACGAGCTCGGCGGCGACGACGACGACAAGTCTGGCGGCGACCACCACGACCACAACCCTGCCGCCGGGCGCGTGTGGGGCACTCGGGGTGCTTGCGCCAGGGATCATCGAATCAGCGGCCCAGCTGATCGACGTCGACGCAGACGGGTTCGCCGACACGGTGCGCTCTTACACGGTCAGTGCTTCGCCAGTGGCTGGCGATTGGCATCTGCGCGTCGAACTAGCGGCGGGCGGCGGCGTCGACCTCGCGCTGCCCTTCGATCCAGCTCCGGCAGGGGTGACGGTTCTGGGTGGCTCGTATATCGGTTCGAATGTCGACCCAGGCCCAACAGGTGCACGCCCGGCGATCTTTGTCACCGTCGGTGCCGGGGCTTCGGCTTCGGCCGTTGCGCTCTATCGCCTGGTCGGTTGTGCGTTGTTGCCGGTGACAGGGGGCGAATTCGTGGTCGGTGGCGGCGTGATGCACACCGAGCATCTGCGCTGCGAGGGCGTCGCCGGCACCTCACTTTTGGTGTACGTGACCACGCAATACGACGACGTCGCCGCACTCCATGAGATCATTCAGACGGCCTACACGCGTTCGGACAACACCCTCACAGCGTTTGGTGTGCCGGCGATTGCCACCTCGCCGACGTTGCCCGTTAACGACCTGATCGACAACTGCGGGGTCGACAGCCCGTAACTCAGGCGAGCTTCTTGTACTTGATGCGGTGGGGTTGCTCGGGGTGTTCGCCGAGCACCTTCTGCTTGTACTCTTCGTACTCGCTGAAGTTGCCCTCGAACCAGCGCACCTCGCTGTCGCCCTCGAATGACAACACATGGGTTGCGACCCTGTCGAGGAACCAGCGATCGTGCGAAATCACCACGGCACAGCCGGGGAATGACTCGAGACCCGATTCGAGCGCCCGCAGCGTGTCGACATCGAGGTCGTTGGTGGGCTCGTCGAGCAGCAAGACGTTGCCGCCCGACTTGAGCACCTTGGCGAGGTGGACGCGGTTGCGCTCGCCACCCGACAGCGTGCCGACCAGTTTCTGTTGATCGGCGCCCTTGAAGTTGAAGCTGGCGACATAGGCGCGGCCGTGGATCTCGCGGTTGCCGACCACCATGTGCTCGACACCCTCGGTGATCTCTTCGTAAACGGTTTTGTCGGGATCGAGTATGTCGCGCGACTGGTCGACATAGCTGAGCTGCACCGTGTCGCCGATCTTGATCGTTCCGGCGTCCAGCTGCTCATGGCCCGTGAACATCCGGAACAGGGTGGTCTTGCCGGCGCCGTTGGCGCCGATGATGCCGACGATCCCGGCCGGCGGCAGCGTGAACGACAGGTCTTCGATCAGCAGCTTGTCGCCGAACGCCTTCTTGAGATTGTGGACCTCGATCACCGTGTCGCCCAGGCGGGCGCCCGGCGGGATCGCGATCTCGAGCTTATTGCTGGTGTCGCGCTCGGCTTCGGCCTCTGACTGCAACTTGTCGTAGGCGGCGAGTCGGGCCTTGCCCTTGGCCTGGCGGGCCTTGGGTGACATCCGAACCCATTCGAGCTCGCGCTCGAGCGTGCGACGGCGAGCGACGTTCGACTTCTCCTGCAGAGCGAGCCGCGCTTGCTTCTGCTCGAGCCAGCTGGAGTAGTTGCCCTCGAACGGGAAGCCCTTGCCGTTGTCGAGCTCGAGGATCCATTGCGCCACATTGTCGAGGAAGTAGCGGTCGTGGGTGATCGCCACGACGGTGCCGGCGTATTCCTGCAGGAACCGTTCCAGCCAGAACACCGATTCGGCGTCGAGGTGGTTGGTCGGCTCGTCGAGCAGCAGCAGGTCGGGTTGGCTGAGCAACAGACGGCACAGGGCGACTCGGCGCTTCTCTCCACCCGACAGGTTGGTGACAGGCGAGTCGTCGGGCGGGCAGCGCAGAGCATCCATCGCGATTTCGACGTTGCGATCGAGGCTCCAGGCATCGGTGGCGGCGATCTTGTCTTCGAGGATCGCCTGCTGCTTGCCGATCTTTTCGTAGTCGGCGTCTGGGTCGGCCCACATCGCCATGACCTCGTTGTAGCGGTCGATGATCGACTGCACCTCGGCGACGCCGTCCATCACGTTGTCTTTGACGGTCTTCGACTCGTCGAGCTGCGGCTCTTGCGACAGGTACCCGACCGATAGACCGGGGGTGAGACGGGCCTCGCCGGAGAACCCGTCGTCGAGCCCCGCCATGATCTTGAGCAGGCTCGACTTGCCGGCCCCGTTCGAGCCGATCACGCCGATCTTGGCACCCGGGTAGAACGACAAGGAGATGTTCTCGAGCACCGTCTTGTCGGGCGGGTAATGACGGGCCAGCTTGTAACAGGTGTAGATGAACTCGTGAGCCATGGTGGCTCGGAGGCTATCTGCGTCGGTGTTACGACACGGTGGGCCAGTCGCGGCACCCCACCGACACGACTTCACGCGTTGCTAACCAGTCGCCAGAGGAGACCGCCGACCTGGTCTTCGCCCTCGTCGCCCGGGCTGAACGCCGCAACCGTAGCCGGCGTGACCAGCCCGCCTCAGGTCTGGGTCAACTGACCTGCGCTACGGAGCTGGGCCGTGAGGCGGGACCGAGTCATCTCGGCGAGTTCATCGGCGCTGAGGTCGGGAGTGCGTTCGCCGACCGGGAGCACGATCGTGCCGTCGGCGCGGATGTTGTAGATGCGGCCGCGTTCGTCGCGGCGCGTCTTCCATCGTTCTCGGTGTTTGAAACGGTTATGACCGCCGCACTTGATGTCACTGTTGTGTTGATCGGTGCGGCCGCCGTTGTTCCACTCCCTGATGTGGTCGACCTCGCAGAGCCGGGCGGGCAGCCGGCAGCCGGGGTGGGTGCAGGTGGTCGCCAACAGCATTGCCGCCGCGCGGGCGTGACCCGTGAACAGGCGTTGCTTGGTGCCATAGTCGATCACGACGCCGTCGGAGTCGACGACGACGCGTCGGATGTGACCGGTCAGCGCGGCTCGCAAGGCGATGATCGGGTGGATCGCCGTACCGGTCGAGGTTTCGCAGCGGCGTGAGCAAAACGCCGCGGGGTCGGCGAGCAGCTCGTCGGCCAGGGTGGCCAGCATCGTCGGGTCTTCGCCGACCTGCTCGATGTCGGCGAGATTGCCGTTCGGCAGCGTGATGCCGGCGTGGGTGAACGCCTCGTGGAGCGATCGTTGATCGATCAGGACGTGGGTGGTCGGAGCGGGCAGAGCGCGGCCCTTTGGCGACGCAGCGGCGGCGGCGAAGATTGCGATCAACGCATCGAATCGGCGTTGGGAGGGGGTACGGGCGAGCGGGTATTGGTCGGTGTCGTCGCGGTACGCCTCGCGCCGGGCATCGACATCGGCCCGGTACTCGCCTTCGACGAACGACTCGAACACCGCCACCATCTGGGCTGTCGTGATGGGATCGCCGCCGCTGGCGACGATGTCGAGCACGCCGCCGAGGTCGTTGACACTCGCCGTGCGGTGCTCGACGTTGCTGGCGAGTTCGGCGAACGCACCGTCTTGGTCGGTGAGCGTGACGAAGGCGTCGATGTCGCCGCGGAAGTCGTTGTACGAGCGATGCTCGGCCTGCTCGACGAACACGTCGACGACGAGCGGCAGAAGCTGTGAGATCCGCGGATTGTCGAGGATGCGAGCGATCTCGGCTGCGTGTCCGATACCGATCCGGCCGGCGAGCAGGGCATCACCCACGGTCTGCTGGGCGTTGAGCAGCCGAGCGAGCTTGCGATCGAGTGCGATCTGTGTGCCCGACGAGTTGCACGTTGAGCGCAGGTAGGCAGCGGTCGTGCGGTGCCCGTCGGCCCGGTGCAGCCGGCGGCATTCGACGATGGCGATGAGGGCAGCGCGCCGGGCGGCATGCTCGCGGTGGGCGAGCTCGGAGGCCCGCAGCTCGGCATCGAGTTCGCTGTCGGTCATTCCGACGAACCGCTCGATCACCGTTTCGAACATGATTTCAGTATATCGAACAAATGTTCGATATACTGCCTAAGTCACTGATTTCCGTGGATAAAGTTGCCAGGTTGTGCGGCGTCGGGTGGGCGGCCAGCGCCGACGGCTCGCTGATCGCCGGGTGACTTTGATTGGTCCCCGAGTGCGCAACGACAGGACGGCTCGATCAGCTCCGTCAGGAAGGCAAGAACCTAATCTGGAATATGCGCTTGCTGGGATCCGCTCTCGCTGTCGCCGACCGAGCAGCGTCGACGCCTCGCCGCAACGAATGGACAAATACCCCATGACCAAGACCGATGTGGATGTGATTGTGATCGGGGCCGGTGTCGCAGGCATGACTGCCGGCGCCCTGTTGGCGCGTGATTGTGACCAGCGAGTGGTGGTACTCGAGCGGGCGCCGTTCATAGGCGGCCGGTGCCTCTCCTATGTGGGGCACGCAGACAAGGTCTACGCCGACGGCGTCGAGATGGGGCCCGCCGAGTTCAAACGTTCGCTCGGAATCGCACACTGTTACTTGAGCAAGTGCACACCCGACATCGATACCATCTTCGAAGCCGAGCTGCTCGACGGGCGCACATTCGAAGCCGGCGGACATGGCCTCTTCTGGGGCAACAACAATCGGTGCGACCTGCTCCTTGCGCACTTCGGGAAGCACGTCGAGATGCCACTCAACAAGGGCCTCGGCTTCGTCGAATGGCAGGGCCGAGACGCCGATGGAACAGTCAGGCCGACCGTCTCCCATCAGGTCAAGAAAGGCGTTGCCTACCCATGGATGACGCAAGAGGGCTTCGCCAGCACCAGGCGGTGTCTCGGCAACATGGCCGGCTTGTCTGCCGACGACCTGACCGGTCTCTCGCACACGTCGCTGCAAGAGTGGCTCGAAGCTCAGGATCTCCACCCCGAGGCCTACGACTACATCAAGGTTCTTGCGGCATCGCAGACCGGTGAAGCTGAGCCGAGGATGACCGCCGCCCCAGACTTTCTGGGCTACATGGCAGTCGCCCGCCAACTCGGGATGAACTTGATCTCGGGCTCGGTGGCCACCGTCGACACCCCAGGAACGATCGCCATCCCGTTGGCACTCGAGGATGATCTCACCGACCACGGCGGAGAGGTATGGCGCGACACCCCCGTCAGCGAGGTGATCATCGAGGACGGCGTCGCGCGAGGCGTTCGCTACAAGGCCAACGGCGACGAACACACTCTGATCGCCAAGCATGTCGTCTGCACACTCCCACCCAAGATCGCATTCCGGGTGCTACCGCGGGGCGCTTTCCCCGCCGACTGGGTCGACTTCGTCGAAAACCAACATCGCGGTCTCGGACTGCTGACCGGCTGGGCCGGTACGAAACGATCGATCATCGCCGACTTGGGAATCGAACCGGGCTCGTTCATCTACATGCCTGCAATCACCACCGAGCAAGAAGGCTTCATCGGCAAGGTCGACATGATCATGTGCGAGTTCAGCGCCTGGGGAGACGGAACCGCCAAACGGGCCCCAGACGGGAAGCACGAGTATCTGTTCTCGACCGCCCTCACCGAGGACGAAATGCGCAGTCGAGAACGCGTCGGGCTGGTCATCGAGCGTTGCGAGGCGTGGGCCAGGGCCAACTTCCCTACTTGGGACGACGACGTCGAGTTCATCATCTGGACACCATCACCAGAGGCGCTAGGCACCAACCGGCCCGTCGGCGCCGACCGCGTCCCGCACAAGAGCCGCCACGTTTCCGAACTGTGGTTTGCCGGCGACCAGTACGGCGAGAAGCTTTGGGGTTGCGGAGTAGACGCTGCAGTGCTGTCCGGCATCGTGTGCGTCGACCAGATGATGGGCACCAATTTCGAAGAGCAAATCCTCCCCGAGGCGCACCGGGGAATCATGCAACAGTGACCCACTCAACTCGACTGCTACGACGTGGCACCCGGAGCGCGCTCGCATACCTTGGTTCAGGCGGACTTAGCAAGGTAGTGCGCGGTGGGTGGTTCACCGATCAACAGGCGTGCATCGTGTCTGGCGTCGAGCACGCCCCGAAACTCCAGACTGCTCCGGCAGAGAGTGCCATCGCCGACCCGATCGCGGTGGCGGTTGCAGGCACCCTTGGTGACCGTGTCACGGCCACTCCTTTCGATCAAGCTACGAACCCGACCAGGAGCGGCGCTCCGGCATCAGGGCACTACCCGACCGAGGTGAATGTGGGGTCGTCAGCGATCGATCGTGTCGGCGCTCGGTGAGCTGTCGAGCAGCGTATTCCTCGGATGACAACCCCAGGTTGTACTGGATCGACTCGCTGAGCTGGGTCATCAACACATGGGCTGGGAGGTCTTCGTGGTACAGGGTGCGATCGATCGCCAGCCCGTCGCGCAGCGCGGTCAGGCGCGCTGCGGTGCGCTGGCGTCGGGACACGTGAACTCGCCTGCCCGTTGACCGGTGCCGATCAGCTCAGTGATCATGGCGATCTCGTGGGCGTCGAGTTCGGACATGACCTGGCGAATCTCGGCGCTGCGGCGCGTCTCGCCCCACATCTCGATCCACAACAGCCATGAACCGTGGGAACCATCGTCGGGAAATGACTCGTACAGCAGGCGATCGAGCCGCGCCGTTGACGAGCCGGTGCCGTTGACGAGCCGGTGCCGTTGACGATGCTCTCGCGGGATCGTTTGTCGTCTTCGCCGGCGACCCGCAGCGTCGCCTCGATCAGACCGGCCTTGGAGGAGAAGTGGTAATGCACGAGTGCCGTCGAAACACCGGCGCGCTTGGCGACATCGGCGACCGTCATCTCGGTGTATCCGACATCGATGATGCCCTGACCACGGCATCGAGGATCTCTGCTCTGCGCTGATCACCGGCTGGCGTCGATATCGATCTCGATGGTACAGACGATCTCCAGATGGTCCGCGATGCTGAGTTGTCGTCGATCGCGCGAGCCTCCTTTCGGTTCGGGTCGATCAGGTCGCCGCATGTCAGACTCGGCATGTGCCAATCCCGCTTGCTGCCGGCCCGGAGATCGTGGCGATCCCCGGACCCTCCGTCGTCCCCGCTCGCGTGCTGTCCGCAATGCATCGGGCGATGCCAGATATCTATGACGGTGAGTTGCTGTCGGTCACCGATGAGGTGTTTGACGCCCTGCCGGGTCTGGCCGGAACCGCCAACCGCGGGTTCGTGACGATCAGCAACGGCCACGGGGCATGGGAGATGGCGCTCTCCAACACGCTGTCTCGGGGCGACCTCGTGCTCGTACTGAACTGTGGGTTGTTTGCCGCTGTGTGGGGCGAGATGGCGAGCTTCAACGGCGCTCGGGTCGAGCTGGTTAATGCCGAGCTGGGCCGAGCCAACGATCCTGCCCAACTCGAGCAGCGGCTGCGGGCCGACCCACACCACCAGATCAAAGCTGTGCTAACCGTGCATGTCGACACCTCGTCGTCGGTTCGCAACGACATCCCCGCGATCCGTGCCGCGATCGACGCCGCCGATCACCCGGCACTCTTGATGGTCGACTGCATCGCGACGATGGGCTGTGAACGATTCCTGATGGATGAGTGGGGCGTCGACTTGGCGCTCGCAGCGTCGCAGAAGGGCCTCATGACGCCTCCCGGGCTCGGGTTCGTGTGGCCGGGCGCTCGGGCGCTGGAGGCACACCAACATGCCGACATGCGCACCCGCTACTGGGACTGGACAGCCCGTACCGAGCACGGTCCCCACTATCTGCGCTACTGCGGCACGCCGCCGATCACCCATCTGTTCGCGATCCGTGAGGCGCTGCGGATGATCGCCGAAGAGGGTCTCGAGCCGCGCTGGGCCCGGCATCGGGTGCTTGCAGATGCGATTCGGGCTGCCGTTGATGCTTGGTCTGCGCCGGGCGGGCTGTCGCTCCACGTTGCCGAACCGTCCGAGCGCGCCAACTCCGTCACCACGGTCCGTACCGGCGAAGTCGATGCGCTCGAATTGGCTCGGATCTGTACAGAGCTGATGGGCGTCACGCTGGGTATCGGCGTACGCGAGTTCGATGGTCGGTCGTTCCGAATCGGTCACATGGGTCACGTCAACGCGCCGATGGTGATGGGTGTGCTCGGTGCGATCGAAGCGGCGCTCTCGTCGATGGGTGTGGCCATCGGAGGCTCCGGTGTCGCCGCCGCGGCCGCCAGCTTGGCGGCCGAACTCGCAAAAACGTGAATGCCGATGCCAGCCTGCGGCCGCTGTTCGAGCAGCTCCCATCGACGGATTGGTGCGCGATTCGCCTGCTCGAGCGTTGAACATCGGCACCGATGGCGGCGGGCGCTAGTGATGACCGAGAAACCATCGGTGTGACACGCGCCACGCCACCTCAACCTTTCGGCGCCGTATGGCGGCGACTATGTTGGGCGTCATCGCCAGTCTTGGATTCGACATCACCTTTCATGGCGTGCGCGGCTCGACGCCGTGCCATGGCAACGATGTCATGCGCTATGGCGGTAACACCTCATGCGTGTCGGTCGATGTGCCCGGGCACCAACCGATCATGTTCGACCTCGGTACCGGAGCCCGCTACTTCGGTGCCGACTGGCCGGCAGACGTTCCGTTCTCTGGCACCTGCCTGCTGAGCCATCTGCATTGGGACCACATCCAGGGATTGCCGTTTTTCACTCCGGTTCTGCGGTCCGGTGGGCGCTTACACCTCCACACTCCGGCGCAAGCTGACGGAATGTCGGTCGCCGACGTCGTTGACCGGATGCTGTGCCCCCCATTGTTTCCGATCAGCGTCGACGACCTGCCCGGCGATGTGCTTTTCACAGAGCACGGCGATGACGAGTTCGAGTTGGGCGAGGTGCAGGTGATGTCGCGCCTGATTCCGCATCTCGGCAACACGCTTGGCTTCCGGCTGTCGTGGGGCGGCGCGTCGGTCGCCTACCTCAGCGATCACCAGCAACCGGGGGTCGATGTATACGAAGCGACCGAGGGCGCCCGCCAATTGGGGCAGGGCGTCGACTTGATGATTCACGATTCGCAGTACACGCGGCCCGAGTTCGAACAAAAGTTCCATTGGGGCCACTGCACGATCGAGTACGCCGTCTGGCTGGCGCTCGAGTGCAAGGTGCGTACTCTGGCCTTGTATCACCACGACCCAACGCACGACGACGACCAACTCGATCAACTCGTTGCGCAGGCGAACGAGCAGGCCGGCGACCAGCTCACGGTGATCGGCGCCCGCGAGGGGCTCACATTGCATCTTGGCCAGTGAGCACCGTCGCTCTGATCGCCTCGATCCTGCTGGGGTCGACCTTCGTTGTTGCCGGTGCTGCCAAGCTTGCCGCCGGGCCATCTTGGCCGGTCCACGTTCGTGATCTCGGCGTGCCGATGTTCGTTGCCCCTGTGTTGCCATGGCTCGAGTTATTGATCGGTGCATTGCTGATCGTCCAGTCGTTCAAGCCGGTCACGGCGTGGGTTGCGATCGGCCTGACAGCGGCGTTCACGTTGCTGATCGCGCTTCGGTTGTCGCAAGGGCGGCGCCCGGTGTGCGCCTGTTTTGGGGCGTGGTCGGCCAAGCCGATCGGACCTCGACACCTCGTTCGTAACGCGGCGATGCTGGCGCTCGGCGCGCTGGCGCTGTTTGGCTGAGCGGGCCGGCCGACCTTGCCGGGCTACAGCGTGCCGAGTAGGAACGTGAGCACTCGCGCCTCGTCGCGCCACGCGTCGTAGCGACCACTCGGCCCAGCGTGGCCGGCGCCCATCTCGGTTCGCATCAGGAGCGGACGATCGTTGGTGCGCACATCGCGGAGCTTGGCGATCCACTTCGCCGGCTCGTGATAGCTGACCCGCGGGTCATTCAGGCCGGCGGTGATGAACAGCGCTGGATAGTCGTTGGCGACCGTGTTGTCGTAGGGCGCATAGCTGGCGATGTATGACGCGAATGGCTCGGCCCGGGGATCGCCCCATTCTTCCCATTCGGTGACCGTTAGCGGCAGGGTCGGATCGCTCATCGTGGTGGTGACATCGACGAAGGGCACCTCGGCGACGGCCGACCGAAACCGCTCGGGTTCCATCGTGATGCACGCCCCGACCAGCAGGCCTCCCGCGCTGCCACCGCGGATCGCGACACGATCACGATCGGCGAACCCGGTGGCGACTAGGTGTTCGCATGCCGACAACGTGTCGGTGAAGGTGTTGCGCTTGTTCAGCAGCTTGCCGTCGAGGTACCACTGGCGCCCCAGCTCGCCACCGCCGCGAGGGTGCACGAGCGCCCACACGACGCCGCGGTCGAGCAGCGACAGGCGGGCGACCGAGAACCAGGGTGGCATCGAGATCTCGTACGAGCCGTAGCCGTAGACGCAACACGGAGCTGTGCCATCGACGGGTGTATCGACGTGGCGAACGACGTCGACCGGAACCAGCGTGCCGTCCCCGGTTGTCGCCCACACTCGCTCGGCGATGTAGTTGTCGAGTTCGACGTTCGGGGTCGGTGTCTGCTTGACGACCGTGATCGCTCGATTGGTGACATCGACATCGATCACTCGCGAGGGTGCGGTGAGCGACTGATGCACGAGCCGGATGACCGTCGTGTCCCACTGCTCGTTTGGACCGAACTCGACATCGTGCGGTTCGGTGTCGAGTTCGAGTACCGATTGCGACCCAGACCGCCCCACGATCCGGATCGCCGGTTGCGCCTGGTTCCACTCGTGGAGCGCGAGGTGATCGGCGAACGGCTCGATGTTGGTGATCCGACGGCCGGGTTGATGGCTGATCATCTCGGTCCAGTTGCCGGGTTCGTCGAGCGGTGCTTCCATCACCCGAAAGTCGACGGCATCGTCGTTGGTGAGAATCACGAATCGGTCGCCCCAGTGATCGAGGTGGTACTCGACTTCGTCTTGGCGAGGTCGAACCAGGACCGCTGCCGTCTCGGGGTCGCCAGCATGGAGCAGCCAGTTCTCCGAGCTCTGTTTGCTGCCAGAATGGATCACGATCCACTCGCGACTGCGGGTAGAGCCGATCCCGACGAAGAACCGCTCGTCGTGGTCGACAAAAACCTCGGTGTCGTCCGACTGCGGTGTGCCGAGCCGGTGGCGCATCACGCGGTACGGGCGTTCTTGCTCGTCGGCTTCGACATAGAACAGGTGTGTCCCGTCGCTCGACCAGGCGACTCCGGCCCACGTAGTGTCGCTCAGCTCGTCGCCGAGATCGTGCTGGTGAGCGATGTCGCGGATCCGCAGCCTGTAATGCTCGTCGCCACTGTTGTCGGCCGACCAGGCGACGAGACGGTGGTCGGGGCTGACCTCGAAGGCGCCGATATCGAAGAACTCGTGGCCGGCTGCCTCGGCGTTTTGATCGAGCACCAGCTGATCGGTGGCGGTGGCGGCCGTGCGCCCACGGCAGTGGATCGGGTATGACTGGCCCTGCTCGGTGCGGGCCGAGTAATACCAATCGTCGACCGGTATTGGCGCGGCGACGTCGGTTTCTTGTACGCGTGATTTGATCTCGCCGAACAGCTCGTCGACAAGGTTGCCGTGTTCGCCGAACCATGAGTCACTGGTGGCATTCTCGGCCTCGAGGTAGGCGATCGTGTCGGGGTCATCGCGGTCGCGCAGCCAGGCGAAGGGGTCGTCGAACGGACCGGTGGGGCGGGCCCAGGTGTTGGCGACTTTCTTGGCAGAATGTTCAGACACGTTGGGCAATGTAGGCGGTAACTTGTCGGCCACCATGCGCGTGTGGATCGACCAGGACCTCTGCACCGGCGACGGTCTGTGCGTCGACCACTGTCCAGACGTGTTTGTGCAACTGGAGGACGGGATCGCATATGTTGCCCAGGACGGCCGGCCACTCAACGACCCCGGCAGCTCGGGCAGTCTGGCGTGGGTTCCCGCCCGCGATCTGCGTTCGGTGATCAAGGCCGCCGAGGTGTGTCCGGGCGAGTGCATCTTTATCGAGGTCGACCAGTCATCGTCGGTCGACGGCGAAGCCGCAGCTTGATCCATTCCTGAACCGGTCGCCACTTCAGGTTGGCGGCGCAACTCGTCACGCAGGTGGGCACCACCGATCGACGAGCACCATCTTGCAGTCGTCATTGTGCTGGGTAACGGTCGCCGCCAGTAGCCGGTCCAGAAATGGGGCCCGGATCGGCAATTCGGTCTCGCGATGCCACCTTGAGGACTCCCACGCGTCGTCACCAGCACAGTCGAGGTCCCACTTTGTGACACTGTGCGAGACCTGCATATCGTGAGCGGTTACAACCCGCCAGCCGAAGCGGGTGATCGCCCACAGCGTCTGCAGGCGCTCGGCTTGTGACGCCCCGAGGTCGCCAAGCGACGGCATCGCCAGCAAGCCGGGCGGGTAGGCGGCCAATGCGGCACCGAGGGCGATCGCCTCGGCCCCCTCGCCGAGCATGATCAAGGAGCGTTCGTCCCACCCCTTGCCGATCCGATTCAACGCCTCGACGCACGAGTCGATCTCGAAGCCGTGCCGACTTCTCACGGCGATCACCACACGCTGGGTCGGCAAGTCGACGCCGCCCGGCGCCGCCTGCGGCGTCATCCGCTGTTCCCCACAAGTACCGCAGGTCACCGAGCGGGACCACCGTCGTTCGGTGCCGGCCGCCCGTGCAGCGCGAGAGCTGTGGTGGAACTCCGTGCGGCAGCGATAGCAACGGAACCCGGCTGGCCGCGGTGTAACGAGGCTGGAGACCGATCGTCCCGATAGGCCCATCTGCTCGACGATGACCCGCACGGGCGTGTCAGTCGTCCAGTACAGGTGGTCGAGTCTGGCTTGCGAGGGTTGGTCGAGGACGGCCTCGCGTGCGGCGTTGGCGCAGCGGTAGCCGGCGTAGTTGAAGGCAGGTTCGGACATGGGGTTCTCCGCGTTTTCAGTGATGGCTGATGCGGGAACCCGTTGGCCGGCTCCGATGCCTTGTTGATGCCTTGTTGATGCCTTGTTGTGTCTTTCAGGCGGCTTGGCGGTTGGGTGGGCCGGTGGTGTGGATGGTGCCGTCGGGGAATCGGATG
>CALFRK010000048.1 GCA_937919625.1 uncultured Ilumatobacter sp.
CGGGCTTGCTGCCTGACGGGCTGACGGGCTTGCCCCTCGCCGTTCCACAGGCTCGGCGCTTCGGGGCGGCGGCTACGATCCGTCCTAAATCGAGAGACCACGAGGTGTGATGGAACTCCAAGGAAAAACTGCACTGATCACCGGGGGTGCCAGGCGAGTCGGTCGTGGGATCACGCTGGCGTTTGCCCAGGCAGGGGCCAACGTGGTGATCAACTACAACAGTTCATCGGCTGATGCTGTTCAGACAGCACACGACGCCGAGGCGATGGGTGTCCAGGCGCTTCCGGTGCAGGCCGATGTGTCTGACTACGACCAGGTCGGATCGATGGTCGACCAAGCTGTCGCCAGATTCGGCACGATCGACATCCTGGTTAATAACGCTTCGGTGTTCCTGCCAGATCCACTTCCAACCGACGATCTGACGATCTGGCGCAAATCGATCGACACCCTGGTTCACGGGCCGTTCTATTGCGCCAACCGTGTCGCACCGGTGATGTTGGCAAACGACGGGGGCGTCATCATCGGGATCAGCGACCTGAGCGCCCTCGAGCCGTGGCCCGGCTTCGCCGGTCATGCGGTGGGGAAGGGCGCAATGCTGACGCTCACCCGGCAGTTGGCACTCGAACTCTCACCGCGAATCCGGGCGAACGCGGTTATTCCTGGCCCTGCGCTGCGGCCCGTCGACTACGACGACGAGACGTACCAGCGGGTCGCCGACAACACCCTGCTCGGTCGTTGGGGAACACCCCAAGAGATGGCGGGGGCGGTGCTGTTCCTCGCTCAGGCTGACTACATCACCGGCGAGGTCATCACCGTCGATGGTGGGCAGCGTTTTGGCCATCGCAAGCACACACACGGATAGCCGCTCATGGTCGCAGCTGGTGTTCATATCGTTCCCCTGATGCCGACCCGCGATGTCGTCGCGCTGGCAGTCGAGGCCGAACGTCTCGGGTACGACTACTGCATGGTCGCCGACGAGGGGGTGCATCCAGACATCTACGCCTGCCTCGGCGCGGTGGCCACCGCCACCGAGCGAATCAAGCTTGGGGTGATGACCAACGGCTACACGCGCCATCCGGCGGTCACTGCCGCTGCAGTGGCAACGGTCAATGAGCTGGCCCCAGGTCGGGTGATCGCGACGATGTTGGCCGGTGGTTCGATGGTGCTCGGACCGATGGCGATCGACCGGAAACGCCCCTATCGTGTCTTGGCTGACACGATCACGGCGGTCCAGAAACTTTGGTCGGGCGACGAAGTCTCGTGGGTTGGTGAGACGTGTGCCCTAGATCACGCCAGGCTCGGCATGGGACGCCAGGACATTCCGCTTTGGATCGCCGGTCGCGGCCCGATGGTGCTCGGGCTGGCAGGCCGCCAAGCCGACGGCGTGATCTTCACCGTCAAACCCGATCTCGGTGCGGCCATCGATGTCGTCAACAATGCCGCCGCGCAGGTCGGGCGCCCTCAGCCGATTCGCAGCTACCTCGGCCGCATTTGTTTCACCAAAGAGATGCTCGAGGGCCAACGTCGAACCTTGTCGTTCGTGCTGATGGATTCGCCACCGAGGGTGTTGCGATCGCTTGGCCTCGATGAAGACGAGTTGGCAACCATCGCCAAAGCAGCTCGAGACAACGACCCTGGCATGGTTGATCCGCTGGTGTCCGATGATCTGCTCGAGCGGTATCAGGTGGCGGGTACGCCCGCCGAATGCACCGTCAAGTTGGCTAAGATGGTCTCGGACTACGGACTTCACGCCGTCTTCATCGACGCTTTGGCGAGTGAGATCGAAGAGAATCTGGAGGTTCTGGCCACTTCGCTGTCCATTATCAAAGGAAGAACTCTATGACTACGCGCCGTCTCAATCGAATCTTTGCCAGCGATGGCCGTTCGGTCATCATCGCTCTCGATCATGGTCTGATCGACGGGCCATGCGAAGGATTTGAGCACCCGGGCGAAGTGATCGCAGCGGTAATCGCCGGCGGCGCTGACGCCATTTTGACCTCATTTGGAATTGCCGAAACTTACGCCGAAGAGCTCAGCAGAGTCGGCTTGATTCTGCGTAGCGACGGGGCATCGACGAATCTTGGCTCGCCGAGCACGGGCTCACTCTCGAGGTTCTTTGGCCCAGAGGACGCACTCCGGCTGGGAGCTGATGCCCTGGTCGTCACGGCGCTGCCTGGTTCCGACAAAGAGGCCCAAACGCTCGAAACGCTTGCCCGCACCGCGGCCGAGGCACACCGTTGGGGCCTGCCCGTGTTGGGCGAGATGGTGCCCGGCGGTTTCAATAGCGACGAGTCGATGCGTGGCACCGAGGCCGTCGCGATGGCGGCCAGGCTCGGAGCCGAGCTGGGGGCCGACTTCATCAAGGCGCCGTATTGTGACGACTACGCGACCGTCACGTCGGGCACATTTGCGCCGGTCGTGATCCTCGGTGGTGCGAAGGGCGACGAGCGCCAGATGCTCGCCAACATCCGTGATGCCATCGATTCCGGGGCCAAAGGGGTCGCCATCGGACGAAACGTTTTCCAGTGTGAAAGTCCCACGGCGATGACACGGGCGATCGTCGCCGTCGTTCACGGCGACGCAACAGTCGACGATGCGCTCGCGATCTTGAAGGGCTGACCCATGCCGGGGCCGCTCGAGGTCGTTATCGGTCTCGACGCCGGCACGACGTCGGCCAAGCTGGTCGCAATCGATCGGTCGGGAAGGATCGTCGCAACATCGACTTCCGACACGATCGTCAGCGTCACCTCCGCACCAGGTTCGAGTGTCCAGTCACCTGAGGGCATCTGGAGTGCGATCACCAGTGCCTGTCGGCGCGGTATCGCCGAACTCGCTGACTCTGCCCAGGTGGTCGGTGTCGCGGTTGCCTCCCAAAGTGGTTCGGTTGTGCCGATCGTCGACGGCCACGCGACCGAAGTGATCACATGGATGGACACCCGCTCTGACGCGGTCGTTGATGCATGGCCACGGCCGACGATCGAGCTGATCCGGCGTCGAAGCGGATGGGCACGGTCTACCGGACTCGGGTTGGCCACGATCTCATGGCTGCGGTCGCTCGGCACTGCCGAACAGCATCGCGGTACTCGATACGGCTCGGTCGACGACTATCTCATCTGGCAACTGACCGGGGCATGGTTGACCAACCCGTCCAATGCGGCGGGGATGCAGCTGATGGACGTCTCGCAGCTCGAATGGAGCCCCGAACTCTGCGCCCTTGCCGGGATCACCCCGTCGGCGTTGTCGGCAATCCGGCCCTGTGGCGATCTGGCCGACGTGGTCACCGCTTCGGCTGCACTGGCGACTGGGCTACCAACGGCGACCTCGGTCACGATCGGCGGGCACGACCAGGCGTGCGCCGCGCTCGGACTTGGCGCTGTGCAAGCGGGGGCCGCTGTGTTGTCAATGGGCACGGCTTGGGTGCTTACGATCGTCACCGACCAGGTCGATTTCGACAACCTGCCAGTCGGTTTCAACCTCAGCCCACACGTGGTCTCACAGCGCTGGTCGATCTCGCAGAACCTTGGCGGCCTTGGCGCCGCACTTGCCTGGGTGATCGACGATGCCGACAGCGATCAACTCGAGGCCGAGCTCGGCGCCCGCACGACCATGCCCGATGACCCGTTCTTTGTGTCCGAAATGCACCTGGCCGACCGAACCGGATGGGGCCGCTTCACCCAACACGCCTCGTCGAGCGATCCCGTCGCGAGAGTGCGTGCAGTGATGGAGGCGCTCGCCTTCGAAACACGTCGGGCCGTCGACCAAGCAGCCGACTCAGCCATCGGGCTCACTGAACTCGCCATCGTTGGGGGAGGCACGAGAAGTCGGTATCTGACGCAACTGGTCGCCGATGTGTTGGGTGTCAGTGTGACGATTCGACCTGACGCGAGTTGGCCGGCGCTCGGCGCAGCCAAGCTGGCGGCGATCGCCGGTGGCTGGTCAAACCCATCGAGTGCAGATTTGCCAAGCCTGCGAGTGAGTCCACGTACCGAACAAACCACCACAACAGACTGCCGGTTCAGCGAATACTTGCGGCTGACATCAGGAGCAACGACATGAGCAAACCCATCGTGGCCGTCACAATCGGCCGAGCCAACTATGAGCGCATGTTCAGCGATGCGGCCTGGCAGCGTCTCGCCGAGATCGCCACGATCGTTCATCATGCGCACGACGAGCCGGCCGGGCACGACGACCTGATCGAGTTGCTGCCAGGGGCACAGGCATGCATCACCAGTTGGGGTGTTGCCCAGTTCGACGCTGAGGTCGTCGCAGCAGCCAACTCGTTGCAGTTGATGTCTCACATGGGCAGCAGCGTCAAGCGGTTCCTCTCCGATGCCATCTGGGAGCGAGATATCCGAGTCACCAGCGCTGGGATCACTCTCGCTCGCGACGTTGCCGAGACCACCCTGGGCCTCATGATCGTTGGCCGCAAGCGGATCTGGCCGCTCGGGCGCCATGTCGCCGACGGTGGCTGGCGCGATAGCCCGACATGGGATCAATGGGGCGCCCGCGAGCTGACCCGCTCGACCGTCGGGCTCGTCGGTGCGAGCAATGTCGGCCGCCACGTCATCGAACTGCTCGGCCCGTTCGAGACGACGATCTTGGTCGCAGACCCCTTCCTGTCCGACGAGGATGCCGCCCGCCTCGGCGTCGAGGTGGTCGACATCGACGAACTCGTTGTTCGTGCCGACGTGGTGTCGTTGCACTGCCCTGAAAACGAGGCGACGCGGCAGATCTTGAACCGGTCGCGTCTGTCCAAACTGCAAGATGGTGCACTGCTGATCAACACCGCCAGAGGTGGCCTGATCGACGAAGCCGCTCTGATCGACGAGCTCGAGACCGGGCGGATCTTTGCCTTCCTCGACGTAACCGACCCCGAACCGCCGGCGCCCGACAGCCCACTTCGGCAGTTGCCCAACGTTGTGGTGACGCCCCATATCGCGGGGTGTATCGAGAACTGCAATCGTATGGGCGAACTGGCAGTGGAAGAAGTGCGGCGCAGCCTTGCCGGCGAACCGGCGGTCTACGAGATCCGCCAAGACATGCTCGATCGAATCTCCTGACTGCGCCAGCGGGGTCCAGTCGGTCTGTCGATCGCTCTGGCTCGAGCCCTAACTGAGGATGATGCCGCCGTCGACTTCGATCGCCTGGCCGGTGAGGTAGCGGGCGTCTTCGCTGGCGAGGAACGCGATCACGCCTGCGATCTCATGTGGCGAAGCGAGGCGTTTGAGGGCGGTGTCGTTTGCTCGCATCTCGAGCCATTGTTCGCCGGTCATACCGAGCGACTCGCCAATCTCGATCGCCACCTTTTGGACCATCGCCGTCAATGTGTTGCCAGGACACACCGCGTTGACCGTGATGCCAGACGGCCCGAGCTCCATCGCCGCCGATCGGGTGATGCCGATCACGCCGCTCTTGGTAGCTGAATATTCGGCCGAGTTGGGCCAGCTGGTCTTGCCGGCCATCGACGAGATGTTCACGATCGCGCCACGACCCTGCTCGATCATCACCGGGGCGGCGAGCATGTTCGACGTGAGCAGCCCGGTGAGATTGACGGCCAGGATGTTTTCCCATCGGTCAGTGGGAATCTGATGCAATGGGCCACCGGTATAGATCCCGGCGCTGGCAACCAACACATCGATCCTTCCCCACCGTTCGATCACTGCCTTGAACGCCGCCTCCTGGTCGGATCGTGATCTGACATCGCAGGTCAAGGCGAAAGCGTCGACGCCGTAGGCGGCCGCGGCGGCAGCGGTGGAGCCGTTCTCTGCAGGATCGATGTCGAGACAGGCGACCCGTGCTCCCTCCGATGCGAAGCGAATTGCCGTGGCATCGCCGATACCGGTCGCCGCCCCGGTTACGACTACCACTTGGTCTTCAAACCTGGCGGTCACGGCTTGGCTTCACGCATTGTGGCGACAAGAGTCATGGGCTGAGTTAACTCCAAGCCGCTGACCGATCACAATCGAGTCGACGGACAACATCACGCCATGCCACTGGACGACGAGCATCGTCAGTTGATCAGCCGACCGGTTGGCGCCTGAGTCGTTGCACGGCGATCACTGTGCTCGATGCCCGCCGGGCCCTCGTCGGAGTCCCCGAGTTCTCACTCGAACAAGATCGATGCTTGCGCCGGGTTCACGGCCATTGCGCCGTTGGCGGCGTCGATCTCGTCAGGTTCGATGTGTGCGCCAGCGTGACGACGTTCGATCCACGACCAGAACCAACACGCTCCAACTACAAGCGCCCAGCCGGCCAACACGTCGATCACATAGTGCTCGGCGAGGTACACGAGCGAGATGCCCATCGTCAGCGGGTATAACGCCAGTAAATATACCCAGCGGCCGGCCGGGCCGCTGCGTATCCGGTTCCAAAAGAAGATGGTGATCAGCAACGCGAATCCGGCGTGCAGCGATGGCATCGCGGCAGTCGGGTTTGCCCAATCGCGGCCCGTCTCCCATGCGTGTACGAAGCCTTCAAATCCAAGGTGTGCCCAGCCTCTGCCGGCGGGGCGGCGCAGGCTTGGCAGCGCGTCAAGTTTGATCGTTTTGTCGCCGCCGCCGGCCATCCATGGGGGAGCGGTGGGGAGCAAGATGAAGCCGAGACAGGCGACCGCAAGCACGGTTCCAATCCGTTTCATGAAGCGAACCCATTCGTCACGGTTCAGAATCCAGAGGGTCACGATCACCGCGATCGGTACTACGAAATGTGAGTAGTACACGACGGATGCGACAACGTCGTACCACCGAACCTGTGACTTTGAGAAGAATTTGGCTTGCAGCCAAACCGTCGGGTCGGTGCCGAAGAACAGAACTCGGTCGATGTTGCGGACGCTCTCGACCTGGAGCGGCATCCCGATTCGATCGGCGGCACCCCGCGTTTCATCGTATGCGATCCACATCGCAACATAGAGGGTCAGGTCGACGGCCATTTGTCGCCATGATCGAAGCGGCAGTCCGATGTGGGCGATCACGATCAGTGCCGCAACCGAAATCAACACCGAGATGCGATCGATGATCATCCCGTACCGCCAGAACCAGACGATGTAGGCGACCGCATAGACGGCCAGCAATGCCTGTCTGACCGCCCCCCACCCGAGGGTCACCCACCCCGATCGCCGAATCACGCCGCAACTGTAGCGATGGTCGTTGACGAGCACTGCCTGAGCCGATCAATCGCCGGCCAGTTGTGCCGCACGCGATCGCGACCTGTCGAGAAGGTTCGCCTTGACAGGAGCACCTGAAGAGGGCACACTCCTGACAGTGTTAGATAAGCCGAACTCAGACAGGCAAACCGTACGTCGTCAGGAAACGTTGGGGGAGATCGTGGCCGCCTCCTGGGAAACGGTTCGTGAGCACGGCCTCGCCGGGCTGTCGATGCGTGACCTGGGCGAGCGTGTTGGGATGCGGGCGCAGTCGATCTACTCGTACTTCGATTCCAAGCACGAGATCTATGACGCCATGTTTCTCGAGGGTTACCAGGCATTCGCCACATGGATGGATCAGGCGGTCGACGACGAGCAACCGACCAGCGACCCGGTGGGCGCGGCCAGACTCGTGGCGCACAAGTTCGTCGAGTTCTGCACTAGCGACCCGGTGCGCTATCGGTTGCTCTTCCAGCGCACGATTCCCGGCTTCGAGCCATCGCCGCACAGCCGGGCAGTAGCGGTGCAGGCCTACGAGCAGAACCGACAACTGCTGGCTGCGATCGGTGTGCACGACCAGGCAACGGTCGACCTGTGGACCGCGATGCTGACTGGCCTTACCGACCAGCAGATCTCCAACGACCCCGGCGGGCACCGCTGGGAGCGGCTTATCGACCGAGCCGTCGACATGTTGCTTGCCGACGCGCAGATTCGCACCAACAACGAAAGCGAGACGACATGACCGGCACGCGCAGTACTGAGGTCACCACGATTCCAGCCATCGAACATCGCGAAGCGATGAAGCTGCAGGCGACCGAACTCGATCGGGCGCTCGAGTTTCTGCGCACGCTCGACGCTGAGCAGTGGTCGATCCAGACCAACTGTCCTGACTGGGATGTTCGGCGCATGTGGCTCCACGTGCTCGGCGCATGCGAGGCCGGGGCATCGATGCGCGAAAACATGCACCAGATGCGCGCCGGCCGCAAGCGCCGCAAGGATCTAGGTGTGTCGCTCGAGGCGGGGCTGTCAGCGGTTCAGGTCGCCGAACGGGAAAGCCTCTCCCCGCCCGACCTCCTCGAACGTCTCGAGCGCATCGCACCAAAGACGATCAAGCGTCGCTCCCGCACTCCCCGCCTCGTGCGGGCTGTGAAGATCGGTATCGATGCCCCGGTGGTCGAAAAATGGGCGCTCGGTTATCTCATCGACGTCATCTACCTCCGCGACGCTTGGATGCACCGAGTCGACACAGCGCGTGCCACCGGCAGAGACCTCGACCTGACCAGCGAACACGACGGCCGCATCGTCGCCGACGTTGTAGCCGAATGGGCTCGCCGCCACGGCCAACCGTTCACGCTCGAGCTGACCGGCGTCGCCGGCGGCGTCTTCACATCAGGCGGAGGTGACGAACCGTGCGTGATCGACGCCATCGAGTTCTGTTGCCTGCTCGCCGGGCGAGGCAAAGCCACGGGCCTGCTAAACACCATCGTTCCCTTCTGAACGGCCCACCCCGTAACGATCCAGCGTCCCAAGCTTGGCGAACGTATCGGCCATCTGGCGAACAACGCCATGATCAGGCTGGCGAACGCGCTCGTGGCGTTGCTCGGCCTTGCTGGGGCCTGACCGAGATCTCCGACGAAACAACGGCCGCACGGCGATCGACAACTCCATGTTTCGTTGTCGTGTGAGCGATCAAACCGAAGGATCGGGTAGTCTCCGATCAGTTCAATCGAGATCCTGGACTCGACCGGTGGCGTATCCCCGGAAGGGCCGGTAAGAGACGGAGAATCTTGTGCCATTGGTGGCCGCCTACTTTCGACCCGACAGCCTTGACGAGGCGCTTTCGTTACTTGCCGGGCCTCACCGAATAGTGCTTGGCGGAGGAACCACGATCAACAGCGATCGCCAACGTTCCGATGTCGAGGTCGTCGATTTGCAGGCGCTCGGGCTCGACTCGATCGAGTCTTCTGAAACGGAATTGCGAATCGGGGCGACCGCCACTCTGGCTGATGTTGCCGGCAGCGACCAGGTGCCAGACGGGCTTCGCGCGATCGCTCGACGAGAATCACCGTCGACGTTGCGAACCCTTGCCACTATCGGTGGTCTGATCGCTTCGGCCCATCCGGACAGCGTTCTGTTGGCTGCACTCTTGGTGCATGGTGCCAGTGTCGATTTGGCGGGTTCCGAGGCGATGCCGCTTGCCTCGGTGTTGGCTCAGGGGGTTCCCTCCCAAGCGATCATCACCGCCGTTCGCCTTGATCCAACCGGTGTTTTGTGCCATGCAGCGACAGGCCGAACACCTGCCGACGTGCCGATCGTGGCTGCCGTGGCTCGCGCCGGCGCCGGCGGCATTTCGCTCGCTCTGACCGGGGTCGCGGCGACGCCGATCACCGTCGACCCAGATGATCCCGTTGGCGGGTTGGCGCCTCCTGGCGATTTCAGAGGATCGAGTGGGTATCGGGTCGAGTTGGCCGGCGTGCTCGCTGCGCGTGCATTGGGAGGGCTGCGATGAGCAACGAACATTCGATCACCTTCGAGCTCAACGGTGCCCCGACGACCGTCGCCATCCAGGTCCACGAAAACCTCCGAGATGTGCTTCGGGCGCTCGGCATGTTCAGCGTCAAGTTCGGTTCGAGCGATGGCGAAACGGGTGCCGCCGCGATCTTGTTCGATGGCGAACTGGCCAGTGCAGACGTGATCCTCGCCGCCCAAGCAGATGGGCACAAGGTCACGACGGTCGAGTCGATCAATACCGAACGCGATCTGCACCCCGTGCAGGCCGCGTTCGCGGCCACGGGCGCGATCCAGTCCGGCTACTCGGCAGGGGCCATGATCCTTGGAACGTTGGCGTTGTTGGAGCAGAATCCCGACCCAACCGAAGCCGACATCCGCGACATGCTGTCAGGAATTCTCGATCGCGAAACGGCCTATGTGAAGCCCGTCGAGGCGGTCAAGCGCGCAGCCGCTGTGATGCGAGGCGAAGCGACCGAGCCGTTTGCGCCGCTGATCGTGCAACCGATGACCGACGGCACGAACTCGATCGAATACGACCCGACCAGCCCTGCACCGCGAGCCTCGCAAGCCGTGCCCAGACTGATTCCATCCCGAGATGTGCCAGAGATGGCGGTCGTCGGCCACCCCGAAATCAAGGTCGACGCGGTCAAGCTGGCGAAGGGCAATCCGGCGTTCACCGACGACATCGAATTGCGTGGCATGTTGTTTGCCAAGCTGCTGACCAGCCCTCACGCTCATGCCAACATCGTCGACATCGACGACACAGCAGCGCTTGCATTGCCCGGTGTCCACGCCGTTCTTCATTACAAGAACACCCCGAGAATCAAGTACGCGTCGGGCGGGCAGAGCTGGCCCAACCCGTATCCCTACGACCAGGTCAGTTTCGACACCAAGGTTCGCCACGTCGGCGATCGGGTAGCGGTTGTGGCCGCCGAATCAGTTGCAATCGCCGAGCACGCAGTGTCTCTCATCGACGTTACGTACGAGGTGCTACCGGCCATCTTCGACGAGCATCAGGCGATGCTTCCGGGTGCCCCGGTGATCCACGACGAAACAGATACCACCGAGATCTTCGACCGCGACCGCAACCTCGTCCACCAGATCACCGCCGAGCGTGGCGATGTCACCAAGGCGCTCGCCGATTCGAGCCTGGTTTTCGAGCAAACATTCCGTGTGCACCAGGTGCAGCAGTGTCCGATCGAACCGCACATCTCGATCGCCTGGCTAGATGCCGACGAGCGGCTCGTGATTCGCACCGCGACCCAGGTCCCGTTTCACACGCGCCGCATGGTGGCCCCGCTGCTTGGCCTCGAGGTCAAGGATGTGCGTGTGATCAAGCCCCGCATCGGCGGAGGCTTTGGCGCCAAACAGGAGATGTTGCTCGAAGACATCGTCGGCCATCTGGCGATCGCAACCAGGCGTCCGGTGCGGCTCGAGCTGACTCGTGAAGAAGAGTTCGTGTCGAGTCGTACCCGTCATCCTCAAACGATCACCTACCGAACAGCGGTGGCGCCCGACGGAATGCTGATCGCACAAGACATGTACGTGCTCGCCAACACCGGGCCGTACGGCACGCATGGAATGACTGTGCAAACCGTGACCGGGTTGCGTGGGCTCACCTCGTACAACGCCCCGAACAAGCGGTTCCATTGTGACGTCGTGTATACGAACATCCCGGTCCCTGGGGCATACCGGGGGTATGGGGCGCCGCAGGCCGAGTTCGCGCTCGAAGCACACATGGAAGACATCGCCGCCGAGCTCGGCATGGACGCGATCGAGTTCAAACGGCTCAACTGGGCCAAGGTCGGCTCTGAGATGGACATCGCCCCGCATCTGGGGGAACGCGCCGTCGCAGAAGGCGAGCTCGACGAATATCCGAAGGTGATGTCGTCAGGGATCGAAGAGTGTGTTGCCCAAGGCATGCGCGAGGTGCAATGGCATCGCCGCGACGACCCGTCGTGGGTGCAGCCTGCCGATCGCCCCCATATCCGCCGTGGCATCGGTTTCGCCTTTTGTATGCACGGCACAGCGATCCCGTTTCTCGATATGGGTGGGTGCTCGATCAAGATCAACGACGACGGTTCGTTCAACATGTTGGTCGGCGCCACAGACCTGGGTACGGGTGCCGACACGGTGCTCGGCCAAATTGCGGCCGAGGTGCTGGGCGTCGCGCTCGACGACATCAAGGTGTATTCGTCCGACACTGATATGACACCTTTCGACACAGGTGCGTATGCGAGTTCGACCACATACATCTCAGGCACAGCTGTGATGAAGGCAGCCGAGGTGGTGAGAAAGCGGTTGAAAGAACGGGCGGCGATGCTGCTCGATGTAGAAATTCCGTGCACGATCGAGTTGCGCAACAAGCGCGCCTACGCCGCCGATGGCCGTTCGGTCAGCCTGGAAGAGATCGCCCTCGATTCGTTGCATACCCAAGAGCAAGAGCAGATCATGGGTACGGCGTCGTATGTCTCCCAGGATTGCCCACCTCCGTTCGCGGCCCAGTTCGCTGAGATCGAGGTGGATACCGAGACCGGGCAAGTCACCGTCACCAAGCTCGTGATGGCGGTCGATTGTGGTGTTGCGATCAATCCGATCACTGCCAGTGGCCAGGTCGAGGGCGGGATGGCCCAAGCGCTCGGCTACGCGCATTGCGAAGAGTACGACTACGACGAGTCGGGGCGAATGTCCAACTCGTCGTTCGGGCCGTACAAGATCTACCGCGCCGACGAGATGCCGGAGATGACGGTATTTCTCGCACAAACGATGGAAGACAGCGGTCCGTTCGGGGCCAAGGCTGTGGCCGAGATCCCCAAAGATGGTGTCGCTCCTGCTATCCGCAACGCGATCCTCAACGCCACTGGTGTCGCCATCAACGAGATTCCATTCACGCCCGAGCGGGTCTGGAACGCCCTGCACACCGCATGACCCTGGTCCTGCCCAGTTGGCTGGTCACCTCGGCCGACGCGCCGCCGCGCCACGGTTGGGGGGTGCGGGTCGATGGTTCCACCATCGGCCAAGTCGGACCCCACGCCGAGTTGCGCTCGGCGTTTCCCGACGATGAAGTCGTCGACGCCCCAAAGTCGGTGATGCTGCCCGGGTTCGTCAACGCACATGTGCACCTGTATGGCACGTTGGCCCACGGCATACCTGTCGACGAGGCGCCGGCCGACTTCTGGAGCTTTCTCACCGACTACTGGTGGCCGAAGATCGAAGACGCGCTCGACGTCGACATGATCGCCGCCGCAACCGACTATGTCTGCGCAGAGATGCTGCGGTCGGGAACCACTTCGTTCTATGACATTCTCGAAGCTCCTCATGCTGTTCCCGACGCTTTGCTGGTGCAAAAAGAGATCGTCGAGCGTCGCGGGCTTCGTGGGCTTCTCAGTTTCGAAGCCACCGAGCGCGCCGGTGAGAAGATTGCCAAGCTCGGCCTGTCGGAGAATGCGAACCTGATCGACTCGTGCGGACCCGACTCGCTCGTTGGGGGGCTGATGTCTTGGCACACCACGTTCACATGCTCCGACCCTTTCATCACCGAAGCTTTTGGGCTGGCGGCAGACCGTGGCGTGATGAGTCACGCGCATGTCAACGAAGGCCCGCACGAGGGCATCTGGGCTGAAGAGAAGTACGGCCATCGCACCATCGAGCACTACGACAAGTTGGGCGTGGCCGGACCCAACTTTCTGGCGAGCCAGTGTGTTCATCTCTCGGATCGAGAGATGGCGCTACTGGTCGAGCGCGATGTGCGAGTGACCCACATGCCGCTCGCCAATTGCGAGGTCGGAGGAGGCATCGCTCCGATCCCAGAGCTGCTTCGAGCCGGTGTCGTCGTGGGTCTCGGCAGCGATGGCTACATCAACGACCTCTTCGCTGTCATGCGGGGGGCGTTCCTGATCCACAAGGCCCGCTTGCAGGACCCTGGGGTGATGGCGGCCGCCGAGGTGCTTCAGATGGCCACCGAGGGCGGGGCGAAGGTGCTCGGGTTCGATCGCGTCGGCAGGCTCGAATCCGGATGGGCAGCCGACCTTCAGCTCGTCGATGCCACCTTTCCGACACCGCTCACCGAGCACAATCTGATCGAACAGGTTGTGCTTTGGCGCGACCAACATCATGTCAACGACGTCATGGTGGCAGGGCGGTGGCGGGTTCGTGGAGGTGAGGTGCTCGACGCCGACCTCGATCTGCTCAGGGCGCGTACCAGAGAACAAGCAATTCGCCTGTGGGGCTGACCCGAGCTGCGAGGTCGGGTCAGCGGTCAGGGTCAGTGGAGCGATCTCAGCGGTGGGTCTGGCGCTGTGCTTGCGGCGAGCAGCCGATCCGTGTCGGTGCTGATCGCGGTCACCAGATCGTCGAGGTCGGGTCGGTGGTGAGGGTCGGCGTATCGACCGATCGTCACTGCCCGGCCTCCTTTGCCGGGGGCCTTTTCTTTGCCGCCTTCAGCACGCGGTCGATACCAGCCGCGATCGCGGTGTGTAGCTCGTCGGGATCGGCGACAGCCGTCGTGTCGCTCATGATCCCGAAACAGGCGGTCGATTCGTGCGACACCATGGCCACGGTGAACGCCGCGCCGGCGGTTGGAGCAAACGGGTACAGCCGCTCGACGTGTGCTCCGGCGAGGTAGCGCGGCTCGCTGAGACCAGGCACATTCGTGATGGTCAGGTCGACACCGCGCATCATCCCGCCAACCACGCCGGCAGAGACCGCGCTGGGCAGGATCTGCACGGCACCCGCCAACGAGTGGATGAACCCGAGCGCCGGCTCCTTGCGCGATCGTCTCGTGATCTCGCGGATCGCCAACATTCGCTCGATCGGATCGTCGATGTCGGTCGGCAGACGAAATCGCACAGGTGCCCATTGGTTGCCGCCGCCGGCGTCTCCGTCGCGGCGAATACTGATCGGCATCGTCACGCGTAGCTCGGTCGGGTGTGAACCGCGCCGGCGGTGGTAGCGGGTGGCACCGTCTAACACTCCGGCGATGAACAGGTGGTTGATCGTGCAGCCGTGGCGTGCGGCGGCGTCGTGTAGTTGGTCGAATCCGGCCTCGTGGATGGCCACGCATCGCTGGCGACCCCGTTCGGTGAACAACGGCGAGAGTGCCGCTCCGCTGGGGGCCAGCAGTCGCACGGCCGACCTGCTGCCGGCGACCGTCTTGGCGACCGCCTGCAGTGGGTGAAGGGCGGCGCCGAACGCCGTCTTGGCCAGCCAGGCTTGCGCCAACGCCGACTTCTCGACGGCCGCCGTGAAAGCTGTGAACGATGGGAATGATGCGAACGATGGGGCGGATGAACCCGAAGACGGAGCCGCCTGCAACTCGGGGAGCCGGTCGGGCCGTCGACGGCGCGTTCGCCGCGAGGGGTCAAGAAACACGTCGAGCAGTCCGACACCGCCGACACCGTCGGTGAACGAGTGGTGGACCTTGATGATCAACGCCGCCCGCCCGTCGTCGAGCCCGTCTACATAGGTGCACTCCCATAGCGGTCGATCACGGTCGAACGGTTCGACGGCACACGCGGCGGCGAGATCGAGCAGGCCGCTGAACGCGATCGGCGGCTCGAGTTCGGCGAAGTGCACGTGGTCGCGGATGTCGACGTCCTCGACGATTTCCCAATGCGGAACTCCGATGCCCATCGGTGCCTCGACAACTCGCTGGCGCATGCGAGGCATCAGCCGCGACGATTCGTCGATCGACCGCAGCAAACGTTCGGGTTTGATCATGCGGTCGAGTTGTAGAACCGAGACCACCGTCGTACGCAGCGACGGATCACGCTCGATGTCCCACAGTGTTGCGTCGGTGCCGTTCATCGGCTCCGCTGCGATCAGTTTCACGTTCATGTCGTCCTCACCGTGTCGCGCTGCAGGCACCGCTCCAGCCGCGACACCTCCAGTGTCGGCGGTTGTCGGCCAGAAGGCATGAGGACAAGGTCCCTTGTGTCCGGCGAACGCGTGAACAAGTTTCGGAAATAGTGCGCAACTTGTTCACGCGTTGACAGGAGGCTGGCGGCGAGTGCTTGTGCTTGTGCCTGTGCTTGTGCTCGTGCCTGGATAAAGGGTTGGGGCGTGGTAGGAGCCGAGCGGGCAGTTCGTCCGCTTCCTGATGTCGACGACAAGCAACCAGAAGTCGCCGCGTCCGAATCTGCGACCAAGCGGGTGCCTGCTCGCTCGTATTTTGCTGGTCGCCCGGCGCAACGCGCGTTGTTAGGTGCAACTCTGCCCAGCCTGCCAAATCCGCTAGGTGGCAAGATTCGTCGCTCGGCGTCGCCAGGCCAGGTGCGCACCGGCTTACAGGTAGGAGCCGCCGACGACCAGTTCGAACGTCAGGCCGAACGGGTCGCCGGTCAAGTCGCCAACAGAATCCAAGCCGGTGTCGTTCTGACTCCGGCAGATAAGTCCGACTCGATTGGCGCACCGCCGGCCAGCGGCAGTGTTGGTCGGATCATCGCTCGCGACGCCCAGGTCGGTGCACAAGGCGGTGCCGTAGACGCCCACACCGAACACCAGATTCAATCGGCCCGGTCGGGTGGCCGGCCGCTCGACGAGGGCACCCGCGCAACGATGGAGGGCGCCTTCGGCACCGACTTCTCCAGCGTGAGGGTGCACGATGATCAACGCGCCGGCGAACTGAGCACACGGATCCAGGCCAAGGCGTTCACGATCGGCTCCGACATCTTTTTCAATGGCGGCGCGCCCAACACATCCACCCGCTCCGGTCAAGAGTTGCTGGCACACGAACTGACCCACACGATCCAGCAAAGCGGGCAGGCATCGGCGCAACGGGTGCTGCATCGCCGGTTTTTCGATCAAGACGAAGACTGGATGGCGGCCAGCAAGGTGTCGGGTTTCCTGGGTATCACCAAGGGACGATCGAAGCAGATGAAGGCGGTTGATCTTGCCGTCGATCGTTGGAACGACGCCTTAA
>CALFRK010000049.1 GCA_937919625.1 uncultured Ilumatobacter sp.
CAACGTACTTCGATTGCGCGTCGGCGCCTCGCGCGCAGTGCTCAGTCGCGTTCTTTCCGGCGAAGCAACGCAGGGATCACAGGTTGACGTGCAACGCGAACTGTTCGAACAGTCCGTCGTGTTCCTTGAGCACGCGAAGCATTGCGAACGCGGACAGACGGGGCTCTGGGCTTCCGGTCCTGCCGGCGCGAAGCGTCAGCCCGCGCGTGCGCCCGTCGTCGCGCCGCTGGTGCCCGTAGGGGTGCCTGTGCTGCCCGTGGGGGAGCCGATGGTGGCGCGCTGGACTACGGCGCCGGAAACGGGACCGTCGGTCACAGCAAGCGCGGACGTTGCCGGGTACGCGTTCGTCCGTGTGCTGATTCCCGAAGCTGCGCTCGCGCCGACGGAAGAAGCCTGGGCGAGCATGAGCTACTTCGTGCTTGACGACGCGACGTTCATTCAGTGGGCGGCAGAGAACGGCGTGATCGTTCCGATGCCTGACGACGCGTCCCCGTTCGTCACGGTCGATCCGTCGGGGGGCGTCGAGCCGATGACGCCCGGCGCGATGTTCTGCTGCCGCCCCGAGGGTGGGCTGTACGTGGATCTGCGCACCGTCGAGAACGTGATCGGCCAGCCGGGCGGCGAGTCTGCCGAAGGCATGATGTACGACGCGGCTCTCGGTTGGATGACCGTCACGGGCAGCGCGAACGTCGCTCCGCTCGACTCTCCGACGGACACGCTGTATCACGTCGTTTCGGCAATGCCCGGCGACACGAACGTTCCCGTCGATGCAATCGTGCAGCACTGGCGTTCAACCGGAATCGCAACGCTGTTCAGCGCGGATCTGCTGACTTCGCAGGTTGACGAAGGACCGCGCACGCAGGCGGCGATTGCGATGATCGCGGGCAATCTGCCTGTGTGGGAGTCGGCAATCGAAGCTGCGTACGGTTCGCCCGTTACGGACGTGAGCGTCGGTGATTCGTCGGCGACGTTCCGCGTCGGTACTACCGGAGTCGTCAGCGTCTCGGCAGAGGGTGACATCGCAATCGTCGTTCTTTCCGCGTCCGATGTTGCAGACGCGCCCTGGATGATCAACGCTCCCGCGAGCGCAGACTTCACGAAGCCGTCGAACGAGATTGCCGAAGTTCTGACGGCGATTGCCGCGCGATACGCGATGCGACGTGGCGAACACCGTGCGATGACGGCTGACGTTGATCCGGCGACGGGTATCCCGAAGCGCGCCCTTCCCGCCGTCGCAGAATGGATGCAGGGCATCGTTGAAACGGTACTTCACGACCCACGCGTGTCTGGTAGACTTCCGCCATTCGCCGCCGTGGAGTCGCCAGAATGCCCGTTTCCGTCGTAGATAAAATCGCTTCTGGGATCGCAGCGGATCGAGCCGCCGCAATCGCACTGCTTCCCGAAGCGCGTGCTCGGATGGTTCAAACGCCACCGCTCGGGCTGACTACGGAACAGACCGAAGCGTGGTTCGACGCGAACATCGAATCCGTGATCAGTGCGTACATGCTGCGTTTCGCCGTTTCAAGGCGTGCGAATCTGCTGGCGTACCGAAACGCCCTGTTCACGATGGGCGACATTGCCGAACGTGCAGTCGCAGACGGTTCGGCGAAAGCTGAGTTCGGCGAGGTGTATCGCAAGGCTCTCGCGTTGACGCCGGAAGCAATCGACGCAATCCCCTCCGAAAACCTGCACCTTGCTTTGCCGTGGATCGCAACGCTGTACGGGCAGCTTTGCAAGACGGAAGCGCACTACACGAAGCGCACGGCGAAAGCGGTAGCGCGGTCGCGTGCAATCGTGGCTGAAATGCCCGAACCGGAATCGAAGGATCGAACGGAGTTCGATGAGTTTCTGTGGGCGGAAACTCTCGGGCAGCGCATCATGCAGTTCTGCGTGTTCATGCCGCAGTCGCGCGATCAGGCGGCGTCCTGCTACAAGACGAACGTCACGACCCGCGACCCGGGCGATGTCGAAGCCGCGCGTTGGCTGTGGACCGAACTTGCGCCGTCGCTCGCGTCGTGGCGCAGCGCGAACGGGAACCCGTACCAGCACGCTCGCGTCTCGGAGACGGCGAAGCTGACGGGCGGCGCTGGGCCGGCGCTGGCTGCGTTCCTGGGCGCGTACACGCTGGCGGGACAGGTCGCGCAGGGCTGGCGTGCTGACGAGCCCATGCCCGAAATGCTGGTTCGCCCGTTCCCCGGCGATCCCACGGACGCTGTTGCTCGCGCGGAGTGGTTCGCTACGGCGAACGTTCCCTTCACGGTCGAAGAAAACGTCACCGAAGCCCTGGCGAACGGGCTGGACGAAGTAGAAGCGCATGCAACGTTGGACGAACTGTTCGACGCGGATATGCGCTTCAAGCTGCAAGCGTGGGTACGGCAAGCGTGGGAACAGGACGCGGAAGCGTCGTATCGCTCCGTAGACGAAGTGCTCGGGCAGATTCAGATCGTCAACTCGGAGACGTTCGCGCGTCTGAACTGGCACGATCAGATCGAACGGGTGAAGAACCTCGTTCGCGCGTTGTCCGAAGGCGTCATTCAGCCCAACGAAGAAGAAGGACGCGTTGCCGAAGACGACTCCGCGCTCTCAGTGCGGCAGCGCGCGATGCGCAACGTTCTCACGCGGCAGCGCGACGACATTCTTCCGCGTGCGGTTGGCGCAGAGGCGGAAGCGATCCTTCACGATCTGAACTTCTCGGACGCGTACATTCCGCTCAAGGCGTTGGAAGACTTCATCAACGACACGATGCAGGATCGTACGCACGACGACATTCTCATGGGGTCGAGCGTTGTTGGTGCGGCGGATCTGTTCGGCATGTTCAGCGACGAGTTCAACAGCGAGTGGGCCGACGATACTGACGTGTTCTTCGGCGACAAGCACATTTGCGAACTGAGCGACGAACTTTCGTCGCCGGATGCCGTGAAATGGACGGCAGAAGAAGTTGCGAAGGAGGCGCGGATACGGCGCAAGGAAAGCCGTGATCCAGACGAAAAGGCGATCAAGAACGAAGACCGCGTGGACGAAGCGAAGGCGCGCGTTCGCCCGATCATCCTTCGCCGCGAGGGTCCGTTCGTCGTCGTGTACGTGCAGGCTGACTACGGCAAGGTTCTGCGCGTCCCGCCGATCTACATGCGCGTTGCCGGAACGCCTGGACAGACCATTCGGCGATGGTTTGGAATCGCGGATGGAACCGCGTACGTCATCGCCGCGATCAACAACGTTCGGGAAGGGTTTCACGCCGAGAACCTGTATACGCGCGGTCACATTCAGAGCAACCACAACTTCATGCCGTCCGCGCCGTCGATCACGAGGGCGTACAACAAGGGTGACAAGTACGGATACGGCAGGGGGCACGTTGGCAAGCAAAAGCGGCTGTCACCGAAGGTGTCGTCGTCCAACGTCGAGCGGGAATTGCAGTGGGGCTACATGCCCGAGTCGTACGTCACGCATACGCCCGAGGAAAAGTTCGACAAGAACGGCAGGCGCTACATGGCGGACAAGGTGACTGTTCGCACGTTCTGGGAGCACGAATACCTCCCGATTGAAGTGGACGACATTGGCGACAAGTACGTTCCGCGTCCGTTCAAGAACCCGTACTACCAGCCCGAAGCTGCCGCCGAAATGGAAAAGGCGAACCGGCCCGGGTATTCGAAGTACATGCAGGACCGCTACGTCAGCGAACGCCTGCTGACGTATCTGGCGACGTTCACGTCGTACCTGCTCAAGAACAAAGGCAACGGGGGCCAGTACCTCGACGCGCTGACGGCTGACTACAACGCGCGGTGGAACGAACGCGGCGCGGTGGGTCTGGTCGAACAGGGTGAGGACGAACGACGAAAAATCGTTCGATGGGGCAAGACGGCGCACAGGCTTGACGACATTCAGTCGCAGGGCGTCGAGTGGGCGCGACACACACAGGGCGGTCTGATCGCCTATGACGTGGGCGTTGGAAAGACGCTGACCGCGCTCGCTGCAATCGCCGAGGCGCGGCAGAGCGGGAACGTGCGTTTCCCTGTCGTCGTCGTTCCGAAGCCGATCATCCCGCAGTGGCAGCGCGTCATCGCGGAGACGTTGCCTGACTATCGCGTCGTGACGATTGGGCTCGGAACCGAAAAGGTGAAGCGGTCCGTGTTCCTGCGTCGGCTGAACAGGGTCCACCAGGGAATCAGCCCAGATACGGGCGCCGAGTGGACAACGGAAGAAATCGAAGAACGATACGAACGACGTGGCATGACGCCGCATTCGAAGACCGAACGCGAGAAGCTGTGGGGCATGTTTGCGAAGGGCGAGTTCGACATCGCTATCGTGACGTTGCCCGCGTTCAGCGCAGTGGACTTCGATCAGACGTGGCTGCGTGAGTACGTTCGAACAACGAACGCGATTCAGCGCGCACTTGCAGCGGAATCGAAGTGGGGTACATCGGCACGCGCGTTCGACAAGACTGCGGTGGAGTGGGAGGAAGAAAAGGCGAAGTTGTTCTTCCACGCGCGAACGAAGATGCCGATGCGGGGCCGAATCGATCTGGCGAACTCGCTGCTGTTGAAGAAGCCGCCAAAGAAGAACAAGGAAACGGGTGAAGCCGAAGAACGAACCATCGGTGGACCCTACATGGAGATTCCCGACGCGTTCGAATCGTTCTTCACGGGCAAGGGCGTTGTACTGAACGCCGACGGAATGCCTGTCAATCCCGACACGAAGCTGCCGTTCACGAACACAGAGGCTCGCAAGGCAAGCCGAAAGGAAGTCGAACGGGATCGCGTGCTCTGGGGGGTGCGCTACCCGTCGGCAGAAGACGCGGCGGCTGGGAAGATCGCGCTGCCCGTCGATATGATCGTCGCGGACGAGGCGCACCACTACAAGGGGCTGATCGTCGCCGAACCTCGCGGGTTCGCTCGCGGCGGGAAGATCGCGTTCATGCACGAAGCCCGCTCGCGCTCGTCTCGCGCGTGGCAGTTGGCTTTCTGTGCTGCCGCAACCCGCGCGCTTCGCGGCGGCTCTGGCGGTGTCCTGCTGCTGACTGCGACCCCGGCGAAGGCGACACCGCTCGACCTGTGGAACCTGCTGCTGCTGGGCGCTCCCGACGTGTTGGAAGGGTTCGGCCTGGACGATCCCGAAGCCTTCATTACGCGGTTCATCGGAATCGAGCCGAGCATCCTTGTTACGGCGCAGGCGAACGCGATGTACGGAAACATCGCAGCGGAGTTCTTCGATACGCTGGGCGAGTTCCGAACGCTGTTCAACAGCATAGCCGTCCGTCGCATCGCAGAGGACGTGGAACGGCTGCGCGGCGATCCAGTGGTCATCGGACCAGACCTGCACGACGACGGTTCGCATGTGAACAACCTCGCGCGCATCGGAAACGTCACACAGTCGGACGGTACGGAGTCGGACGATGTGGAGTACGGCACGCTGACGGTGCTTCCCGAGGCGTTCTACCCGGATACGAACTTCAAGACGGTTCTCGCAGGGCAAGGCGAAAGCGTACGACTGCGCGTGATGAACAAGGTCACGGGCGAAGTCGCAAGCGCGCATTCAATCGTGTCCGTCAGCGATGACGGATACACGCTGGTTCTGTATCCGGCGTTCGAAGTCGCTTCGATCAACGTGCGCTGGGAGATTCGAATCAACGCGAAGGTTCCGCTCGCTGCGAAGCCCGAACGTGTCGAACTGTTTCTCGCCGAGGGCTTCCAGCGGGATATGTACGAATCGGCGCAGTACGCGTTGATTCACGACGCGGGTGGGTCGATTTCGAGCAATCTGCTCATGCTGACGCTGCATCCGGCGATTGCGTCGTTCCGTTCGGAGGGGTCAGGCTGCCGCGTTGTCGGACGCCGGCTGTTCGGCATCGAAACGGATCCGGTCACGAAGGTTCACAGCGCCGCCGAATCGATCTGGTTGTCGTACGACGAACGGCAGGAAGTTTCCATCGAGACGGCAGAAGCAGAGGGTGACGAGGACGAAGACGATAGCGCCGTTGACAAGAAGGATATGAACGACGTTCTTGAGTTCGAAGAAGACTACGCGTCGGTCGAAGAAGAAAGCATCAAGGAAACGAACCGCTACAAGGCCGCGCTGGAACAGTCGTTGCGTTTTGACGAACCGAGCGCCGCGCCCGCTGATCCCGCAATCATCCGCGCGAACGGCATTCGCATCGACCCGGATCCCGCCGCGAACGGTGAAATGATCAGCATCGTCAATCCGGCGTCGGTGAAGTTCGAAGCGGTCTGCGAGAAGATCATCCCGAGCATGATCACGACGAGCGGCGACACGCACGCGCTGTCTCCGGGGCACCTTGTCTTCTGCGAGTTCGTCAAGGCGGATGCGTTCCTGTTCGTGCTCCTGCGCCGCCGCATCGCCGAACGCCGTCGTGCTGAAATCGCGCGAATCGAAGCCGAGACAAAGGCTGCGTATCCCGGTGCGCCGTCGGCTGAGATTGCCGGCGTGGTCGAGAACGAAGTGAAGCGCCAGCTTTGGCGTCTGCGTCCCGAGCGCGTGACCGTAATGAACGGCCCGTCAACAGCGGCAGCGAGCGGAACGCCGGGTGACCCGAACGAAATGCAGCGCATTTCTGACGGCTTCAACGGCGAAACAAAGCTCATGCCCGACGGAACGATCCGCTTCGTTCATCCGCCGATCTACGACGTTCTGATCGCAAACCGCGTTGCGTACGAAGGCGTCGATTTGCAGGTTCGTACGGAAGCGATTCACCACGTCGATCTGCCGTGGACGTTCGCCGACTTCATTCAGCGCAACGGTCGCGCTGTTCGTCAGGGCAACGCGTATCCCGTCGTCAAAATCTACGCGTACGTCGTTCAACAGACGCTTGACCTGTACCAGCTTCGTCGCGTCGAGGGTCGGCGCGCGTGGCTGGAAACGATGTTGTCCGGTGTTGGCGGCTACCGGCTGGGCGAGTCGGACGACAACACGCGGATCGCCGACATTCTCATGGCGTTGCCGCCCGAGTTCGCCGCCGAGCGCGAAGCTGAGTTGCGCAAGCGGTTCGCTGAACTGCGCGAGAGTGAAGCGGCAGCGAACGCGGCGGAAACGCTGCGCGCCGTTCGTGACTTCGTGAAATACTCCGAAGAAATTGCGAACGCGGACCAAACCTTGCTGAGTGTGGCAACGGACAAGGCGGCGTACTCCTTCGGCGTTCTTCGCATCGAAGCCGGCGTCGAAGCAAAGACGACTCGCCTGGACGGGTGGCGAACGGGCGTCTTCGGAAGACTCGGACAGCTTCGGAAGAAGAACAACGGGTCGGACGCGTACCCGTGGGTCAATCGAGTCGTCGCGCAGTCGCGGGCGGGCGCGAGCGTTCTGATCGCGGACATCGGGCAGGGAAAGAGTGCGCGGCAGGAACCCGTATACGCCGGGCAGGGCTGGCTTGACGACAAAAACAACGAGGTTCTTGTCGTGCTGGGGGTCGAACGGCGTTCGTCGGCATACGACAAGGTTCACGTTCTCAAGCGGGGCTATAATTGGCACAGGCGCGGGTACGATCCGTGGGTGATCGCCGCATACCCCGCGAAGACGGTCGGCAACTACATCGAACACGACTGGACGCCCGTTCCGACGCCACCCGTTAAGGACTACATGAACGCGAAGTTCTCGGTCAACGACGTGTCGAGCATCGGCATGTTCCCCGAAGAATGGATCAAGGCGAACGTCGTTACGCAGTTCCGTGACGGGATCAATCTGGCCGGCAACTACCGGAATCAGCCGTTCCGCATCGACACGGTGATTCCGTTCCTTGCCGGCAACGTGCTGCTGATGACGAGAAGCACGCAGTACATCGCGTGGGCGTTGGGCCTGTTGGACGCGCACGGTGCGCCCGCTGCGCATCCAATGGCAAGCGTCATGCGGGACCGCATCGCAAACGCGAACAAGAAGCGTGCCGAGGCGCACACGAAGAAGCTCGCCGCCGAGAACAACAAGTGGCGCGCTCGCGTGCTCAAGGTCAACGCCGAAAACGCGGCGATGGATGCGAAGTTCGCCGAAGTCAACACGGCGTATCAGATCGAAAAGGCTGTTCGCGCTGCGACGATCAAGAGCCTGACGGAAGCGTTGTCGTCTGATCAACTTGACGACGCGATAGCGCGGCAGCCGATCCCGGTGCCCCCGACGGCACCGACGCACGGGGTTGCGAAGCCTGAGAAGATCATCCCCGAGCCCGTTCCTGTTCCGCTCCCGGTAGAGCCCCCGCGTCCGCGCATGCTGCTGCCGACGGAAGCGGGCTGGGACGAGTTCAAGGTGGCCGCGCTCGCCACGCCTGGGCTTGAGGCGGAAACCGCCGTCGCGTGTGCTATGAACTGGTTCAAGCGTACGCCGAAGCTGGGTTGGCTCGCAGGTAGCGTAGCCGCAGCGCAGTTCACGACGTTCAAGGACGAGCAGGTTCGACTTCGCGGAACGGGCGGGCAGGCTAAGTGGCCTCGCCTTCCGAACGCAGAGAACTACGGGTTTGACGAGGCTGAAATGCGACGCATCGAAGCCGCCGCCGACGAAGGCATGCTTGCCGCTATCGAACTGTTGGCGAACGCAGCCGATGACGACGACGGCGACGACATCGACCGCTACGTCCTCGCGGACGACTAGGCGTTGCCGTGGGAACGATTGCGTACATTCGCCCGAATGCTCTCGCGGAAATCGATCAGCAACGGCTGGCGATTCTGTCTCGCGCTGCGCTTCTGGGAGTGTCGCCGAGCAGCATCGAAATCCTGATCGAAGAACGCATCGGCCCGGTTTGGAAAAGCCTTGTCGCTGACGTTCGTTCCGGGCAGGTAACGATTGTGTTCGTCTGGACGCTCTCTGCGTTCGGTCGGACGGCGTTCAGCACCTTGCGGCTCATGGGGAGCCTGTTGGACGCGGGCGCACGCGTTGTGTCTGTCGAGGATGGGATCGACCTGGGGCAGCGCACGAACGCGGCGCGAGTCGTCGCCGCCCTGTTGCGCCTTGAGCGGCTTGAAGCGCGCGGACGGACGCGGGCGGGACTTCGGGCGGCGCAGGCTCGCGGCGTGCAGGTTGGGCGCCCCCCGTCCACGACGATCACGCCCGAACAGGCTCGCGCGAAGCATGACGCGACGGGCTCGATCCGCCGCACTGCCGCCGATCTGGGCGTCAGCCGATCCGTTGTTGAGCGCGTGCTGCGCGTTGCTACAATCGAAGGGGTTGACCCAGACGAGACGCTGATCGAGCAGGGACTTCCATACCGTCGCGCGGTCCGTCGCTACCGACGCACCGACAACCAGACGAACACGCAGACGGGCACGCGTCCGGTGAAAGAATCAAAATGACACTCGCCGATATGTTCGCAGCCATTCCAGCCCTCGCAGCGTTCGGAATCATCCTCGGTCTGGTGCTCTGGTGCAGCGCCGTCGCCTACTGGATCGCCGACATTCGACGCACGCTGCATACCCTCCAACGGTCGTTTGTGGTGCATCGACACATCGAAGTCGATGGGCGAACCGTCGTGTGGTGGCCGACTGCCGCTGAGTCACCGGAGCCGCGTCCCGCCGCACCGTCGTTCCCTCTCGGTCACGGATAGCCGTCAAGCCGTACGCTCCGCGCCGACCGATAATGTTCCTTATCGATCAGCCGCGTAGAGCCATTTAGCCGTCAAGCCGTGATACGCTGACTCCGCGACCCGGATGCACCGGGGACGCGTAGAGAGGCGCACACAATGGCAAAGACCGGACAGAAAACGACGGTGACGATCCCTGACGACATCATGGGGACGCTGAACCTGATCATGGGCGTGACGCATGAGTCACTTCCCGCGACCATCGAACGCGCGTGCAGGGAGTGGGGCGAGCAGACGGCCCGAAGCGCAGAGTTCGCCGAGAGGTATGCGGCGCAGCAGGCGCACCATTCCGCCACGGCTGCCCGCTTCGGGCTCGCGCTCGCGCCCCCGACGATGACGAGCAAGGCCGGGCCGGTCGAATGGTCGCACGACTGCGGCTGTTCCGGGTTCGGCGACACGATTCACAAGTTCTGCGTCGAACACGCCCCGGCGCCGATCAGCCCCGTGTAGGATCGACGGATGCAGGGCGACGAACGTTCTGCATCCGTCACCGGGAGCTAGAGCAGTGGAACAGCAGGGCAGCGCGGGGCAGCGCAGGGTGGAGCAGGGCCGGATCGTGGCGGCGAACGACGAGCAGCATTCGTGCGGCTGCCGCACATTCGGGGGGCGCGTCCAACGCTACTGCGACGAACATCAGGCCGAACTTGACGCGCTCTATGCCGCGCCCGCTGCGTGGATCGAAGCCTGCGGGTGCTACGGGTTCCGCGAACGTCTCAGCGTCCCTTGCGGCGACCATGCGACCCGGCACGCCCGCGCCCAGGTCTAGCTCGGCAGACAGAGAAACGCCCGCCCCCATGAACAAAGGGCGGGCGCTCTCTCCCAGGTGAACGGCGGGAGCCCTGGACCCGCGAACGGCTTTCGGGGATTTTGCTGCGCAGCGCCGCGCCCCCTATTCACTCGACGCTAAGGTGCCTCTGATTATCGCACGCCTCTCGGGCGCATTGCTAGGGACCAGTGCAGCTTGACGCAGCAGCACGCGGCGCCGTCGCACGCGTCCCCATGCGCCGGGCAGTGCATCCAGCGCAGATACGGGATGCGCCGAATGATCCGAACACGGAGACGCGTGCGACGGGGTTTCACTGCGCGTACGTCCAGCGAACGATCACTTCGCTCGCGTCATGGTCCGCGTCGATGCGCAGCACGTCGGTACTGCACGGAAGATCCTTGATCCCCGCCGCGCGAAGCAACGTCACGAAGTCGGCGTTCCGAATGTGAATCGTCTTCTCGACGTGAACGTGCAGCGCGGGCAGCGTCACAGCGTTGTTCTTCTTCCGCTTCGGCTTCGGTGCGGGCGTGGGCTCGGGCGGAATCCCGGTGAACGCAGGCGGGGGCGCGAACGGCGTTCCGTCCTTTGCGACCATGCCTTCGAACGGAAGTCGATCCTGCGCCTCACTCGGCGTGTGGCGGCTGTGCGGCGGGACGGGTTCGAAGCCTTCGATTGCCTCCACGGGATCGAGCCAGTTCGCGGGTGCGTATCGCCCTTTCGGCTTGCCCGGTACGCCCCCCACGGAGCGCAGCGGATAGCCGTTCTCCTCACGCCACTTGCGAACGGCGTCGTAGTACGCGCTCGCCTCCACGGGTTCCGTTGCGCCTTCGTGATTGCGCCGGATGCGCCGGAAGTCGTCAGCCGTCATGTTCGGATCGCGGCAGACGAGCGCGTACGCCCACGCGATTCGCGTCTTGAACTCATCGCGCGGCGGCAGCGGGGGGAGGGTCGCGGGATTGGTACTCATGGGTTTCGCCTCTCTAATTCGGACGACGTTCAGTCGCCACATGGTTCAATCGTCTTTCAGTGCCGCTCGCGCGATCTTCTCAGCGGCGGCGATCTTGTCCACGCGATCCGGTCCGTACGCGAACGGCGCAACGCCGGTCAGTTCTTCGACCGACACGTTGACGCGCAGCCCGGCGGCGATCACGTCCTGCAACGCGACGATCTTCGCGCGCAGATCCGTAACCTCCTGCATCGTGTCGATGCGAGCGAATCGCCCGTCCATGAACTCGCGCAGATCCCGAACGTACGCTTCACCACCGTCGATGCTTGCGTACACGACTGCGGTCTGGTTGTCACGTTCAGTGCGCGCAGAGTCTTGAATCGTGACGAGACGCAGAACGATGTACTGCCCGTGCGTTTTTCGGTGCCGCCAGCGCGTACCCTGCCAATCGGTGTCCATGCTCACTTCCCTCCGAGTGCGCGAATCAACGCGTCACCGAGATTGTTCAGCGCGGGAGCGCATTCGACGAGCCATGACACCGGCTTGCCCTGTCGCGCCCTGGACAGGACGCGAAACGCGCCCACGGGAGCGCCCAGGGAGCGCAGGACGGCCCGCCAGCGGCGCCGGGGGAGACTGTAGGGCAGCGGCGGTCCGGTCAGACCAGGGAACAGCGGCTTGAGCTTGCGCCCGCGTCGGGGGCGATTCTTCGGCATGCTCACTCCTTGCACGCGACAAGCGCGGCGTCGAGCCCACAACTGCACACCTTCGACCCGTCGTCTTCGTCGGCGTCGATGGTGCAGTCTTCGTCATGGTAGCCGTATCGCTTGAGCGCGACATACGTGCGGGTCCACGACGCGTTCAGTTTGTTCCACGCGTTCAGCCACTTCTGATCCCGACCGCGAACGATGTCGTGCATGGCGTCAATCGGCATGCCGGTGCCGCCCATTCCGATAGCGCGCGTGATCGCTGCGATGTCTCGCGGAGTCCACGCCTTCGCTTCGCGTAGCTCCCGAAGCATCGCAGCCGCGTCGTCAGCGATGTCGGTCAGTCGCGCAGCCGTCACGTCCAGCCCATCGTACTTTGCGATGTCCGCTTCCCGCCGCGCAGCGTCGATTGCTGCCGCATACTTCGCTTCTTCTTCGTTCGTCATCGCAGGTTCGCCCCTCAGTACCAGCGTTCGTCTGTTCGTTCATGCTTAACGGTGTAGATTCCGTCACAGCGTTCAACAGCCTCGGAAAGCCAATGCCCGTGCAGCGTCGTAATCGTCACGCGAAGCCCGTAGACGCCGACGTGATTGTTCACAATGAACGGCGAGCCGTTCGTATCGACTTGAGCAAGCGCGATGGTGCGAAGTACGTCAAAGCGCCGCGTTCGTTCCGCTTTGCGTGCGTCCACTTCGGCTTGCATCGCGCGGAATTGCGCCCGCGACGTTCGCCACGCGCGGTATGTCGCCGGGAATACGGCGCCTCCGATTACGCCTATGGCGACCAGTACGAAGCAAATCCAACCAGTCGTATCCATTCGTACTCCCGCTTCGCCTTCCGGTCGCAGTGGTTCGACGTACAAGATAGCCGCTTTCGGTGCAACTGCGTCGAGCGAAGCCGCCCTTCCCGGGCGGGGCGGGCGCTTCCGTAAGGAAGCGCACAGCGGCTCAGTAGTCTTCGACGGGAACCCAGGGAAGCAGTTCCCCGTTGAAGTCGAGAACACCCGAACGGTCGTCGCACACGACGCGACCACACATGCAATCGAGCGGTGCGTTCTGCGCAGCGCACTCGGGTTCGTCACAGTGGCTCGCGGTGCCACTGCTGAACACCTTTCCGCACTCGACACAAGCGCAGAAGCGAGAGGCACAGCACGGGCAGGAATTGGCGTCGGAAATGGGCATGGCTCAGATTCCTTCGGACCGCTTGTGCGCGGTCAGGTGTGCGGCCAGAGACTCGATCAACGTGCGAATCTCGGCCTTGTTTCGTTCGGCGATGTCGCGCGCAGCTTCCGCCGTTCGTGCGGCTGCGCCCGCCTGTGCCTCGCAGTCCCAGGCGTCCCGTTCAAGGCCAGCCAGGGCGCGGATCGCAGCTTCGATTTCTTCGGGGGTCATCGGTGGTTCCTATCCAGGCGTCCGCGCCACTGTGACGACACGCGAACGCGCGTCGGGGGTCCGAAGTCTGCGACAAGCTGATCGAGCATCGAACAAAACTCGACGTAGCTTCCGGCAGCGACGACGTACGCATAGTTCGCCTCGGCGAACGCGGTGTCGGAAGCGTTCGGGGGCAGCCCGGGAGCGTCCCAGAAGTACGCGAGGGTCGCCGCGTCAGGGTTTGCGAGTGAGACGTTCGGCATGGCTCAGACCGCCTTTCGGGGCTTGCGGTTCTGACGCGCGACGTGGGACAGCCCGTTCTCAGCGAGCCCCTTGAGCCAACGCGCCTGCGGTTCGTACCGGACGTTCGTTCGCAGTCCGACGTGAGCGCGGATTTCGTCAGTGGTGATCGTGCGCGAATGGTGCGTCACGTTCCCGTCGTCGTCAGTTTCGTGCCAACTCAGGTCCGCGCCGCTGAACGCTTCGTTCAGCCGCTTGCGCATGATGAACTCGTTTACGTTCTTCTCCGTGATCCCCGGCATACCGAGAGACATCGTGGCGAAGATGAGTACGTGCGTCACGGGACGCATGCGAACCCACACGCCGGGTGCGTCGTCCTGCTCGTACCAGTCGCCCGGTTCGTGCTTATACGGGTCAGTGCTCGACTCGTAGCAGACGTTCATGTAGTCGGGAATCGCGGTCAGATCGAAGTCAAGGCTCATGGTGGCACCCTCCGGGGTCGAGCGGGGCGGGTGGCATCCCGTTTCCCACTGACAAGGCAACGATAACACAGTGCTTGCGGACTGTCAAGCACTGATTGTTCGATTGTTCGGCCCGAACGCACGAACGCCCCGAACGAACTTAGTCCGAACGGGGCGCGCGTTGCAGGGGCAGGGCTGCGAAGTCAGTCCGCTTCGGGTCCGTCGGGCAAGTTCTCCGTGATCAGTTCGGTGTCGATCCCCTCGGCGTCCAGATCCTCGACTTCGGGCGACTCGACTTCTTCCAGGCTCGCGTTGTCGTACGCGCTGATCCACTCGCGGTACGCCTCGCCCTTCTCACTCTCTTGCCACGCCTCGGATCGTTCGTCGTGCCAGTCCGTTGCCACGCTGCACAGGTCAGAGCACCATTCGTTCCACTGTTCGATCAGCCCGTTCAGCGTGTCAGTCGGCTTCGTCAGCTTCGCTCGCGCTTCTGCTTGCGCCACGTTGAACGCCTTGATCGCCTCGCCGTGCGCCTTGTCGGCTGCGAGCAGCGCCGCGACGATTTCGTCACGCCGCGCGATGTCCTTGTTACTCAGCTTTCGCATTCGTTCTCTCCCTCCGACGGCAGTGACTTGCCGCCTACTCCGATGTTTGACTTGTCGATTGCCGATTGCAAACCGCACCGGCACACGCGCGACGGTCTTCGTCAGCAGCAGGATCGACGCGGTGTTCGCGCGCTCGCGTTCAGCGCGATACGTGTCGAGATACGCGTTCTCCGCTTTCAGATCCAGCACTTCGCTTCGAAGCGCGTCCTGCGATGCGCTGATCTGTTCGCGCAAGAGCAGCAGGCGGTTCGGGCAGATCCGCGCCGTCGCGTCCTGCTTCGAATGCGCGGCTCGGATCTGTTCGCAGTAGTGGCAGCGAACCGTCGCCGGGCGGAACAGTCCGAACCCTTTGTGCGGCTGCCAGTCGTGCGCGAGCAACACCGACGCGTCGTTCGCCCACTTCGTTGCTTCGTCCTTCGTCATCTTCGTTTAATCCCGGTTCGGCGGTTCCGCGCAGTAAACGCACGCCCCGTCTTTGAACTCGCAGCCGTTGTGCGTCACCGCGCAGAGGGGCGAAACGTCGGGCAGCGCGAACCACTGCGCACCCTCGCACCACATTCCCTCGTTCGCCACGTCAGCCCACGGGTATACCTCGGGCTGGCATCCGGGGAACGCGAACACCGCGATCCCTTCGTCGTCGTTCTCAGGCCAATCGGCGCTGTAGCCGTTGCTTGCGAAGTAGCGCGCCCATTTCTTCGGCGGCTCCGTGTTCCACCGAAGCTGACGCTGCGCTTCGTCGCGTTCACGTTCGGCTTTGCGCAACGAGTTCATTCGGGTCCGCATGATCACGCCGCCCGTCGCTGCGTTCCGCTTCAACCGTTCGATTTCGGCGAGCAGAGAATCGAGCAAACGCTTCGCGCAGTAGTCGTACGTAAGTTCCGCGCTATCTCGTCCACAGTGCTTGCACTCGGGATTGCCGTCATCGAACTCATGCACGGATTCAGCCTCGGTCAGCATCGTTCCGTTCCGTCCGGTCGAACGCTGCGAATCTCGGACAGCGGAACCTCAACGGTTTCGATCACGTCGTCATCGACAATGATCCACTGCCCGTTCGGGGTCAGATCGGCGAGCGCCTTGTCGGCGGCATCCTCCGCGCCGGTCATCGACGCCTCGACGCCGTAATCGACGCGGCTCCCAATCTGCACGCTCCACCCGTATCCCAGCTTCCCGGGATCCGTGTACCCGCCCAGGCTCGGATCGACACGCGAGACGAGCGTACCGTCGAGCGTGCGCCGGGAGCGCCCTACGGACGATACGGGCGAGCCGTTCGGCTCCCAGGGCATGACGGCTCGGCGAGCGGCGGCGCGTACCTTGCGGTCTTGCAGGAGGATGATCAGCAGTCCGAGATTCTGTTCGTCAGTCATCTTCGTTCCCTTTCAGTTCTTCGTTCTTCGTTCCGGCAACGAGCAAAACTTCGTACACGTCTTCGCCGTCCTTGCCGCACCATTCGGTCAGGCGTTCGCCTTCGAACTCGCCCAGATCATCGGCGACGTTTTCCGCCTTGCCGATGTAGAGCGCGCGGACGCAGCCCGCAGCCTGCGCAGCCTTGAGCACCCGCGAGGCGAAGCCTCCGTGGCAGGGACGCGCGATGACCGGGATCATGCCTGCGCTCCACGTCCACGCCTTGACGCCCAGCACTTCGCCGTCGAGCCCGCCCGTGGCGTCCCGCTGTAGGACCAGATCGCCGTCGGGGCGAACATCAATGGCGATGACGGACAAGCCGTCCGCGACCAGGGCTTCCGTCAGGTGCCCCTCGCCTGCGCCGCAGTCGATCAGGAATCCGGGCCATTCCTCGACGTAGCTTGCGATCAGTTCAACCAGATCGTCATTCACTGTTACGAATTGCATCGTTCAATCCCCTTCGATTCTCTACAGAAATCGCAATTGCATTTCGGCGCGAACCGTAACGCAATCGACCAGCGGAGCGGTACACCAGACGCAGGGCGGAAGGAACGTGTCACCGATTGCGAGCGCCGTCGATGCGTCGTAAAGCTGCGCACCGTGACTCGGCATGCGACCGAACAGATTCGTTCCGCCGCAGTGCGCGCATTCGATGATCGTGACTTCGTTGATCTGCCCTTCACTCATGGCGTTCAATCCCGCCCAGCGCGGAGCGCGAGCCGCGCTTCGGCCATGTGGCGTTCGGCGTTCGCGCCACGCTCGATCCAGATTTCAGCGGTTCGCTGAACTTCGGCGTCGATGCGCTCCGCGACCAGATCCAAAATCTGATCACGAACGTCGTCGGCGGTGTTCTCGCCCCCTTGCAGGGCTTCGTCAACGACGTGATCGGCGAAGTCGTCCAGCAGGTTCGCCAGATCAGTCAGCCCGTACAGGGCCAGGATTTCGGCAGTGCTCATGCTACTTCCCTTCCGCTTCGCAGGCTTCGAACGCGATGCGCCACGAAACCGTTCCGTCGTGCTGCGTTCGTTCGTCGGCGCAGGATGCAAGCGCGTCAAGCCGAGTGTCGTTGGCTGCGACCGCGCCGCACCAGCGGGTCAGGACGAACGCCATGAACAGCCCGAAGATGACCCCAGAGAGCGCGTCGTGCAGACGACGACGGCGCCGGGCGCTTTGGACGCTCATGCGCTTGCCTTCTTGTCGTGCGCGAGGCGTGCCGTCACTTCGGCAGCCGTCAGTTCAATCGGGTACTCATCGAAGTTCGCCCAGCCGTGGTATCCGATCAGGTTGCGATACGCTTCGGCCCGTTCGACCGGGTTCTCGGAGCAGAGCGCGTCGATCAGTTCGTCATCGCCGACGCCCGCCGAGTTCGCCACGTCGCGCATCGACTCCACGTCGCCGAAGAACGGTACATACTGCGAAACGTGCATCGGCCAATCGGGCTGGTACTCGCAGGCAACGAAGTAGCCTGCGCCCAGCCTGCCACCGAGACGCACGATCTTGAACCGCTCGACCGTCGCGCTGCGAAGTTCGAACCGCGTGCAGTCGCCGTACTCGTCTGCGTCGTCGCAGTCGCAGTCGTTCTCATGCAGCGGGCGAATCGCCTCCAACACGGGACGCTCGACTCCGGTCGGGTCGCCGTAGAGACGCAGCGAACCGTGTTCGGGGGACACGTCGCCCAGACTGGCGAGCAGGACGCGGGAAGTGACGTGCAGGCTCATCGAACGCTCGCGTAGTTGGGGCGCGTGACTTCGCGGCCCGGCAGCGGCAGACAGTCGGCGGTGCGAACGATGCGATCATGGCGCTTCGCGGTTCCGTCGATACGGAAGATGGGCGAGCCGAACGCGACGGCAGTGCGCAGCGTTCCGTCGTCGTCGCAGACCGTCGCGCCGCAGACACCGACGCCATAGCGAAGATGCAGGATGCGCGTTCCAGGGCTCGGAGCCTCGTCCGTGCTGTCATCGTAGTTCAGTGTGGGGTCGGTCATGGTCGCCTCCGGGGGAGCGGCGGTGCGTGGCATGCACCGTTCGTCCCTGTTCGTAGTCTAGCACAGTGCTTGCAGCTTGTCAAGCACCGTTCAACGAACGCAATCGTGCGATTTATTCCGTGCGTTCGTTCGCCCCACAAAGGGAAAGGGCGGTCCAGCCGAAGCCGAACCGCCCTTTCGCCCTTCGTGTCTCGCAAGTCGGGACTTCAACCTGCGATGCCACGTCAATCGGTGCCAGAAGGGGGGAGGGGGCAGCACCGACGACGGACACGATTGCTACGCGATACCGATCTTTTCGGCACGCGCGAGAATCCTGCGAGCGCGGCGGCGCGTGCTCGCGTTCGTGTTGCTCCTGCCGTGGACGCGCTTCGCCCACGGAACATGCTTCGCCGAAGCAAGCGCGAGTTCGGCGTCTTTCACGACTTCCGGCGGGGGAGCGGGGAGCGCCGTGTGCGGGTTGTGATCGATGCCGACGCGCATGTTGTCCATCCGTTCCAATGTCGCCATGTGCAGATCCACCAACGACTGCCCGAGGTGCGGCCCGCGCTTCTCCCCGCCGGTACGCGCTTCGGCTTCGAAGTCTGCGCCGAAGGCGTCGTTCGCGTTCAACGCCTTGATCAAGACGCTCTTGCGCATGGCTGAATAGCCGACGATGCCGCGTGCCTTGCACTCGGTCTTGAGTTCGCCAACGGTGGCGCTGTCGTAGGGCGCCGAGAGAGGGATGCGTTCGTTCGTCATGGGAGAACCCTACGCCCATGCTTGCGGATTGTCAAGCGCGGGCTGAAACACGACGGAATCGTACCCCAGGGAGCCGCACAGGCGTAGACTGCGCGCATGCCTCGCTCGCGCGTGTACCTCGACTTCAACGCCACTGCGCCGCCAACGGCTCGCGCGTGGCAGGCTGCCCGGCGTGCGCCGTGGGGCAACCCCAATTCGGCGTGCGCCGAAGGACGCGCAGCGAAGCGCGCCGTTGAACGGGCTCGCGCGCAGGTTGCTTCGCTGATCAACGCGGAGCCGGGCGAAGTCAGCTTCACGTCGGGCGGGACGCAGGCGAACGCAATCGCGCTTTCGATGCGCGCAGGCGAGCCGCTTGTCGTGTCCACGACTGAGCACAATTCGGTTCTTCTTCCGGCGCAAAAGCGCGGAACGAACTTCGTTCCTGTTAGTGACGACGGGTGCATCGATCCGATGGTGTTCGGAAGCGTCGTTGCGAACAGGCGTCCCGGCCTTATCTCGATCATGCTGGCGAACAACGAAATCGGAACAACTAACGACATCGCAGGACTGGTTCGTTCTTCGCGTGACGCTGCGCCGCGCGCTGCGTTCCACTCCGACGCAGTGAACGCGTTGGGGAAGATTCCGATTGACGTTCGCCGACTCGGCGTCGATATGCTTTCGCTGTCCGCGCACAAGATCGGCGGGCTCAAGGGTGTCGGCGCGCTGTACGTGCAGGACGGGATCGACGCGGACAGTCCAGGCACGCCGAACGTACCGGGGATCGTCGCTTTCGGAGCGGCAGCGCAGGAAGCGCAGGCGTGGCTTGCTTCGCGCCAGATGCTACGGCAGATCCGCTTGCGGGATGATCTGGGTCGCGCGCTCGCATCGCGCGGGGGCGTTCGCATCGGGGATCTGAACTTCCGCCTGCCGAACACCGTCGCCGTCGTGTTCCCAGGGAAGGACGCGCACGCCATTGTTCGCGCGCTCGACGCGGAGGGGATCGCTACTTCGATTGGGTCTGCGTGCGGCTGCCAGAAACAGGCACTCTCGCACGTCATGGTCGCCGTCGGTTCGGATCTGCCCGCGATTCGATTCAGTCTCGGACCGCACACGACGCGGACTGAGATTCAGCGAGCTATCGAAGCGATCTGGCGCGTCGTCTAGCTCGACCGAACGCGAATCTGCGCGAAGACTTCCTTCCGATC
>CALFRK010000050.1 GCA_937919625.1 uncultured Ilumatobacter sp.
GACGGCAACCGGCTCGGCGACGGCAACCGGCTCGGCGACGGCAACCGGCTCGGCGGTTGTTGTCGATGCCTGACCATCTGCAGCGCGACCGGCGTCACTGTTTGGCGCCGCCGGTGCGATCGCCGTAGACGAGCCAGCGGTCGCGGTTGCTGACTGGTGGGAACCCAAGGCTGCCGCCGCCGGCCGGCGTGCCGCACCGCCCAACACGGCCCGACCCGTGGCCGGGTCTTTGGCGATCGAACCTGTGGAGGATGCAGTAGGGCCCGCCGCCTTGAGCTGCTTGACAGATTGCTCGAGCCGCTCGATGCGCACCATCAGGGCGTCGGTGTCGGTGCCTGCTTCGTCGTGTGTGAGTTGCACCAGGGCGACCTCGACAAGAATTCGAGGGTCGGGAGCATGGCGCATATCGGCCAGCGCGGACCCAAGTCGTTCGATCGCCCTGACCAGCCCAGCCGCACCCAACTGTTGGGCCTGAGCCGCGAGAGCGTCGAGGCGATCGCGGGGCAACATGACCAGTTCGGGTGCCATCAACGACAAGAATGCGTTGCGCAGGTGGCGCACGATGCCCTCGGTGACCGTGCGCGGATCGCGGCCGAGGTTGACGGCCTGGCCCATTGCCGTGAGCACCCGCCCCTGGTCGCGTTCGATCAGGGCCGTGAGGAACTCGTCGAGGTCGATCACCTCGCTGACGTCGCCGCCGGTCGCCGCCAGCAACTCGAGCGCCGACAGCGTGTCGCGTGCCGAACCGCCACCCTGGATCAGCGCCGCTTCGATCGCCTGCGGCGACAGATCGAGCCCGGCGTCTTCTGCGACCCACTTGGCATGGTCGGCCATGGTGTCGCTGGGAAGCAGATGAAACTGCAGATGCTGCGTGCGCGAACGGATCGTGTCGCTCATCTTTTGTGGATCGGTAGTGGCGAGCACGAACACCACGTGTGGAGGTGGCTCTTCGAGCGTTTTGAGCAACGCCGCCTCTGCCGCCTTTGACAACATATGGACCTCGTCGAGGATGTAAACCTTGTGCCGACCCGGCGTGCCAAGCGACGCCTTCTCGACCAGATCGCGGATGGCGTCGACACCATTGTTGGATGCGGCGTCTAGCTCGTGCACGTCGTAGCTGGTGCCACGCTCGACCGAGACACACGAATCGCATTCGCAGCAAGGCTCGCCATCGACGACGTTCTGGCAGTTGAGCACTTTCGCCAGGATTCGAGCAGAAGTGGTTTTACCGGTTCCGCGCGGCCCCGAAAAGAGGTAGGCCTGGCCCGCTCGTTCTGACGCGACCGCGTCGCGCAGCGCCCGCACCACATGATCCTGACCCTTGAGCTCGCTGAATTTGCGAGGTCGGTAGCGGCGATAGAGCGACTGGGTTGCCATCGGGTCAGAGCTTACCTACCGGGTGCGCGCCCCCGGGAGAGGGGCCGAGTCGAGCCCGATGCCGGCCGGTCACGACAGGTGTGTTGCAACGGCATTGCGAAGTGATGTCAATCTTGGGTGGCTTGGATGGCTACCGTGGTCGATGTGAGCGTGCGAACCTTTGTTCCCTCACGTGCCGGCACACGCAGGCGCCGGACCCAATCGACCTCACGGCCGGTGACACCGCCGACGCCCGCAACACGAATTGTGGCCTGGATCAGTTTCACCTTCGGTCTGTTTTTGGCCGTCGTTGCGGTGTTGATGCCGAGCGCCGTCAACGCCCAGGACGCCAACTCGCTGAACTCGATCGATCCCGTTGACGGCTCGTCGCTGGAAGTCTCGCCACAGCTGATCACCTTGTCGTTCAACCAGGAGTTGGCCAACGATGACGTGCCCAAGCTGAGCCTGGTGTGCAACAACGTGATCCAAGACGTCGGGGTGCCGAAGGTCGACCTCGATGGTGTCTTCGTCACGGTCACGATCAATACGCCGGTGCCGCGCGGGAACTGCTTCGTTTCGTGGTTCTTGGAGAACGCCCTCGGCGAAACGATCGTGCGCGGTGGGTCATCGTTCGGCGTCACCTCCGACCCACCTGCGTCGGGGGCCGAAACAGACACCACGACGACCAGCCCGTTCATCCAGGTGCCCGCCGTTCCGGTCTCGACTAGTACCGAGGTAGCGGAGAACCCTGGCAGCACCGGGGGCGCCCTGTGGCTCGGCCGCATGCTCTCGACACTTGGCATCCTGATCGTGTTCGGGTCGTTGAGCCTGATCAGCATCGGCTGGCCAGAAGGCCCCGAGTATGTTGTCACGGTTCGGTTCCTGCGGGCAGTCTGGCTGGTCGCCCTGCTCGGAACTGTTCTGTATCTTGTCGCCTTCGCCGCCGATTCTGCCGGTACGTCGCTCGGTTCGGCGCTCAGCCCGAGCACCTGGCTCGACCTCAAAGACGCCGGTTGGCCCGGCCGCGGCGCCCTGTTGCGGTTGGTCTTTGTGGCCGCCAGCGGTTGGGTGGCGATGCGACCCGAGCGAATTATCGACCCGCAGAGCGCAATGCTCGCCTGGGGCTTGCCCGGAGCGGCGTTGATTACCGTCGCCCTCAGCCGGGCCGATGGTCCGGCGGCCTTGATCGGCTTCACGGTCGGCGTCGTTCACGTGCTTGCCGTCGCCGTGTGGTTTGGCGGGGCCGCTTTGGTTGCCCGTGTGGTGGTGGCCGGACCAGGTGAAGAAGATCTTGTTCACGCCACGCGTGCGTTCAGTCGCGTTTCGGTGCCGGCGATGTTGGTGGCCGCCGTGACGGGCGTGATCCAGGTGATTCGTCTCGATGGCGGCGAGCTGTTCAGCAGCAGCCACGGGCGGGTGCTGTTGCTAAAGGTGATCGCAGTGGCGGCGATGTTGGCCGTGGCGCTGGCCGCCCGCCAGCAGGTCACGATGCGACTCGAACGCGCCCACGAGATGACCGTCCCGCTGGCCGACCGCTTCCGGCGGGCGTTCGGAGCCGAGGCGGCGCTGGGCGTGGTCGTGCTGGCGTTCAGCGGCTGGATGTTAACCCTCACGCCGGCTCGGGTCGATCCCTACGCGGGCGAGTCATACCTTCCCGCTTTGGTGTTCAGTGATCCGACCACCGGGCTAGAGGCGAAGGTGTTCATCGGCCCTGGCAGGGTCGGCCTAAATGGTCTGAAGGTCGAGGTCGAACAGCCACCCGATGGCATTACCAACCTGACCCTGCGGTTCGTTCCGCCGGTCAATTCGAACGCATTCATCGTGCAACAGGCGATCCCATTGACCACGTGGGGCACGGCGATCCTCGAGACCGTCGACGGTTTGCCGTTCACGGTGCCGGGCACCTGGACACTCGAGTTGTCGGCTTCGACGACCACCGGGGTTCTGGAGAACGTGACCTACACGTTTGCCGTCACCGACCCCGAGGGCGTCTCTGTCACGGTCCCGACCTCGGTCAGCGCCGTTCCGGTTCAGGTCGAGCTGATCGACCAGGTGACCACCACGGCTCCATTCGGCACCACTCCGCCGACCGACCCGCCTCTGGATCCAACCGCGTCGGTCGCCGTCACCGACCCCGCCGGCTGATCACCGGTCAGCCTGACTCGGCCAACAGGTCTTCAAATCGCACCGCCTCGGCAACGTCGAGTTGCTCGTACCGACACGACTCTGGTGTTCGATCCGGCCGCCACCGCTGGAACTGCACCCCGTGCCGGAACCTGCCGCCTTCCAGCTGGCCGAATGTGACCTCGACCACCCGCTCGATCCTGAGCGGCACGAACGACAGGTCTTTGTTGACATTCCAGCGCGAGAACCCGCCCGGCATCCGCTGCGCACTGTTGGCCTGAGCTTCGGCCCAATCGTGCCAGGGATGGCCGTCGAGGGCCTCGACAGTGAGCGGCCCGAGCTCGTTAATCAGCTCACGCCGAAACTTGACTGAGAATGCGGCGCACACGCCGACGTGGTGCAGCAGGGCGTCGTTGTCGTAAAGCCCGAGCAGAAGCGAGCCGACGCCCTCGCCGTCTTTGTGAACGCGGAACCCGGCGACGACACACTCGGCTGTGCGCTCGTGTTTGACCTTGACCAGGCTGCGCTTATCGGGGGTGTACACGCCGTCGAGCCGCTTTGCCATCACGCCGTCGAGCCCGGCGCCCTCGAACCGCGTAAACCAGCGTTCGGCGATCTCGGGGTTTGTAGTGGCGGGCGTGAGATGAACGCCGCCGTTCGGGACGAGGCGTTGTTCGAGCAGCTGACGTCGCCGAGCGAAACGGGCAGTCGTCAAATCTTCTTCGTCGAGCGCCAGCAGATCGAAGGCGACGAACGATGCCGGGGTCTTCTCGGCGAGCATTTGTACCCGCGACTCGGCGGGGTGGATCCGTTGTTGGAGGGCGTCGAAATCGAGCCCCTTACCCTCAGCCTGGGCGATCACGATCTCGCCGTCGACGACACATCGATCCGGGAGCGCCTCGATCAACAACGGCACGAGCTCAGGGAAGTAGCGGTTGAAGGGCTTTTGATTGCGGCTGGTGAGTTGAAGCTGGTCACCGTCGCGGAAGGCGATACAGCGGAAGCCGTCCCACTTCGGCTCGTACAGCAGGCCGTCGTCGGTTGGGATCGTGCGTGCCAGCTTGGCCAGCATCGGCTTGATCGGGGGCTGGACCGGCAACTGCATCACGCAATAGTAAGCCGTTCAGGCCGAACAGATTCCCAGTTGGCAGTTGTGCCAGGCACAACTACCAACTGCCAACTCAGTCGATGTCGAAGCTGACGCCTTGGGCGAGTGGTAGTTGGCGGCTGTAGTTGATCGTGTTCGTCTGGCGCCGCATGTAGCCCTTCCACGCGTCCGATCCAGACTCGCGTCCGCCGCCGGTCTCCTTTTCGCCGCCAAATGCGCCACCGATCTCGGCGCCCGACGGGCCGATGTTCACGTTGGCGATTCCGCAGTCGCTGCCGTGGGCGCTGATGAACCGCTCGGACTCGCGCAGGTCGGTTGTAAAGATCGACGATGCCAGCCCTTGGGGTACGCCGTTGTGCAAGGCGATCGCCTCGTCGAAATCGTCGTAGGCGAGGGCGTACAGAATCGGAGCGAATGTCTCGGCCCGCACCACATCGGTCTGGCCGGGCATCGCAACGATCGCCGGGCGGGCGTAGAACGCCTCAGGCGCCTGATCTGCGAGCGCCCGTTCGCCGCCCGCCACGCGCTGACCACCATCGGCGGCAGCGGTTGCCAACGACTGTTGCATGCGGTCGAAGGACGGTCGGTCGACCAACGGGCCGACCAGCGTGCCCTCGGCGAGCGGGTTTCCGATCGGCAACGACTCGTAGGCGCGACCGACCCGTTCGACGAGCTCGTCGTGAATCGAACGATGCACGATCAGGCGACGCAGGGTCGTGCATCGCTGACCGGCCGTTCCAGCGGCCGAGAACACGATGCCGCGCACGGTGAGGTCGAGATCGGCAGACGGGGCGACGATGGCGGCGTTGTTACCGCCCAGCTCGAGGATCGATCGACCAAATCGTGCGGCAACGACCGGCGCCACCTTGCGGCCCATCGCAGTCGAACCTGTGGCCGAGATGATCGGGACGCCCTCATGGGCCACCAGCGCGGCGCCCTGCTCGACGCCACCCAGCAGCACCTGCAAGAGATCCGCAGGAGCGTCGCTGTCACCGGCGGCGCGCTGGAACAGTGCGCCGCAGGCGAGTGCGGTGAGCGGCGTCTTGTCACTCGGCTTCCAGATCACCGGGTCGCCGGCGACGATCGCCAGCGCCGTGTTCCACGACCACACAGCGACGGGGAAGTTGAAGGCGCTGATCACGCCGACCGGGCCCATCGGCTGCCAGGTTTCGAGCAGGCGATGGCCTGGACGCTCGGATGCGATCGTCAAACCGTGCAGCTGGCGCGACAGACCGACGGCGAAGTCGCAGATATCGATCATCTCCTGAACTTCGCCGAGGCCCTCAGAGCGGATCTTGCCGGCCTCGATCGACACCAGCTCGCCGAGTTCGTGTTTGTGTTGGCGGAGCAGTTCGCCCAGCCGCCGAACGACGTTGCCGCGCAGCGGTGCCGGTGTATCGCGCCACACCTTGAACGCCGCCGCCGCCCGCTCGACGGCGGCGTCGACGTTGCCGGCGCCGCCCGCCGCTCCGAGCGAACCACCCGTGATCGGCGTCCGGGCGAGCTGATCGCCGTGATTGGTGGTCGCCCCGCATGCTGCGAGCAGCTGTGCAGCACGTGTGGCGAGCTCGGCCTGGGTCGGCAATCCGTTCATAGTGGTGTCCTTCATTGTTAGATCCTCAGCCGCCGTATGCCAGTGCGATCATCTGCATCGCCACCGTATTGGCTTGGACAATCGATCAGGCGTGTGCGCCGTCGACCACAGCGTGGCACGCGTCGGCGATGATCGACAGCGCCGTGTCGGCTTGCTCGGCGGTGACGACCAGCGGCGGCGCCAGCCGGATGCCGCGCTCGCCGCACGTGAGCACCAGCAGCCCGCGCCGAAAGCACGCCTGCTCGAGCGCCACGGCAGCATCGTGATCGGTCAGGTCGAAGCCGATCATCAGCCCGCGGCCGCGAACGTCGGTGATCAGCGGCTGGCTGGTTTGGAGCGATCGCAGCCCGGCCAGCAGCTGGTCGCCGCGGGCTGTGGCATTGGCGGCCAGTTCGCCCTGCACCAAATCGAGCGTGGCGAGCGCCGCCGCGCATGCGACGGGATTACCGCCAAACGTCGAGCCGTGTTTGCCGGGCGCCCACTGCATGATTTCGTCGCGGGCGATCAGAGCCGCCAACGGCAACCCGCTCGCCAGGCCCTTGCCGGCGGTGATGATGTCGGGCACTACCTCATCGTGCTCGCACGCCCACATCGCCCCGGTGCGCCCCATACCCGACTGCACCTCGTCGATTACGAGCAAGATGCCGTGCCGGTCGCACAGGTCGCGCAGCGACTGCAGCCAGCCGGCGGGCGGCACGATGTAGCCGCCCTCGCCCTGAATCGGCTCGACGAAGATGGCGGCGACATCGCCGGGCTCGGTCATCCTCCGAAACAGCACCCGCTCGATATAGTCGGCGCCGGTGAGCTGACCGTCGAAGGCAAACGGGGCGTGATAGCTGCCGGGCGTGACGATGCCGAAGCCGCTGCGGTACTTGGCCTTCGACGAGGTGAGCGACAAACTGCCCAGTGAGCGACCGTGGAATGCACCGTAGAAGGCGATCACGTTGGGTCGCTTGGTGAAGTGGCGGGCGAGCTTGAGCGCACCCTCGACCGCCTCGGTGCCCGAGTTGGCGAGGAATACTCGCGACGGCCCCATTCCGGCCGGCGCAGAGGCCGCCAGTCGCTCACACAGCTCGGCGTGGACAGGGTGGTAGAAGTCGCTCGAGCAGTAGTGCAGGCAGGCATCGACCTGGGCGTGGATCGCGGCATTGACGACCGGGTGGGCATGGCCGGCGGCGTTGACGGCGATGCCGGCGTTGAAATCTAGGAAGCGGTTGCCGTCGACGTCTTCCAGAACGACACCGTCGCCGCGCTTGACCACGAGCGGGTAGACACGGGTCAACGACGGGCTCGAGACACGTTCGTCTTGGGCGATCACGACGCGGGCGTTCGGTCCCGGCAACTCGGTGACGATGTGGGGGGCAAGCAACCCTGTAGGCGCGTCGGTCAGACTCATCCCGACATTCTGGCAGAAATGCTCCGGCGTGTCACCCGAGCTGGAACAAATCAGCCAGAGTTGGGAGATGTGCCTGGCACAACTCCCAACTGGCACGATGGAGACATGTCCGTCGTGAAGATCAATGCCATCGAGGTGCCCGAGGGCGCCGGTCCCGAACTAGAGCGCCGGTTTGCAGCCCGCGCCGGCGCTGTCGACCAGCAGCCCGGCTTTGAGGAGTTTATGTTGTTGCGGCCCGTTGCCGGCGATGATCGGTACTTCGTCGTCACCCGATGGGAGTCGGAGCAGGCGTTCGAGAGCTGGCGTGACGGCCAAACTTTCCAGCGCCAACACGCAGAGCCCGCAACCGGCGAGGCCAAGCCGCAAACCCCCGTCTCGACAGGCGCGTCCCTGCTCGAGTTCGAAGTCGTAGCCCTGAGCACCCCAACCTGAGTTACCAAAGGTGCCTGGCACCTGCGGTAACGCCTGGCACCTGCGGTAACGCCTGGCAGGTGATCGAAACCGATGTCGTGTCCGTCAGCGCCCGCTCGTAAGCTCCTTTACCCGTGGCACTGATCGTCCAAAAATACGGAGGCACGTCCGTTGCTGATCCCGATCGCATCAAGGCGGTCGCCGACAACATTGCGTTCACCAAGAAGCGTGGCCATGACGTGATCGTCGTCGTGTCGGCAATGGGCAAGGCCACCGACAATCTGATCGCTCTCGCCGAGTCGGTGTCGAAGACCCAACCAGGGCGCGAGATGGACATGCTGCTGACCACCGGCGAACGCCAAACGGCAGCCCTGATGACGATGGCGCTCGCCGACCGTGGGATCGATGCCATCAGCTTCACCGGCAGCCAGGTCGGCATCATCACCGACACGACCCACCGCAAGGCCAAGATCGTCGAGGTCAAGGGCGATCGCGTGCGACAGGCGTTGGCCGACGGCAAGGTCTGCGTGATCGCCGGTTTCCAAGGCGTCAGCACCGACAAGGAGATCACCACGATGGGCCGTGGTGCGTCCGACCTGACCGCCTCGGCGCTCGCCCAGGCGATGGGCGCCGACGCCTGCGAGATCTATACCGACGTGACCGGCGTGTTCACCGCCGACCCCCGGATCGTGCCGCAGGCGCGCAAGCTCAGCAAGGTTCACTTCGACGAGATGCTCGAGATGGCCGGGGCAGGTTCAAAAGTGCTCGCCCTGCGCTCGGTCGAGTTCGCCCGCAATCATGACGTTCCACTCCACGTCCGCTCCGCGTTCACGTGGGAGCAAGGCACGTGGGTCAGCAACGAGGAGCCAGCGATGGAAGATCCGATTATCTCCGGTGTCGTCACCGACATGACCGAAGCCAAGATCACCGTGCTCGGTGTGCCAGACCGCCCAGGCATTTCGGCCGCCCTGTTCGAGCCGCTCGCCGACGCCAACGTCAACGTCGACATGATCGTGCAGAACACCTCGACCGACGGCACCACCGATGTCAGCTTCACGATGCCGATGGACGACATGGCGCAATCCGAATCGATCGTACGGCGGGTAGCCGAAGAGATCGGCGCAACCGGCGTCACCCACGACAACGACATCGCCAAGGTGTCGTTGGTGGGCGCCGGCATGAAGTCATCGCCGGGCATCGCGGCCAAGATGTTTCGGGTGCTCGCCGACGAGGGCGTCAACATCCAGATGATCTCCACCTCGACGATCCGGGTCTCGGTCATCTTGCCGGCCGACGACATGGAGCGTGCCGCACGAGCGCTACACACCGCATTCGGGCTCGATTCGGGCCAGGCATATTCGGCACCACTACCCGAACGCAAGTGACCCGCAACACCCTCCCGGCGGCGCGCCCGCGCTGAATCGCGAAGAGAACTCTGGGAACGTTCGCCCTATCCGCTGCGATCTCTGGCACAATTCCTTCGATGCGACGCCGAAGCCAACTGATTCCATGGAAAGCGGCTGGTCGCGTCTCCGAAAAGATGCTCAGTGGCGACGAGGTCGTGCGTCAGACCGGATGGGTGTTCAACAATGCCACCGGCAACGAGCTCACATTGGCCGAGTTCGTGGCGACCGGTGATGATGAGGTGCCGGCCTATCTCGAAACGTTCGGCCTGCGCGAACCTGCCAATCAGCAGCGCACGCTGGTCGAGATCGGTGCCGGTATCGGCAGGATGACCTGCGCCTTTACCCGCGAGTTCGGCTCTGTAATCGCCGGCGACCTCGATCAAGGCTTCCTCGAGCGCTGTTACGAAACGGTCGGCCGGTTCGGAAAAGCCGACCGGCTACGCACGCTCGAGATCGCCGACGGCCGCACGCTCGATCTGCCGCCCAACTCGGCCGACGTCGCCTTCAGCTATATCACGCTGCAGCATTGCAACGAAGACGATGCGCTCGAACTGGCTTCCGAGTCGGTGCGGGTCGTTCGTCCTGGGGGCAAGATCGTGCTCAACTTTCGTGGCCCGGCGATCAGCGATCCGGTGGTCATCCCGGCCGGCGCACTGGTGCGCAGCCTGTACCGGGTGCCAAGGGTCGGCGACTGGTTGTCGCGCCAGCGTGCCGTCACCCGGGTCGCCTGGCAAGCGTCGCGTCTGCATCCCGACGAGGTTGTGGGTCCGCTGGCTCCCCAGCTCACCGATATCGAGGTGTGGACCAACCCCAAGAGCAAGCTGCACGCCCTCGACGCAACCATGCGCACGTTCGAAGGTGTCAACCCCCGCCATTGGTGGCTGGTCGCAACCGTCACCTGACCCGCCACGATGTGTCAGACACCACAGGTAACCCATCGGCCGCCAACGTCGGCGCGCCGTTATCCTTCGTACCATGCGCATAGGTGTTGTTGGAGCAACTGGTCAGGTTGGTGGCGTGATGCGCCGCCTGCTCGCCGAACGGAACTTTCCGGTCGACGAGATCCGCTATTTTGCGTCGCACCGGTCGGCCGGTACGACACTGCCCTGGAAGGGCACCGACATCGTTGTCGAAGACACCGAGACGGCCGATGTGTCCGGCCTTGACATCGCCCTGTTCTCCGCAGGCGCAACCGGTTCTCGAGCGTATGCCGCCAAGTTCGTCGCCGGTGGGGCGATCGTCATCGACAACTCGTCGGCGTTCCGGATGGACCCCGACGTTCCGCTGATCGTCAGCGAGGTCAACGGTCACCTCATCCGCCAGACACCCAAGGGGATCATCGCCAACCCGAACTGCACCACGATGGCCGCCATGCCGGTGCTCAAGCCACTTCACGACGAGGCAGGTCTGACCCGTTTGATCGCGTCCACTTACCAGGCCGTTTCCGGTGGAGGGCTGGCCGGCGTCGACGAGCTCGACAAGCAGGCCCGCCAGGTCGTCGACCGTGCCGCCGAACTGACCCACGACGGCTCGGCCATCGAGTTTCCGACGCCTGTGAAGTTTGTGAAGCCGATCGCCTTCAACGTCTTGCCGATGGCGGGGTCGCTGGTCGACGATGGCGAGTTCGAGACCGACGAGGAGAAGAAGCTTCGCAACGAGAGCCGCAAGATCCTTGGCATCCCCGAGTTGCTCGTGTCGGGTACCTGTGTGCGCGTGCCCGTGTTTACCGGGCACTCGTTGTCGATCAACGCCGAGTTCGCCAATCCAATCTCGGTCGAGCGTGCCTACGAGGTGCTGGCAACAGCCCCCGGTGTGATGGTCAGCGAGATTCCGACACCACTCCAAGCTGCCGGCCAGGACCCTTCGTATGTCGGCCGTATCAGGCGCGACCCTGGCGCACCAGGTGGCCGTGGGCTGGCGTTGTTCGTCTGCAACGACAATCTTCGAAAGGGCGCCGCCCTCAACACGATCCAGATCGCCGAGCTGTTTCTCGCCTGAGCTTCAGGCGCCGCCGCCCTAACCGAACGCGCATCGATCGGTAGGATTCGACGATCATGTCTCGCTCATACGCCGTTCTTGCAGCGGTGCTGATTGGCGTCGCCGGGTTGGCCGGGGTCGCCCAGCTACTCACCGACAATGACGCAGAATCGGCGGCGGGTGTCGAGGAGTTCGCCGCCGAGCCGGTTGTCGTCGTCGAGCCGGTTGCAGTCGCCGAATCAGATGGGCTGATCAACGACGAGATCTCGTCGGGTGCGCTTGCCGACCGGGTTCGAGGCGAGCAGGGTCTCGCTGCTGTCGCAGTGATCGACCCGAACTGCGAGCTGTCGATCCGGCTCGAGCTCGGCGACACCGATCCCGAGGTGGCCTGCCTCGAGTCGCAGTTGATCGCCGCCGGCGCGCTTAGTCAGGTTGCCCCCGACGACGTGTTCGACGACGCTACCGACGCTGGCGTGCGCACTTTCCAAGAAGCGAATGGCCTCGTTGTCGACGGTGTCGTCGGGCCGCAGACAGCGAACCAGCTCGGTTCGTGGATTGGTCCCGATGTCTTGCCGCCCGATCCTGCAACATGCCCCGACTCGGGCAGGTCGGCGGTGATCGATCGATTCAACCAGCGCTCATGGCTGTGTGAGCAGGGCGAGATCACTGAAATCATGCCGATCACATCGGCGATCACGCAACCCGACCCAGGCACATACCAGGTGTACGCCAAAGACCTCAACGCCTCGTCCAACCTCAGCGGCGAATACTCCGAGATGACCCACTTCGTAGCGTTTACATACGGCAAGTATCAGGGCGCCCGGATCGCTTTCCACAGCATCCCGAAGTACTCCAGCGGTGATTACGTGCAATCGCTCGACAGCGTCGGCACTCAGGAACTGTTTGGCGATTCGTCGGGCTGTATTCGGGTCTTGCCAGAGCACGCCGAGCTGATCTGGAACTGGCTCGACATCGGCGACACCGTCAAGGTCGTCACCTGACCCATCGGTCGCCTCTCCGGCGATTAGCAACCGTCGGGTGCGGGTTTTGCGCCTCTCCGGCGGTTCAGAACCGTCGTGTGGCCGGCTTCAGTTCTCGTCGGCTCCGTCACGCCGGTTCATGTGAACACCGACTCAACAGGCGCAGGGCAGATCTGCGCACTTCGGGCAGCCTTCTCGGTAACGATCGACAACTGTGGTGAGGTCGACACCGACCTGGTTGGCGAGCGAGGCCACCCACGCCAGCACATCGCCGAACTCGTGCTCGATCTCGGCCTGGGTCCCTTTTCGCACGGCCTGCGCCAGTTCGCCGAGTTCTTCGGCCAGCCACGCCACGGTCGGTGCCACCCCGCGCTCGTGGTCACGCTGACCGTAGGTGCGCTCGATGACGTCTTGCAGCTCGATCAGGTTCACGTTGGCAGACCGTACCGCGGCCCACCCACCACCGCACCGCGCACTACCACCGCGGCCCACCCACCACCGCACCGCGCACTACCACCGCGCCGTGCACTACCACCACGGCGTGCGCCAGTCGGGCGGCAGCGGGAACGCCAGCCGCCCGTCGTCCGAGCTGATGATCACGTCGGCGGTCTCCCTGGCCGTGCGCACCAGCCGGGCGTTTGGTTCGTCGACGTCGTGCACCCAGGCCGCAGCCTGCGGGCCCGTACGACCGTGCTCGATGTGGCGCACGATCAGGCGCACGATGCGAGCCGGATACTCACAGTCGACGTACCAGCACTCGTCGAGCAAGGGGCGCACACGTTCCCAGCCGCCGTCGTTGTGTAAGAGGTAATTGCCCTCGGTGATCACCGTCGTGTGTCGCGGTTCGATGGCGATCGCATTGGCGATCGGCTCCTCGATGTGGCGGTCGAACCGCGGGGCGTACACGGATCGGTTGGGCTGGCTGCGAACCCGCGCCAGCAGGCTGACATAGCCGTCGACGTCGAACGTGTCGGGCGCACCCTTGCGCTGCGAGCGCCCCAAACGAGATAGCTCACGTTGTGCCAAATGGAAGCCGTCCATCGGCAGCACCACGTGCGTGTCGGGATGCTCGGCGACGAGTCCGGCCGCCAACGTCGATTTGCCGGCACCGGGCGGGCCCACGATGCCGACCACCCTTCGCTGTCGATCCCGAGCTGCCGTCACCCCGCTATCTTGCCTTACCCTCCGACGAAGGCGTTGTTCGGGATGTACAGTCATGCGCCATGTCATCGATCTACGAACTCGAAATGACGAGTATCACCGGCGAACAGGTCGACTTCGATCAGTTTCGCGATCAGGTGTTGCTGATCGTCAACGTCGCAAGCGCTTGAGGCCTTACCCCTCAGTACGCAGGTCTGCGTGCGCTTCACCACCAGTTTGAGGGTGTTCAGGTGCTGGGCTTCCCGTGTAATCAGTTCGGTGCCCAAGAGCCTGGCACCGAGGCCGAGATTCTCGAGTTTGTCACGTCCAAGTTCGATGTCGACTTTCCGATGTTCGCCAAGATCGACGTCAACGGCGACAACGAGAATGCGTTGTACACGCTGCTCAAGTCGGCCCAACCAGGCGAGGGCGAGTCGCCGGCGATCACCTGGAACTTCGAGAAGTTCCTGATCGACAAGCAGGGCAATGTCGTCCGCCGGTTCGCTCCGATCACCACTCCTGCAGACGTCGCCGCCATCATCCCCGACTACCTCTAGCGGCGCCGCGTACGGCGTCAGCATTTACCGCCGCTGTCAGGCAGCCGAGCGTCTGACGTCGGCCCAGAATGCAGGGCCGTCGCGGCGAACGATCGCCCCGTCACCGAACGCCTTGCAGATCCGGATGATCGTGTGGACGTGGTCGTCGATGATCTGCTCGAACTCCTCGTCGGCCATGTCTCGCCAGCCGCCACGCTCGAGCGAATCGGTCACGGATTGCCGCAAGATCTGTGGCGTGATAGCGGTTCGGTCGACCACCATTGCGGTCGTCGTGGCGCCGGCGCTGACTAGGCCGGGATATCCGCGGCCACACCCACACGTATCGGGGACACAGCACTCGAACGTGATCGGCGTGACCAGTTCGCCCTCGACGGTCGAGCAGTAGTCGCCATCTTCACGGCCCTGTGTTTCTCTGGTTGCCACCAACACCAACATCTCGTTCTCCAACTCTTGTTCGCCCACATGGGCGGTCTTGGGGCCGACGCATCGGCGATCTGCGTTCATCATGACCAAGGGGTGCGCGGTGGCCCCGCTCGGTGCCGATCGCCCGCGAGGTAAGCGCTTGGAAGGTGACTACAGTGACATGCCCGATTCCTTGATAGCGCAAGGAATCACTATCCTGGAGGTGTCCTTTGGCAGATTTCAACGAGTGGAACCAGCAGATCATCACCGAGTTTCGTGAGAACGGCGGCAAGTGTGGCGGCATGTTCGAAGGCGCGCCGATGCTGATCTTGCATTCGACCGGAGCCAAGAGCGGTCTCGAGCGGCTCAACCCGCTGATGTACCAGCAGGCCGGCGACGCCTGGGCGATCTTCGCCTCGAAGGCCGGCGCGCCCACGAATCCCGACTGGTTCCACAATCTGGTCGCCCAGGCCAACGCATCGATCGAGGTAGGTACCGACACGGTCGCCGTGCGAGCCCGTGTCGCCGAAGGCGACGAACGCCAGCAGATCTGGTCGGCTCAAAAGGTCGCATGGCCGCAGTTCGCCGGCTACGAAGAGTCCGCCGAAGGTCGCGTTATCCCGGTGGTGGTACTCGAAAAGACCTGATCCGATAGCCGGGCAACCAGGGGCAATCCGGTTGGACTTGGTCATTCACCGGACGACGAGATGGCAGATATCGTAACGACATGAGTTTGCTCAGTTGGATCGTCGTCGGGTTGCTGGCCGGTGGTCTCGCCCGCTGGATCGTGAAGGACGATCGCTCTGGCTGCATCTACACGATGGTCGTCGGTGTGCTCGGTGCGATCATCGGTGGGTGGCTGATGGCCACGATAGACAAGGATGGCGTCGACGAGTTCTCTCTGCGCAGCGTCGGGGTAGCCGCGATTGGTGCTGTGCTGCTGCTGCTCGTACTTCAGGCGCTGGCGGGCCGCGGCCAGCGCACGACCAGGCGACACTGACCCCGCTGCTCAGCGGTCGATGGTCGGCTACGGCCGGCCGGCATGCGGGTGCTCCACTCTCATCGTGTAGATCGCTCCGGCCGCCTTGCCGGCAGACTCGTCGGGGTGAGAACCGGGCGAGCACAACACGTGGAGCGTGCGCCCGTCATCGCCGCCGAGCGCGCAGGCAAACGTCATCTGCGGCGTGGCGACACGATGTGTGACGTTGCCACCCTCCTCGACTCGCACTACCTGCGAACCGATCGCGTCTGAGAACCAAATCCCGCCGGCGGCGTCGAGTGTGCAGCCATCGGGCATCGTGCCTGGGATCTCGGCCCACTGACGCCGGTCGGTGAGAGTGCCATCGCTGTTGATCGTGAAGGCGAGATAGTCACCACCGAAGGTCTGCCCGACGATCAGCGTGTTCCCGTCGGGTGTGATCACCGATCCATTTGGGAAGGCGAGTGCGGTGGCGGCGACCTCGGTGCTGCCGTCCGGTCGAACCAGTGCCAGGTCGGCAGTCTGAAACTCGCTGCGAGAATCGAGGTCGAACCCGAAGTTGCCGACATAGATGTTGCCGACCGCATCGACGACCATGTCGTTGCAATGCCATGCGGCGATGGCAGACAGGTCGGCGTGCTCGACCAGTGTGCCGTCGCCGTTGTCGCGCATGAGGCGTCGGCTCATCATGAACACGACCACCAGGGTGCCGTCGGGCATCCAGCCCATCCCAGACGGACGGTCGTCGAGCCCGCTGAACATGGCGGTTCGCTCGCCGTCGGCCGTGACGCGATAGATCGAGCGCTGGTGAAAGTCCGAATACCAGAACGCGCCGTCGTGCCAGCGCGGCCCCTCACCGAAGTCGACCCCGTCGACCAATAGCTTCCATTCGTTGCTGGTTTCGCTGCTCATACCCGCGAACCTACGAGATCAGTTGGGAGATGTGCCAGGCGCAACTCCCAACTCGTACGGTGGTGGGATGCACGATGTGGGTACACGAGTTGACGTCGAGGGGCACTACGACTGGGTACGAATCGTCGACGATTTGAACCGACTGCTGCGCTTGCGCACCACGCCGATCGGGATGAAGCGTTTCGCCACGGTTGCAGAGATGGAGGCGATATCGAAGATCCGGCGGCCACGATCGATCCACACCGCCGATCAGATCGTCGGGCAGGCCAGCCGCAACGGCTGGACGGTCGGGATCACGAAGCACGACCTGGTCGGCGACCAGTGTGCCGCGGTGGTGGGCCTGCATCCCCGAAACGACGAATGGCTAACCGGCGCCCGATACTCGGGCGTCTGGTATTCGACCCCTGAGGATGCCGCCGCTCACCAGGCGGCGATGGATCTTCCAGCCTTCGGCGAGCACGAGGCGCTGGCGGTGTCGCCACTTGCCGGCGGACGGCTCGACCCGCCCGACATCTGCCTGATCTACGCAACGCCAGCTCAGATGATCCTGTTCATCAACGGGCTCCAATGGGCCGGCTACAAGAAGCTCGAGTGGGGTTGTGTCGGCGAGTCGTCGTGTGCCGACTCGTGGGGGCGTGCACTCGCCACGGGCGAGCCGAGCTTGTCGATCCCGTGCTTTGCCGAGCGTCGCTATGGGGGCGTGATGGAGGACGAGTTGTTGATGGCGATCCCGCCGTCGTTTCTGCCGAAAGTGATCGAGGGCCTCCAGGCGCTGGCGCTCAACGGACTTCGATATCCAATCCCGCAGTACGGCGTCAATGCCGATGCCCGTGCGGGTCTCGGCGTCAGCTACGGCGACTGAGCCCTGCACCGGACGGCAACGATGTTGATCAAGAACGTAGTACTCGAACGGATCGCCAACGGTGAGATCGACACGCTGTTCCGCCGCCAAAAGCGTCCCACGGTGAAGACCGGCGGCACACTGCGCACCGCGATTGGGATGCTCGACATCGTTTCGGTCGAGCAGATCGAGTTGCACGAGGTGACTGACGGTGACGCTACGCGGGGTGGTTTTGATTCTGTCGAGGCGGTCGTTGCATCGCTGACGGAGAAATCAGAAGGTGTGTTCTTGCGTGTACGGGTGCGTCTGGGCGGCCCGGATCCCCGCATCTGTCTGCGCCAAAAGGCGACACTTGACGACTCCGATCTGGCTGAGTTGCGGGGCCGTCTCGACCGACTCGATACGAGCAGTCGACCTGGGCCCTGGACCCGCTCGTTTCTACGGATGCTTGCCGATCGCCCCCACGTGCGCGCTCCCGATCTGGCGGCATCGATCGGGTGGGAGACGGCCCCGTTCAAGGACAATGTGCGCAAGCTGAAGTCGCTGGGGCTCACTATCAGCCACAGCCCAGGGTACGAGTTGTCACCTCGCGGGCACGCCGCCCTGGCTGCTCTCGACGACGGTCTGTACGAGGCCGACGCGCCGTCGTAGTCTCCAACCCATGTGGGCTATGCAGATTGCCGAGCAGGGTGGGCCGGAGGTATTGGGGTGGGTCCAGCTTCCCGACCCGACCCCAGCCATTGGTGAGATTTTGGTCGAGGTCGCAGCGGCCGGCCTGAACTACATCGATACCTACCAGCGCTCAGGGCTTTACGAGGTGCCCCTGCCGTACGTGCTCGGCCTCGAAGGCTCGGGCACCGTCATGGCGATTGGCGCCGACGTCACGGCGATGGCTGTCGGCGACCATGTGGCCTGGCCAACGAACCCTGGGTCATACGCCGGTTGTGTTGTGATGCCGGCCGACAAGGCGGTCAAGGTCCCCGACGAGATCGACCTCGAGGTTTCCGCGGCGCTGATGCTGCAGGGGATGACGGCCCACTTCCTGGCTACCAGCACCTATCCGCTCGGACCCGGTGACCGGTGTCTGGTCCACGCCGGGGCCGGCGGTGTCGGGCTGTTGCTGATCCAGATCGCCAAGCTGCACGGTGCCGAGGTGTTCACCACGGTCGGCACGCCGGAGAAGGCCGACCTGGCCGAGATTGCCGGAGCCGATCACACGATCCTGTATCGCGATGTCGACTTCGCCGCCGCAGTTGCCGATCTCGCCGGTGAGCGCCCGCTAGACGTGGTGTTCGATGGTGTCGGCAAATCGGTGTTCGCTCAGAGCCTTTCGCTGCTGCGACCGCGCGGAATGATGGTGACGTTCGGCAACGCATCCGGACCGGTCGACCCGGTGGCGCCGCTCGAACTGTCGGCCAACGGGTCGCTATTTCTGACCCGCCCGACCCTTTTCAACTACCTGCGCACGAATGCCGAGATGCAAAGCCGGGCCGACGACCTGTTCGACTGGGTCAAATCGGGAGACCTCGATGTGCGGATCGGGGCGCGCTACGCGTTGCGTGACACCGCCGAGGCGCACCGAGCGCTCGAGGGTCGCGCCACCACCGGCAAGGTCCTGCTGATCCCCTGAGTTGGTAGTTGTGCCAGGGGATTCAGCGGATAGGTCGCTTCGCTCCTTTTCATTCCGCACGAATCCCCCGTCACGATTGGTCGCAGTTCGCCTATCGGCTCACGCTCCAGGCGCAACTCCCAACTGTCAGCAATCATCGAACAGGAAGTAGGGCCGGTCGCCGGCGCTCAGGCTGAGCACGAAGACATCGGCGGGTGACGGGTTGCCGATCACATAGTTGCCGTCGCCGTCGAACGTTCCGAACGGCTCACCCGTGCTCTGCATCATGAGCTCGACACCCGAGGCGTCGCCGTAACCGACCGTGTAACAACCCCCGCCGTCGAGTGCGACGACCCCAACAAAATCGCTCATTACAGAACCGATCGTGATGCCCTCCACCGTGGAGAGCTGCGGGGCGATGCCATCGGCGATGTCCCAGCCCGTGAATGCCAGCGTGTCGACGGTCGCACCACCGAACTGTGCGCACAGGTTGTTGGGGAAGCAGACGGTGCGGCCGATCGGGAGGGCGTAACCCTCTTCGCCCGTGCTGTCGAGAAAGTAGTCGCCCTCAACGGCCGGGTATGTTTGGGCGCCGTCGAAGACGGGCGCCCCGAGAACCGCCGTCAGCCCATCGATCACGTACCCGTCGTCATCACCGAACACGAACGGCAAGACACCGTTCGATGCGAGGGTGAGGCCGGCCGCTGTGAGCGGAGGCTCGGTCGTTGCGGTTGGGGCCACGGTGGTGGTGACTTCGGGCAGGCTGGTCGTTGGAGCTTCTGTCGTTGCGGCGGGGGTCGGCGGTGCAACCGTTGTCGAAGATGACGTGGCCGTGGTGGCTGGCTGTGAGCTGGGTGGGGTGGAGCTGGGTGGGATCGGGCCGGGCGCCGCTGATGTCGGTGTCGTTGGGTTGGCGGTGCTTGCCGTGTCGCTGCCGCAGGCGGCCGTCACAAGGGCGAGCGCGGCGAGCGCGGCGAGCGCGGCAATGGTGCGAGAGGTCGCGATGTTTCGAGTCGACATGTCCGTCACCGTACTGAGTCGTGCTCGATCAGGACCCGCATCCCGATCGGCGCCGCTAGATCTGGCGGACATGCCGCGGAATCGAGATCAGCCAGATGGCGGTGGTGCAGATCACGCCCGAAATGACCATCGCCGATGACACCGATGTGACGCTGACCAGTCCGAACAGCATCAGTGAACCGATTGGGAAGGCACCGTTTTGGGCCATCGCGGCGAGACCCATCACGCGTCCCATCAGTTCGGGCGGGGTATTCACCTGCGTCAGTGTGCGCAACAGCGTCATTGCGATACCGCCGCTCATGCCCCACATAAACGCAAACACTGCGGTCACGAGATAGGCCCGCGACGACCCGATCGCGATCAACCCGCCACCGAGGAACAAACCGGCGATTATCGTCAGCACCAGGCCCGGACGCGATGGTGTCCATCGAGTTGCCAGTACGAAGGAGGTACCCATCATGCCGATGCTCATGAAAGCGTTGAGCGCTCCAGCTGCGAACGATTCCTGGCCAAGCACGTCGCGTGCGAACTCGGGCAGCAACAGCACCGAGGTGGTGATGGCGAGCCCCAAGACGAACGTGATCGCCAGCAACGAACGCAGCGGTTCGTTGCCCAACGCAGCACTTGCGCCCTCGCGGATCGCTCCGCGCCGCTGCTGGTTGGCGCCTGCCAGCCGATCCGGTAGCGGGGTCACCATGTAGCGCAGCGCCGCCAGTCCGCTGGCGATCGCCAATAACCAGAATCCGGCCGAGATACCGAACAACTGGATCACGCCGCCGCCGATGAAGGCGCCTCCGATCGTCGCCACCATCATCCCGAGGTTCTGGACCGCCACCGCCTGCATCAAGCGTGTTCCGGGTACCAAGCTGGGCACGAGTGCCTGCAGCAGTGGGGTGAGCATCGCCGGTGCGATCGCCGTGAGGAATCCGCATGCCATGGCGACCTGCACGTTCATGAAGCGGGTGTCGACCAGGATCGCTGTGACTGTGAACAACAGCGTGCCGGCCAGCATCAGCGCCAGACCGAGTTGGCGCGGCGACAACCGATCGACCAGCGATCCCGCCCAGGCCGACAGGAACAGGTGAGGCATCCCGAGCAGGATTCCGAGGATCGCGGTCGCCGGGTTCCACTCTGTCAGCTCGCCGATCAGCCAGACGAAGACGAATCGGCTCGAACCGAACGCCAGAGCGACCAGTGTGTTGGCGATCGCGATCCCGCGAAATGCGGGGATGCCGAGAAGCCCGCGTATCCCGGCGGCGGCTTCAATCGTGGCGGGCGCCTTAGTCGTCACCCAGGGAGACTTTCACCGTTCGAGGTTTCTGGTCGGATTGGAGAGCAGTTGGTAGTTGTGCCTGGCGCAACTACCAACTTGGTTGCTGCGGATGATCAGGTTGTGTTGCCGAGCGTGATGCCGAGCTGGGGCAACACCTCGGTGGCGGTCATCTCGAGTTGCTGGTCCATCTGCTCTTGGGTGAGACCGGGCATGTCGAAGAACAGCACAAAGTGCTCAACGCCGACCTCGTCGCGGTAGCGGCCCATCAGATCGACGCAGTGATCGACCGAGCCGATCAGCATCATGTCCTGCTCGATCGTGTTCTCGAGGGTGGGCATGAACCCGAATGGAACCGGGCTGCCATCGGGCTGGCGGTAGGCCCGGAATCGGCCGTACGGCGCAAGGAACCGGATCCACTCGTCGTGGGCGTTACGAGCGCCGCGCTTGGCCGCTTCCATCGTGTGCCCCACGTGCATGTTGATCGCCAGGCAGCGCCCTTCGCTCTGGCCGATATCCCAACCGCCGGCGGCAGCCTTGTTGCCGAAGTCGTCCCACCACACCTTGGTCTCGGCGATCCCGCGCGCATGCATCACTGCCGAGTGGCGCACCCCAGCGCAGTAGTCGAGGGTCGGCGAAGAAGTGACGGCCTGCCAGACCTCGATCGGGGCGATCGGTTTGGGCACCAAGGTCAGGTCTTGCACAGTCGAACCGCGGTCGGGAATCCCGGGCGGCGGAAGTACGAAGTGCTTGCCGGAGAACGAAAACCTCTCGTTGGTCCACGCCCGCCTGATGATCTCCATCGACTCTTCGAAGATCTCTCTGTTGAGGCGATCGAGCTTGGCCGACATCTCGTTGTCGCCCGACGCCACGACACCACCCAACGACTGGGCTTCGCGGGGTACCGTGCCACGGCCGACACCGAACTGCATCCGGTTATCGGTCAGGATCTGCATCATCGCCGCGTCCTCGGCAAGCCGCAGCGGGTGCCACTGGGGCACGATGTTGAACATCTGGCCAAGCCGTAGCCGCTGGGTTTCCCTGGCGAGGTGTAGCCCGAACAGAATCAGGTTGGGCGTTACCTCGTAGCCCTCGTACTGGAAGTGGTGCTCGGTCAGCCACATCGTGTCGTAGCCAAGCCGGTCCATCGTCTTGGCCCAGTGGGTGAGGTTTTTGTAACAGGCCAGAAAGTCGTCGTTGCCGTATCGTCGGTCGACTGGCTGAGGGCCGCCGTAGCCGGCGTCGGGCATCGGCACGCTGCCGTAGAAGTTGGCATCGATCCGCATCGACCCAGTATCGCAGGCCCGTGCCCGACCCGAGTTGGTACAACCGCCAACTGGGCGGATTTGCGGCATGCTGGTTGGCGAGAGATGATCAGGGTGGATCTGCGGAAACGAGATGGTGATGGCAACGCAAGAACGTGAGCAGCGTTTTGAGCATCGGATGTCCGACAGCGAGGCGCTGATGTGGAACATCGAAAAGGACCCGTGGCTCAACCCGAGCGGGGCAGCTATCACGATTCTCGATCGGCCGCTCGACCGCGACAATTTCGTGCAGACGATGCGGGTAGCCACGGCGGCAATGCCCCGGTTGTACGAGCGGGTCGTGCCGGGCATCGGCCGGTTGGCGACGCCGGCGTGGATTCCCGACGCCGAGTTCGATCTCGACTACCACATCCGCTTCGTAAGATTGCCCAAGCCAGGGACCGAGCGCCAGCTGTTCGACATGGCGGTCAAGCTGTATCAAGAGCCGTTCGACCGCACCCGTCCGCTGTGGCGTTACGTGATCATTGACGGGCTGCGGGGCGGCAAGTCTGCGATCTATTCGATTCTTCACCACGCCGTCGCCGACGGGATCGGCCAGATGCGGATGGCCGAGTTGTACCAGCAGCTATCGCGTGACGATCCGCCGCCGCCCGATGTCGATCTCGACGCAGTGATCGCCGAGGCGTTGGCTGCCCACGCTCCGCGTCAGATCGGCGGCGACCTTGCTGAGAACGTGTTCGAGTCGACTCTCGGTTCGGTCGCTCATATAGCTCGCCGCCAGATGGGAGTGGCGCGTCGCATGGCCGACGAAATTCTGACGTGGCCGACCGACCCCAACCGTGCGGCGAGCTCGATCGAAGGCCTGATCAACGAGGTGAAATCAACCGTCGTCGCGGCCCTCGGTTCCGGCGACGAGGTGCGCGGCGGATCACCGCTGTGGGCAAATCGATCCCGACATCGCCACTTCGAGGCCGTGCGTGTGTCGCTCGATGATCTGAAGGCTGCCTCGAAACGGGTTGATGCCACCATCAACGACCTGTTCTTGGCGGCGATGGTCGAGGGCGCTGTTCGCTACCACGGCGATCGCAATATCGAGGTCGATGCCTTCAACACCAGCTTCGTGTTGAGTACCCGCACCGACGATGCGATCGGCGGCAATTCGTTTACGCCGGTCCCGGTCCAGGTGCCAGGTGAACCGATGCCACTCGAGGATCGGATCGCCGACATCAGCGCCAAGTTGGCGGCCAAGCGCGAGGGCATGACCGGTAGTGCGGGCCTGGGCGCACTGTCGGGCGTTGCCAACCTGTTGCCGACCTCGGTGGTCACACGGGCAGCGCGGGCACGTGCGGCCCGGATCGACTTCGCCACTTCGAACCTGCGCGGCGCATGGTTTCCGCTGTATGTGTCGGGCGCCCTTGTGCTTGACGTGTTGGCGATGGGGCCCGTCGCCGGCACCGCTTGCAATGCCACGGCGATGTCGTACAACGGCACGATTTCAATCGGTCTGTTCGTCGACCCGGTTGCGATCGAGGCGCCAGACGACTTCCGCGACGCGATCGACGAATCATTCGACGACATCATTGCCCTCATCTGATACCGGGTTGTGGTCGGGTCAGCCCTCGGCGGGGTTCCAGCCGCTGACCGACTTGACCTCGAGGAACTCTTCGACGCCCCAGGTGCCGCCCTCGCGGCCGTTGCCTGATTGGCCGTAACCACCGAACGGGGCGCCGGCGCCACGCGACTGACCGTTCATCTCGACCATGCCCGAGCGCAGGCGACGAGCCACCCGGCGGGCCCGCTCGGGATCGGTGGTCTGGACATAGTTGGTAAGGCCATAGGCGGTGTCATTGGCGATCGCCACAGCCTCTTCCTCGGTGTCGAACGGGATGATCGACAACACCGGGCCGAAGATCTCTTGCTTGGCAATCGTCATGTCAGGGGTGACGTCAGCGAAGATCGTCGGCCTAACGAAGTAGCCGGCAGAATGGCCTTCCGGTCGGCCGGTTCCGCCGGCCAGCACTCGGGCGCCCTCGTTCTCACCCGTGGCGATCAGCCCCTGGATCTTGTTCCACTGCACCTCGCTGACGACGGGACCGATATGGCGACCCTCGTTGGAGGCGATGTCGACCGTTGTCTGGGCGGCGATCTTGGCGGCTGTCTCGAGGGCGCTCTCGTAGATCGAACTTTGCACGAGCATCCGGGTCGGCGCGTTGCACGACTGACCGCTGTTCATGAAGCACTGCCGAACGCCTCGTGCGACGGCCTTCTCGTCGGCGTCTTCGAAGATGATGTTGGCACCCTTGCCGCCCAGCTCGAGGGCGACCCGCTTGACGGAATCGGCGGCATTCTTGGTGATCGCCACACCGGCCCGGGTAGAGCCCGTGAACGACACCATGTCGACGTCGGGGTGACCAGACAGCTCGGTGCCGACGCCGGGGCCGTCACCGTTGACCATGTTGAACACGCCGGCAGGAAACCCCGCCTCGTGAATCATGTCGGCGAACAGCGCCGCCGAGAGCGGGGCGACCTCAGACGGCTTGAGCACCATCGTGCAGCCAACACCGAGCGCCGGCACAACCTTGAGGGTGACCTGGTTCATGGGCCAGTTCCAAGGCGTGATCAGGGCACACACACCGACCGGCTCGTACAGGATGCGGTCGCCAGGGGCGTGATCGCCTAGCGGGCGCTCGAACTGGAACGTTTTGAGTGTTTCGATGAACGAAGCAATGTGCATCATGCCCGATCCCGCCTGGGCGGTCTGCGAGAGCGAGATCGGCGCTCCCATCTCGAGCGAGATCGCTTGCGCCATTTCGGCGTAGCGCGCCGTATAGATCTCGAGCAGCTTCTCGAGCAGAGCGATTCGCTCGCCGACTGGGGTTTCGGCCCATGCCGGAAACGCCGCCTTGGCGGCGGCAACGGCGGCGTTTGTGTCAGCCTCGGCGCCCAGCGAGATGACGGCACACGCCTGTTCGGTCGATGGGTCGATGACATCAAAATCGTTTGGCGCACTCGGGTCGACCCAGGCGCCGTCAATGTAAAACTTGCGACGATCGAGCAGTTGGTCAGTTGACATGTTGGGCCTCCAGCAGTGAGTTCAGAACCATCGTGAGCTTGCCACGGATGCAGGCGAGCGCTCCAAGCCAACGCCCGGGGAATGGGGGAGTGTTCCCCATTTGCGACCAGCACGACCCTGCGTACCTTGCTGGGTATGCCGACCGCCGACCGATACCGATGGATCGCAGCTCGACTCGAAACTGACCTCGGCTCGGTGATCGCATTGCTGCGCCCCATCGCCGTCACATTCGATCCTTCGCCGTTCGATGGTGGAGGGGGTCAGCTCGAGCGCACTGTGAACACAACCTTGGCCGTCGCCGAGTCGAACGTTGTCGAGGTTGCTACCGAGCTGCGACACCAGATCGACGAGGCAAATCGGCGTGCTGAAATATGTGAGCGGTACTCCGCTGCGGTTCGTGATTTCCGGCGCCTCAACGATCCATCAAAAACCATTCCCCGGCCACCGGCGAGCTGGGCTGATGTCGGGTAGTGAAATCATCGCTGTGGATCTCGAGCGGGTGCGTGTGCTCGGGGCGGCGTGTGCCGATGCGAGTAGCGCCGCCGGCCGATTGGCACACGATGTCAGCTCGCTGCTTGGTTTGGCGCAGCAGCGAAGCCGGTCGGCGGCGTTGTTGAGCGAGCTGGAGCAGGAGCTGGCACTGCTGCGAAGTGTGATTCTCGAGTCGGCCGACCAGCTCGAACGCGCTGACCGCTGGACCCTGTCGAATTGGCTCGACCCCGGCGGGCGGATCAGCGCACTCTTGTACGAGAAGGCACTGTGGGCCAGTTTGAACGACTCTGTCGGAGCGACAGCTATCGACACTGGCGTGTTCGATCTCGCCGTGTCGTTCCGATCGATGGGTGAGGCCGAGTGGCGCAGCGCCACAATTCCTCCGGGGTGTGGTTCTTTCGGGCAAGGGCGCTACTACACAGGTGGCGGGGCGATCGACGGACCCGATCACCGCATCTATCCGATCACTGTGCCGCACGTCGTTCTCGATGACGAGCATCACTACACGATCGACGGCGACATCGACGACGTGACGCCGTCGGTCGCATCGCTGGGCGGTGCCGACCCCGGCTGGGCGATGGTTGGGTACCGCACCGGAATCGAGCGGATCAGTTCCGAACCGGGTCGTGGATGGAAGGCACTGGCAGGTCTTGCTGTCGCCAGCGGGTTGGATGTGGCGTTGGGTGTCGATGATGCAAACCTTGCGGGTGTGCATCTCCGAGCCGGGTCGCCAGCCCGGTTTGCGCAGGCGACGATCGGGTTCGGATCGGCCCAGCCAGCTGTTGCGACAGGCGGCTCTGCTTTGACGGATCCCGAGTCGACAGTTTGGCTGATGATCGACGGCAGGGTGGGCGAGTACCCCGCCAGCGCGATTTCCGACTTACGGCTACCGTCGGCCCAGCCAGGAACCGTGCCACACTCCGAGCAGACCCGACTGGGGCGAGTCAACACGGCCGACCAGCTGCTGTCGCTGGCGACCGGCGCTGCGAACGGCTACGTCGCCTGGCGCGATCTCGACAACGGTCGCCAGCGGGCTTACGAGGTGATCTTCGAGGAGAACGCCGACGGCCGCCGCCGAGCCCGTGTGCAGACCTTCACGCTGGAGAACGGTCCAGCCGGGGTGGCGCTGTATGGCTGGCACCTGTTCCTCGACGCCGATGGTGATCTACGCCAGAGCCCGGTTTCATACCGATCACAAGCCGTGGTGCTCCCGGACGATGTGGTGCTCGCCCACAATCCGCTCGACCCCGACTTCTCGCAACGTGTCGCGGGTCAGTCGTTCGGCGCCACCACCGACTGAGCACGACGGTCGGACCGGCCTCTTCCGATCCGCCGGGTGAGATCAACCATCACGAGGGCGGTCGCAGTGTGTACTTCACCGACCATGACGGCCAGATGCTGGAGATCACCACCCGCCCCTCTGACACCGGCGCGAAGGCCCGATCGGATTGACCTCTGGCGCTCTGGACGCGACCGAGCGAGACTGATCGTCGAAAGCGGGCCGGTTGGACTGCGCGAGCTGTGGCCATGAGAATCGTCAGGGGGCCAAGTTCTGAGCGCAGTGTGCGATCCAGCTCCCGACCGCCTGCGCTTCGTGTGGCTCCGACTGTCGAGTGGCACGATCACCGGCTGTTCGGCACGCGTGGTGCGATCTTCTCAGATCGCGCTGTCCGCGGCCGCCGGACGGGAGGTCTTGGGCCCGATGGGCGGGATCAATTTGGAGTTCCGTTCCTCGCCGGTCATGTCGTTGTGTACGCGCTTCGGTTGTGGGGTACGTCGAAGCAGGGGGTCGCCTGGATCGACAGTTTCCTCGTGGTCCCGCGGGTCGAGGATGGTCGGATCGCGGTGCTGGAGCTCTACGACTATGACCAGCTCGACGCTGCACTTGCACTCGGCTGAGAGCTTGCCGAATCTTGACTCGACTTGACCAAACATGTGTTCGACATCAGAACCGTGACCTGCTAGTCTGGCCTCCAGATCGAGTCGTCAGGCTCCCTTTCCGACATCTACCGAACTGCAAGATGGTCATCGAAGGGAGGCGACGTGCAAGGCATCGGGGTACTCGAATCATTGCAGGAGTTGTTTGCGGCCGACCCCGATGTGGTCGACCGTGAGCGACTTGGTGCGCTGATCCGGCATGGCCGTGCGGTGCGGGGGTTCCTCGACGCCGCCGACGTTCGGTTCAGCCGCCGGTCGCGCCAGCTCGCCGAGGCGGGCCAGTCGGAGTCGCCGATGGCGGTGTTGATGGACGAGGGGCGCCGGTCGGGCAAAGAGGCCAAGGCAACCCAGGATCGCGACCGTGTGTGCGAGCAGTTCGACGGGTTCGAGGATGCCCTGGCCGCCGGAGACGTGTCCGGCGATCACCTCGACGTGCTCGCCCGGCTGACCCGCAACCTCGCTGACGACATTGCGGCCGATGTGCGCACCGAAGCGGCCGACCTGCTGGCGTCGGCCAGCAACGACTATGTCTCACAGTTCGAGCGGTCGACGAAAGAACGGATCGCCTGCATCACGTCGCAACACGCGCCCGAAGATGAGGCGGCCGAGCTCGACCGGCAGCGGGCCGAGTCGAACATGAAGCGCTGGACCGACAAGGCGTCGGGGATGAAGATGACCCTGCTGTCGCTCGACCCGATCCGCGACTCTGCGTTCCACACCGCCGTCGAGGCTCAGCTCGCTCGGCTTCGGCAAGACCCAGCGAATGCCAAGGTGCCGTTCTCCCTGCTGCAGGTCGAGGCGGTCATGGCTGCCGTGTCATCCGACGCGTCAGCCCGACGGATTCCCGAGATCACCGTGCACGTCGACCACGAATCGCTATGTCACGGCCGCCACGACGACACGTTGTGCGAGATGTCCGACGGCACTCCGTTGCCGGTCGGCACAGCGCAGCGGCTGTGCTGCGAGGCGATCATCTCCGCCGTCGTGATCGACCCGGATGGCACGGTTCGACAGCTGTGTGCCGAGCAGCGCACCGCCAACCGGCAACAGCGCCGGGCCCTGCGGGCGATGTATCGCACCTGCGCTCATCCCCACTGCGAGGTCGGATTCGATCACTGCCGCATCCATCACATCCAGTGGTGGTCGCAGGGCGGCAAGACCGTGCTGACGAACATGATCCCGCTCTGCGAAACACACCACCACCTGGTCCACGAGGGTCGATGGCAACTCGAGATGACGGCCGATCGAATCACGACCTGGATTCGCCCAGACGGCACGACGTGGTGGAGGGGTGCCTGCAACGATCGCACCGAGCCAGCGCGGCGAGCAAACCGCCCAAGGCCCAAGGCCAGACCTCCCGACCAACTGTTGGTGTGAGGCTCGTGCATCCGGCGAGTTGGCCCCAAGTAGGCGAAACCAGCGGAATCGAATACCGGGCGCGATGCCGGTCAGACTCGATCGCGGTACGTGTCGACCCACGGGAAGCTCGATGCTCTCAGGAGTGAGAATGGACGCACCTGCGGCGGAGGGCACGCATCACACGTACCGACTGGCCGAGGCGCCAGCGAGTCCTGTCTGCAGCCAGGCGGTGAGCTCGGGTGCGTTGCAGCCAGGCCCGTTCTCTGCGTCGGACACAGGTGGCGGGCACCGAAACAACGCACCGTCGCGACGGGGTTGGTCGCCAACGATCCGGTAGCCGTCCCCAGTAGCTACGCCCCCAGCGTGACGGGTTGGTCGCCAACGATCCGGTAACCCTCTTCCAGAGATGGTTCCACCAGCTCGGCGGCCTCGGGGCCGGCCGAGGCAGCGATGTCGGCGATCGGCCCGCCGCCAGCTCGCTCGTACGTCGGCAGGCGGAAACCCGTGCTGTACCTACACTCGATCCCTGGCAAGGGCCGCCAGTCAAGCGCCGTCAGTTGGGTAGGGGTGCCGGAGAACCGGGTCGTGCTGTCGCCGAGCACGATCACCGAGTCTCAGATGGCAGCCTCGTCGGTGAGATGTGTGGCGATCAACGCGGTCGACGTACGTCGTCGTTCTCCGAGGATCTCGCGTGGCATTGATCGTCGGCCGGGTGGCGCTGTTCGACACACGGTGTCGGATGTTCGACGCTCGACCTTTCGGCACCGCACCGCACCGTTCGGCCTCGGCCGGGTGAATCGTGTACCTGGGCCCTCGACCCGCCAGTGTTGGAGGTGTCAGCGACGGGGGGTGATCAAGGTGATGCCGTCGCCGATCGGAAGCATCACGGCGTCGACGTCATCGCGAGCGGCGACATGGTCATTGAACTGGCGCAGGGCGACGGTCGACTCGCTCTCGTCGGTCGGGTCGATCACGTTGCCGCTCCAAAGAACGTTGTCGACCACGATCACGCCTCCCACCCGTAACCGTGGGAGCAGCAGTTCGAGATAGGTGAGGTAGCCAGACTTGTCGGCGTCGATGAACGCCAGATCGATGTGGCGTTCGTTAGGGAGCGCCGCCAACCCGTCGGCGGCCGGCCCGATCCGCATCTCGATTTGGTCGGCGACACCCGCCTGCTTCCACGCCGCACGAGCGGTCGGTAGGTACTCGTCGGTGATGTCGAAGCAGATCAGTCGTCCGCCCGGTGCAAGACCCTGGGCCATCCACGTCGCCGACATCCCGGTGAAGGTGCCGACCTCGACGACCGTGCGGGCGGCGACCAGGCCGACGAGCATCTTCAGGAAACGACCTTGGTCTTGCCCGATGTTCATGCCCGATAGCAAGCCAAAGCGTTCGCTGGTCGTTGCTGCAAGTTGCTCGCTGACCTGGTCGGTGTTCGGGTTGGCGTGCCCGGAGACATAGTCGTACAGCTCGTCGGTCATCTTGATCCAGCGCATCCCGAAGGGATAGCACGCGCGGCGTGATCTGTCGACCGATCAGATGCGGCGAAGGGCGGCCAACCGGTCGTGTGGGATGGCGTGGACTGTACGCCCGCGGTGACCGGTCATCGTCTCAGCGGCGCAGAGGGCGTTCCAGATCGACTCTTCGACGGCTTCCGCGGTGGCGTTGAACAGCGGGGTCATCAGGGCGGCGGGCAGAGTTGCCACATCGATCGGTGTCGTTGCGTCGAGCGCCACCTTGTTGTGGGTTGAAAAGGCGATGAAGATGTCGCCGCTGCCGTTGCCGCCCGTTCCGCCGACACGGCTGAGACCAACGGTGGCACGCCGGGCGAGCCGCTTGCACTGGTCGGCCAACAATGGTGCGTCGGTTGCGATGATCACGATGATCGATCCAGTATCGGCGATCGTTGGATCGGTCGGCAGCGGCACCGCCGCTTCATCGATGATCGTGCCGACCGGTATGCCATCGAGCCGCAACAGCTGGCGTGCCCCATAGTTGGCCTGAACCAGTGCACCGACGGTGTACGTGCTGTCGCCGATCTCGATCATCCGCGACGATGTACCGATACCGCCCTTGAACTCGTGGCACACCATGCCGGTACCTCCCCCGACATTGCCCTCAGCGACCGGTTCGCTGAACGAGGCGGTGCGTTCGGCGTCGGCGATCGCAGCCCGCACATCGTCGGCAGTGAGATGGAACGCATCGATGTCGTTCAGAAATCCGTCATAGGTCTCACCGACAACCGGCAGGCACCACGCTGCGTCGGGGTCACGTTCTACCTCAGCAGCCACAAGCGTGTCGCGCACCAATCCGACCTGGTGGGTGTTGGTAATGCCGATCGGACCGCTGATCAGGCCCGACTCTTCGAGCCAATGCGAACCGGTCATCTCGCCGTTCCCGTTGAACGAGTGGATCCCTCCATAGCAGAGTTGGTCGCGTTGGTCAGCGGGCCGCGTGTTGACCACGGTCACACCGGTGCGCGCTACGCGGGGCGCGTCACGAATGACGGTGTGATGTCCGACCGACACGCCGGTCACATCGGTGATCGCGTTCGTCGTTCCGGTTGGGAAGGTACCGATCGTGAACCCGAGATCGCGGAGACGTGCCATCGCCAGAGATTACGGGCAGATCGGTGCCGACGGCCCCGCCGTACTCGATCGGGGCTCGAGAAACGCGACGTCCCGCCTGCCTGCCATGAGATCGAGGTTCAATCACCGTTCCGACCATGGCTGAGTTACGGCCGGCTGACGGTCAGCCGTCGCCCCAAGCGACGAACGCCGGGTCGGCGAAGAAGGCGGCCGCTTGTTCGGGTGGGCATTCGGTCTGGATGGTAGTAATCACGCTCGTGACGCCTATGAACTGGGCGAGTGGCACTTCGGACATCCCCGACGAGTTCTCGATCAGCTCGGCCACGAAGGCGATCGCGCCGTCGCAATCGGCTGGGACGCCATCGACTGGGTCGCCCACGTCGCCGAGATCGCGGATGAACTCCAACCATCCGATGACACCGGGCGCTTCGACACGGGCGAGTTCGATCGTGAACGCCATGCCGTCCTCGGTCTCCGGCCCAAAGTTGTACTGGTCGCAACCCGAGGCTTCCATGTCAACGTCGAGGCGGTTGCTGGGCTCGTCGAAGGTGGTCTCGAACTCGTCGAGGCTGCCCAGCGTTGCGTTCTGCCAATCGATCGCATTGACGATCGGTTCGATCTCCCTAAGGAAATCGCCCATGATCTGGCGGCACTCGGCCGGCAGGTCCCCGAGGTTGACGATCACGACCCCGTCGTCGCTAGCGCTATCTCCGTCGACCGGTGGAGCCGAGTCAGAGCTGGTCGACTGATCGCCGGCTAGATCCGCCGTTGGTTCGGATTGCCGATCGTCTTCTTGTTCGGCCGAGTCGCTGGATTGAGAGGTAGTCGTTGCCTCACTGTCGGTACCTCCACAGGCGGCGAGAAGGCCGAGCAGGACAACGATGCTGAGCTGGTGTTTCATGGGTTCCTTTCAGCTGTGCAACAAATAGTCGCGAACAGGTCAACCTATCCACGGCCACCTACCTATCCGCCGAGCTCCCAGGTACGACTCGCAACTGTCGCGACCAGGTAGAAAGTGCTGATGGTTGATTTGCCGGACTGCCCGATTTGCACGATGCCCACCCCGCTGCTCGCCGGCGACGGCTTTGAGTGCGTCACTTGCGGGCATGAGTGGCTTGGTGAGCCGACCGACGAGCTTGGTGATATTCGCGACGCAAATGGCAACCGGCTAGCTCAAGGTGACGCCGTTACGGTTGTCAAAGACTTGAAGACCGATGGCAAGGCTGGTGGCGTGAAGGTAGGGGTCAAGATCAAGTCGATCCGGCTTGTGTCCGGCGACCACGAGATCGAGGCCAAGGTCGATGGCCGCGTGTTGCTGATCAAGGCCGCATTCGTGAAGAAGGCATAGCTCGACTGCCCCGAAGGCGGCCCTACCGGTAGGTGTCAGGCCAGTTCGATTACGCCGGGCGTGCCGGCTGTCACTTCCCATTCGCTGACTGTTTCGACGGGGGAGGCCTCGTCGAACTGGTCGGTGACGGCTCTGTAGGTTGCGCGCCAGCGGCCGGGTGTGACGTCACACAGGGTGTAGCCGCGCTGGGTATTGAGCCACTTGAGTTGGGGGTTGGCGGCGAGTGTGGCGGTTACGAGGTCGGTGACGATTTGGTCGTCGTCGAAGAATGATGACGAGATGCTGCTGCCCATGAATTCTGAGCCGACGATCGGTTTTGTGAGGTCAAATGGGTCGGCTCGTAGGTCGGCGACGGCGGCCGAATGGAAGTCGCCGGTGAGCACGATCAGATTGTCGGCGACGGGTCCGATCGCCTCGAGCAACGTCTGGCGTGCGCCGGCGTAGCCATCCCACGTGTCGACGACAACGACGGGCGGGTCGGCGCCCTGCACGGCGTTGCCGCCGAACATGAAGACCTGCTGAGCCAGCACGTCCCAAATCGCTTCAGATGCACCGACACCGTCGACCAGCCATTGGTGTTGTTCGTTTCCGAGCATCGTCTGTTCGGGTGAGAATGCCAGCTCATTGTCGCGGAACTGCACTGCGTCTCCGAGGGCCGGGAGGAGCTGATCGCCCCGCTGCTGGTCGGCGCGGTACTGACGCGTGTCGAGCACGTGGAACCGCAAGAGGTCACCGTGGGCGAACGAGCGGTAGATCGGATAGTCGGGTCCGCTCGGTGGGTCGAGCCGCACGGGCATGTGCTCGTACCAGGCCTGATAACCCGCAGCGCGGCGGGCCAGGAACTCCTCACGAATCGCGTTGTCCTCGCTGATCGCGGCCGCATAGTCGTTGTCGACCTCGTGGTCGTCCCAGGTGATGATCCATGGCACGAGGGCATGGGCAGCCTGCAGCAACGGATCGGTCTGGTACAGGGCGTAACGCTGGCGATACTGCTCGACCGTTTCGCACTCGAAGTTTTGGTCCGTGGTGCGGCCGCGGGCGTCTGAGTAGTCACCGCTGGCGTACTCGTAGATGTAGTCGCCAAGGAAAACGAACGCATCGATGTTGCCCTGCTCGACGAGATCTCGATAGGCGGTGTAGTAGCCCTGTTCCCAGTTTTGGCACGACGAGAAAGCGAATCGGAAATGCTCGGGCGTCGTGCCGGCGGCGGCAAACGTGTGGGTGCGAGCTGGATTGGTTTCGAACTCGCCGACCCGAAACCGGTAGTAGTACTCGGTGTCGGCGTCGAGTCCCGTGGCGTCGACGTGGACCGAGTGGCCGAGGGCAGCGACGGCGATCGCCGATCCGGTGGCAACGATGTTGGCCATTTCGGTGTCGGTGGCAATCTCCCAATTCACATCGATGTCAGTCGCCGGCAGCGGCTCGGTCGGCAGCAGGCGGGTCCAGAGAATCACCGAATCGGCGAGCGGGTCACCAGACGAGACCCCGAGCGCGAACGGATTGGACGTGACCGAAGACGCGCTGGTGGCCGTCGTTGGGGGTGTCGCAATCGTGGATGTCGCAGCAACGGTCGTGGATGTCGCAGCAACGGTCGTGGGCGGCGGCAACGTCGTCGGCGGCGAAGCCGGGGGCACCGTGGTTGCGCCGGTGGTGCCGGGTGGCGAGCTGGTTTCGCTGCTCTCCCCGCCGTCGCTGCACGCTGCCAGCGCCGCCGCGATCGTGCCGGCCAGGAACCCGCGCCGGGTCAGTCGTGTTTGCCTGTCGTCGTCCATCGCCGACCTCCTGATCGTGGTTTCGTCGCCGGACCACGATCAGGCGCCAAAAAGTGACTGACCGGATTGTACGAACACGCCGTCCGCCCGACTAGGGCCAGCGGTCCCGAACGAGTTGGGAGTTGTGGTGCCAGGGGATTCAGCGGATAAGTCGCTTCGCTCCTTTTCATTCCGCACGAATCCCCCGTCACGATTGGTCGCAGTTCGCCTATCGGCTCACGCTCCAGGCACAACTCCCAACTCAGACGGCGAGCAGGGTGCGAACGCGCTCGCGGCTGGTCTCGAGAGCTTCCTTCACGGGGGCGGGAAGGTTGGCTTCGAAACGCTCGGTGATCGGCTCGAACCGGTCGGCGACGCGCTGGGCGAGCGGCTCGATGCGATCCTGGATCTCAGTCGCCAGGTCAAGGCCCTTGGCCTTGGACTCCTCGAGGAAGCCCTCGATGGTCAACTTGTCGGCGACGTCACGGTTGATCAGACGGCGTTGCACGACGAGGCCCATGCCCATGTAGGTGTGGGTGGCGTCACGCACGAACTTGACGACATCTTCGAGGACGTCCTCGAAGCGGTCGGCGACGTCTTCGGTGGCCGGCATTGCCGGGGCTGTCTTCTTGGCGGCCGGCTTGCGGGCGGCTGTCTTCTTGGCGGCCGGCTTGCGGGTGGTGGTCTTTGTGGTGGTGGTTGGCATTTGGGAACTTCCTTCTCGTTATGACACGGATCTGACCGCGTCAATCGGTCTTCCAGAACCATATCAAAGAGTGCGCATTCTTGCAAGCGTTTGCTTGCAAAAGTGTATGGCATCGCGAAACCGGTCCCGGTCATTCGGGTGCTGACGCCCAAGCGTCAGCGGCGAAACCCCGATACCAATGGTCAAAACGCGATCGCGCTGCGGTCGATTTCGGATGCGGGCCGACCCTCGTTTGGGCACGGCCTTCTTGGTTGGCCGCTAGGTTTGGGGGTTCCGCAACAGACCCCCTGGAGACACACGTGGATCGCATAGCGTTGCGAGCGGCACTTGACGCCCTCGCCTCGAATCATCTTTGGACATGGCAGTACCGCACCGCCGATCTCTTCTCGGCGCTGCCGACGGCCGATCCTGACCGTCACCCGGTTCAGTCGGTGAGCGCCCTTAGCAACGAACAGCTCGAAACTTTGCTGGTCGACGGCGAGTTCGTCTCGGCGGTCGCCGATCAACACGCTGCCCTCGGCGAGATGATGGCGACCGCTGTCACCAATCCCGATGTCGTCTATTTCTCGCCCGAGTTCGGAATCAGCGAGGTTGTGCCGCAATACTCCGGTGGGCTAGGCATCCTGGCCGGCGACCACCTCAAGTCGGCCAGCGACCTCGAAACCTCGTTGGCTGCGGTCGGGCTGTTCTATCGTCACGGCTTCTTTCGTCAGATGCTCGAGGAGGGTCACCAGACCGAGCGAATCGAGACCTACGACCCGACCGACTTCGGTTGCACCGATACGGGGATTGTGGTCGACGTACCGATCGCCAGGCGCAACGTTGCTGCCAAGGTGTGGCGCTTCGATGTCGGCCGAATCCAGTTGCTGCTGCTCGACACCGATCTCCCGGTCAACTCTGAAGCCGACCGGGCGATCACCGATCGGCTTTACAGCGGCGACCAGTTGCACCGGCTCGAACAAGAGTTGGTGCTCGGCGTCGGTGGCGCACGGGCCGTCGCCGCGATGGGTTGGAAGCCGGGCGTCTACCACTCGAACGAGGGCCATGCCGGCTTTCTCACCCTCACGCTGCTCGATCAGGCGCGTGCCCCGGGCCGAGAGACCACGCTGGCGACCGCAATCGAGGCGGTCAAACCGCGCGTGTTGTTCACCACCCACACTCCGGTGCCTGCAGGAATCGACCGCTTCCCGCGTTCGCTGATCGATCCACATCTTCGACCATGGGCCGACGCGTGGGGCGAGTCGATCGACACGATCGCCGGGCTCGGCGAAGACCCTCACGAGGGCGTCGAGATGTTCAACATGGCCGCCCTGTGCCTGCGCATCGCGACCCGCGCCAACGGCGTTTCGCAGTTGCACGGTGAGGTCAGCCGCGGGTTGTTCGCGATGGTGCCGGGTGGTTCGGCGATCACCTCGGTGACCAACGGCGTTCACGCTCGCACATGGGTCAGCCCCACCTTGCAGAACCTGTTCGACGCTCAGCTCGGCGACGGATGGGACCACGGCGACGAGGCTGCGTGGTCGCTGATCAACGAGGTTTCGTCGGAAGCGATCGTCGCCTGCCGCGCCGCTACCCGTACTCCATTGACCGATCTGCTGGCTGATCGTGCCGGCGTCGCCCTTCAGCCTGACGCCCTCGTGGTCGGCTTCGCCCGCAGGTTCGCCACCTACAAGCGCGCCAACCTGCTGTTACGCCACGCCGACACGCTCGCCGCATTGTTGGCTGACGACGATCGGCCGATCCACTTCGTGTTCGCCGGCAAGGCTCACCCCGCCGACGTGCCCGGAAAGAGCTTGTTGGCCGACATTGTCGCCTACGGCCGAACGCCTGCTGCCAACGCCCGATTCAGTTTCCTGCCCGACTATGACATCGCCGTCGCGCGTGCGATGTACTTCGGCTGCGACGTGTGGCTCAACAACCCGGTCCGCCCGCGCGAAGCCTCCGGAACCAGCGGCGAAAAGGCGGCGTTGAACGGCGTGCTCAACTGCTCGATCCTTGACGGTTGGTGGGCGGAGATGTCCGACGGTCGCAACGGCTGGGACATCCCGACATCAGACGCCGCCATCGACGATGTGCGCGACGACGAGGAGTCGGCTGCGACGCTCGCCGTACTGGCAAAGATCGTCGCCGAGTTCCATGCCGACGGCCGTGGTGGCCCTTCGGCGGCGTGGCTCGATCGGATGCGCCACAACTGGAGCACGCTTGGCCCAAAGGTCACTGCCGCCCGCATGGTCTGCGACTATCAAAGCCAGCTGTACGACCCGATGCTGGCAGCCCAACGCTGACAGAACACCACACCGTTCACGTCGCGAAGTTGCCGCAACGCTGCGGCACGATCGCGACCCGAACGGCTGGTCAATCGTTGCTGAGGCGGTGGCGCAACTCGACGTACACCTCTTCGCCGGCGATCGCCGTCAGCGAGTCGCGCATCGAGTCGATCACGCGCTCGGCACCCGAATACGCCTCGCCGCCGTCGGCTCGCTCGGTACAACACCAGGCCATCGTCGTGCCGTGCTCGCCCCAGTCGCCGCGGGTCCAGCGCCGAACGGTGGCCGCCTCGGTTGCGGCGTCGATCTCCTCCCAGTCGATCCGCAGTGGGAGCTGCCAACACACCGACGGCTTCCACTCTGTCGGCGACTCGTCGGCCTCGACGGCGGCGATGTGGAGAGCGCACCCTTCGCCGCCCGAGAACCCCGGCCGGTTGAGAAAGATGCAGGCGCCATCGACAACCCGGGTGTGTGAGCGTTCGTCATCGCGGAAGATCCCGATCACTGCGGTCTCGGCGGCGTCGGCGTGGGCGACGCCGTGGAACTGCCACTGGCGGGCGTCGAGCACCGACGCATAGGCGGCGACGGTCATCGCCTCCTGCAGACCGGCTGGGCCGTCACCAAAATGGGCGCCCAACGAGCAACAGCCCTGGTTGAGCTCTGAGGTGGGTTCGGCCAGGATCCCATGGCAGCCGTTGCCGTACAAGCAGACCCAGTTCGACTCGAGGAACTCGCGCTCGAACCGCCACACCGTTGCGCTGTGTGTGATCTCGATCAAGTCTTCGGCCATCACGCGATCATCGCACTCCGGACTGAACTCGGTCACAACCGTTGATCCGGTCGGCTCTGCTGAGATCTGGCCCCTGGACGGAGCGAAGATCGTGTCCAGCACGAATCGTCGACGTCAGGGCGGCGAATCTCAGTGTTCAGTTTGATTGTACGCGGACTGAGTGAGTGCTCACTCAGTCCGCTACGCTGCCCGTCGTGCCAATCGCCTCCGTTCCACTCGCGCCAGGGCGGCGGGCTACCCCGATGCCTCCGGAAGAACGACGGGCGGCGATCATCGCTGCCGTGCTACCGCTGCTGATCCAGCACGGAGCAGGTATCACCACGCGTCAGATCGCCAACGCGGCAGGCGTGTCGGAAGGCACGATCTTCAACGTTTTCGCCGGCAAGCACGAACTGCTTGCGGCGGCGCTCGAGGTGGCGATCGATCAGGCTCCGTTCGAGGCAGCGATCTCCGCGATCGACCAGTCGGTGCCGTACGAGCAGCGATTGGTTCTGGCGACCGAACTGATCCAACGCCGAATCGTCGATATCTGGAAACTCGTGTCGCAACTCGGCCCTCAGCACCACCCGCCCGACCACAAGCCGCTCCCTGACAGCCAAGCACTGACGGGCCTGTTCAGTGCCGAGCCGCAGCGGCTTCGCATCGAGTCGGCCGACGCCGCCCGACTGCTGCGTGCGCTGTCGCTTTCGCTGACCCACCCGATGCTGACCGCCGAACCACGTACGGCGGCCGACATCGTCGATCTGTTCCTCCGCGGCGCGACCGCTGGAGAGGAAGACCCCTCATGAGCCTCCGTCAACTGCTTCGAACCCACCTCGCCCCGTACAAGCGGGTGTTGTGGGTCGTCGTAATCCTTCAGGCGATCCAGACCAGCGCCACGCTGGCGCTTCCAACGCTCAACGCCGACCTGATCAACAAGGGTGTGCTGCGTGGCGACAACGGTTACATCTGGCGTACCGGCGCCGTCATGGTCGGGTTCAGTGTCGTCCAGATCGTCTTCGCTTCGGCGGCCGTGTGGTACGGCGCCAAGGCGGCGATGGGGTTTGGGCGTGACCTGCGCCGTGACCTGTTCCACCAAGTCACCGACTACTCCGCACGCGAGGTCGGCAAATTCGGTGCGCCGTCGCTGATCACCCGTATCACCAACGACGTGCAGCAGGTGCAAATGCTCGTCGTGCTCGGCGCCACGATGATGATCGCCGCCCCGCTCACGATGGTGATCGGGATCATCCTGGCGATGCGCGAAGACCTCGGTCTCTCGGTCATCCTCGTGTTCGCGATGCCCGGTGCGGTGTTGGTGCTCGGATCGCTCGTGGCTCGCATGGTTCCGGCCTTCCAGGTGATGCAGGTCCGCGTCGACCGTGTCAACGGCGTGCTGCGAGAACAGATCACCGGTATCCGCGTCGTGCGAGCCTTCGTCCGCGAGCCGCAGGAGGCCGAACGATTCCGCCTCGCCAACGACGAGTTGACCGAGACATCCCTGCGAACCAGCCGGCTGATGGCGGCCACGTTTCCAACAGTCGGGCTGATTATCAATGTGTCGAGCTTGGCGGTGCTGTGGATCGGAGCCGATCGAATCAGCGATGGCAAGATGCAGGTCGGCTCCTTGGTCGCCTATCTCAGCTACCTGATCCAGATTCTGATCGCCGTCGTCATGACGACGTTCATGGCGTCGATGATTCCGCGTGCTGCCGTGGCCGCCGACCGAATCGTGGAGGTGCTCGACACCGAATCGACGGTGCGTGCCCCCAGCAACCCCGTGACCGAGGTGCTCGAACGCGGCACGCTCGAGTTTCGCAATGTTGATTTCCGTTATGCCGGCGCCCAGGAACCGGTGTTGTGCGACGTGTCGTTCCGTGTCGAGGCTGGTCAGACGACAGCGATCATCGGTAGCACCGGAGCAGGCAAGACCACCGTCGTCAACCTGGTAGCGCGCTTGTTCGACGCCACCGGCGGCACCGTGTTCGTCGACGGGGTCGATGTCCGTAAGCTCGATCCCGACCTGTTGTGGGGCAAGATCGGCTACGTACCCCAGAAGGCCTACCTGTTCTCCGGAACGGTTGCCTCCAATCTGCGCTTCGGCCGGCCGGATGCCACCGACGCCGAGTTGTGGCAGGCGCTCGAGATCGCCCAGGCCGACGGTTTTGTGCAATCGATGCCAGACGGCCTCGACAGCCGGATCGAGCAGGGCGGCTCGAACGTGTCGGGCGGGCAGCGGCAACGGTTGTCGATCGCCAGGGCCCTGGTTGCCAACCCAGAGATCTTTGTGTTCGACGATTCGTTCTCGGCGCTCGACCTGGCCACCGATGCACGGCTGCGGGAGGCGTTGGCTCCGCACACACGTGAGGCCGCCGTAGTGATCGTCGCCCAGCGTGTGTCGACGATCGCCGGCGCCGACCAGATTCTCGTGCTCGAAGATGGCCGCGTGGTCGGTAAGGGCACCCACCAGCAACTGATCGAGGGCTGCTCCACCTACGCCGAGATCGTTGCGTCACAACTCGGGGAAGGAGCGGTGGCATGAGCGATAACGAGGTCAGCGACGACGATCAGGAAGTTCTCACCACTACCGGTCGTGACGCCCGTCGCGGCAGCTTCGGACCGGGTGGCGGGGCCGGCATGCCAACCGAACGCAGCAAGGATTTCAAGGCCTCGCTGCGAAGGCTTGGCACGATTCTGGGCAGCGAAACCCATCTCTTGATGGTCGTTGCCGTGCTCACTATCGCCAGTGTCGTGCTGGTCGTGCTCGGGCCTCGTCTGCTCGGTCAGGCCACCGACATCATCGTCAGCGGTGTGCTCGGCGGCGGCATCGACTTTGCTGCGCTGCACCGCAAGCTGTTGATCGTCGCCGTGCTTTATCTGGCGGCATGGGCGCTCGCCTACTCGCAGGCGTACATCCTGGCTGGGGTACTGCAGCGAGCGATGTTCAACCTGCGCCAATCGGTCGAGCACAAGATCAACCGGCTCCCGCTGCGCTATATCGACGGCCAATCGCGCGGCGATCTGCTGAGTCGCGTCACGAACGACATCGACAACCTGTCGCAAAGCCTGTCGCAGACATTGAGTCAGATCCTCTCATCGCTGCTCACCGTGGTCGGCGTCACAGTGATGATGTTTACGATTTCGCCTTTGATGGCGGCGATTGCATTGGTCACCGTGCCCACTTCGGTGTGGCTGATGAAGGTGATCGGCGGGCGCGCCCGCCCCCGCTTCATGGCGCAATGGCGGCACACCGGCAGTCTCAATGGCCAGGCTGAGGAGGTCTTCACCGGTCACGCGATCGTGAAGACGTTTGGTCGCCAACGCGACGTCGAGGCCCGTTTCGGCGACGACAATGACGAGCTCTACGAGGCCAGCTACACGGCCCAGTTCACGGCCAGCCTGATCCAGCCGATGATGGTCTTCATGGGCAATATCCAGTTCATCCTGATCGCCGTGGTCGGGGGGCTCAGAATTTCGACTGGGGCGATGTCGGTCGGGGACATGCAGGCACTGATCCAATACGCCAGGCAGTTCTCGCAGCCGCTGACCCACCTAGCCTCGATGACGGCGACGTTTCAATCGGGCATCGCCTCGCTCGAGCGCGTGCTCGAACTGATCGACGTCGAGGAGCAAAGCGTCGAACAGGCCGACACGATCGATCCGGCACCAATGCGTGGCCGGATCGTGTTCGACGATGTGCACTTCTCATACAGCACTGCCAACCCGCTGATCGAGGGCCTCAACGTCGTGGCCGAACCAGGCCAGACGATCGCCATCGTCGGCCCGACCGGCGCCGGCAAGACGACGCTCGTCAACCTGTTGATGCGTTTCTACGACCTCGACTCCGGCACGATCAGCCTCGATGGGCGCGATATCGCCAGCTTCCCCCGCAAGGAGTTGCGCTCGAAGGTTGGCATGGTTCTGCAGGACACGTGGCTGTTCGGCGGCACGATCCGCGACAACCTCGCGTACGGCAATCCCGACGCCACCGACGAGCAGATTCACGAGGCCGCCCGCGTCACCTACGTCGACCGCTTCGTGCACTCGCTGCCCGACGGTTACAACACAGTGATCAACGACGAAGGCGACAACATCTCGGCCGGCGAGAAGCAGCTGGTCACGATTGCCCGGGCGTTCCTGGCCGACCCGTCGATCCTGATCCTCGACGAGGCGACCAGCTCGGTCGACACCCGAACCGAGGTGTTGATCCAAGAGGCGATGAGTGCCCTGCGTTCGCAGCGCACCAGTTTTGTGATCGCTCACCGTCTGTCGACGATCCGCGGCGCCGACGTGATCCTTGTGATGGACGGCGGCCGGATCGTCGAGCAGGGCCATCACGATGACCTGCTCGCCCACGACGGTCCATACTCCCGTCTCTACAACGCCCAATTCGCCGGCCAAGCGACCTGAACACCGAACGCGTGAACGAGTTGCAGGCGACCCGCTACTGGAGCGACGAGGCGTGGACGGCGGCGGTCGATCGGCTGATCGACCGCGGTCTGCTGGATCCCGACGGCACGTTGTCCGAGCTTGGCACCGAGCGGCGCCAGTGGGTCGAAGGCCGCACCGATGCTCTGGCCCTGGCGCCCTACGAGTCGATTGGCGAGGACGGCTGCAACCAGCTGCGTCAACTGACCCGCCCCTTCAGCAAAGCGATCGTCACCGGCGGCGGCCTCCCCGTCTAATAGTTGGGACTTGGGGGATATGCCTGAGAACCCAGCGGATAGGTCGCTGCGTTCTCTTTCGTTCCGCCTGGTTTACCCGTAACGATGGGCGGCAGAGCGCCTACCGCCTCATGCTGCTGCACAAGGTGCAACTCAGGCGCGACAGACGCCGTCGGCTACTGCCGCCGCGGCGACGGCCACAGCAACACGTTGCGAGACCGACTTGTCGAACACCGACGGCATGATGAACGTCTCGCAAAGCTGCTCGTCGGTTACCGATTCGGCGATCGCCTTGGCGGCGGCGAGCTTCATGTTCTCGGTGATGTCGGTGGCCCGGGCATCGAGCGCGCCGCGGAAGATGCCGGGGAATGCGAGCACGTTGTTGATCTGGTTGGGGTAGTCGCTGCGGCCGGTGCCGATCACCCGTACCAAGCCCTCGACCAACTCGGGACTGATCTCCGGGTCGGGGTTGGCCATCGCAAAAACGATCGCGTCGCTGTTCATCGCCTTCACGTCGTCAACGGTGAGGACATCTGGGGCGCTGACACCGATGAACACATCGGCACCGCTGATCACGTTGGATAGCGAACCCTGCTTGCGCCCGAGATTGGTGTGTTCGGCGAACCACTGCTTCCACTTGTTGAGGCCGTCGCGGCCGTCGTACACGGCGCCTTTCGAATCGACGCCGACGATGCCGGTGGCACCGGCGCCCAGCAGGATCTTGCCGATCGCCACTCCGGCGGCACCCACCCCAGAGATCACGATCGCCAGGTCTTCCATGCGCTTGCCGGTGATCCGCAGCGCGTTCTGAAGCGCCGCCAGGCAGACGACAGCCGTGCCGTGCTGGTCATCGTGGAAGACGGGGATATCGAGCAGCTCCTTCAACGCCTCCTCGACCAAGAACGCGCCCGGTGCGGCGATGTCTTCGAGATTGATGCCTCCGAAGGTTGGTGCCAAGCGCACGACCGTCTCGATGATCTCCTCGGGTGTCGACACGTCGAGGCAGATCGGAAATGCATCGACGCCACCAAACTCCTTGAACAGCAGCGCCTTGCCTTCCATCACCGGCATCGCGCCCTTGGGGCCGATGTTGCCGAGCCCGAGCACGGCCGTGCCGTCGCTGACAATCGCGACAGTGTTCTTGCGGATTGTCAGCTCGTCTGCCAGAGATTCGTCGTTGGCGATCGCCATACACACGCGAGCGACGCCGGGCGTATACGCCATCGACAGATCTTCCTGGTCGCCTACGGGACACAGCGGAAGCACCTCGATCTTGCCGCCTTCGTGCATCCGGAACGTGCGGTCCCACCAATCGTCGAGGGTGATCCCTGGTGTTTCTCGCACGGCATCGACCACCTCGGTCTGGTGTTCGACGCTGCGACAATTGACAACGATTTCACGGTCGACGATCGAACCCTTGGCGACGAACGAGTCGACGGCGAAGATGTTGCCGCCGGCCTCACCGATTGCCGTTGCGAGCCGGCCCAGCACTCCGGGCACGTTGTCGAGCGTGACGCGTAACGAGATCGAATACTGCGTGGCCGGGGGGCGTGACATGCCATCGAACCTATCGGCGGCGCCTCTTGTCTTCTTGTCCGGACTTTTAGGGACCAAGGTCCATAGCCGCCAAGAGGACCAAAGGACGACGATTGAAGCCGTAACCGCGCCCCCGCGCGGAGGAAAGGAACAAGTTTCATGTGCCGCAAAATGATGTGGGGCGTGCTGGTGGTCGGTCTGTTGCTGATCGCCGCGCCGTTCGCGATTGGCCTTCCCGGCAAAGCCTCCGGTGGACAGAACATGATCGACGCCTTCGAACCGATCATGGACGAGCAGAACGTGCAGACCACCTCTGACTACTACTACGACGTGTTCGTACCGCTCGGCCAGGTCGCACCCGCGATGAGTCAGGAGAACATCGACAAGTTCAACGGTTATCTCGCCGGCTTCGGCCCGATGGCTGCCGAGGGCCAACAACTGGTGCCGGCGTTCGCCCAGGCGACAGGCATGAGCGAAGAGGATGCGGGTGCCTTCATGGCCTCCGAGTTCCCGGCGATGTTCCAGATGTTGCAGGGCCTGCCCCAGATGCAGCAGGACTTCGAAGGTCTGCTCGGCCTGATGGATGCCAACGTCGCGATCTTCGAGCAGGTGCCAGCCGGCCTCGACCACTACAAGCCACTCGTCGACACGATGGAGGCCGAAGTCGAGAACTACGACAAGGTCGCCAGCCTGCCGAACTTCACGCTGTTCACCTGGTTCTTCCTTATCCCCGGCGTGCTGCTGGTGGTTTTGGCAGCGTTTGGCCTGTTCGGCAACCGCAAGCAGGACGACCCGCAGCCTGTTTCAGCACCGGTGGAGCACAGGGAGCCACAACTCGTCTGATCCTTTCCACTGGCCATCTGCCAGACTCGTCCTCAGTCGAGCAGATGGAGGCAAACGGATGATCGATCAGCGAGCGCATGCACTGCGGTGTCTCACCGAAGACCGGATCATGGCGGTACTTCGCCAGGTTCCCGCCGAGCACCTGCTGGCGCTCGCTGATCGACTCGTCGCCGGAGGAGTCAGGTCACTCGAGATCACTCACGATTACCCGCGGGCGACCGATGATGTTGCGCTTCTCAGCGAACGGTACGGATCCGAGGCGTCGGTCGGTGTCGGCACAACCTGGTCGGTCGAACAGGCAGAGTCGGCGGCCGCCGCAGGCGCCACGTTTTGTGTATTGCCAGGTATCGACGAAATTACCGCCCGGCGCAGCGCAGAGCTTGGCATGCTGACGCTCCCAGGGGTGCAGAGCCCAGCCGAGATCCAACTGGCGATCCGCAGCGGTGCCGATGTGCTGAAGTTCTTTCCGGCCAACCCGCCAGGGCCGACATGGTTGGCACAGGTCGCCCCGGCCTACTCGCAGAAGCCGTTCATGGCCACCGGTGGTGTCACCGTCGACAACATGGGCGCTTTCTTCGATGCCGGAGCGATTGCCGTTGGCATGGGCGACACCCTGTTCGGCCGTTACGACGACCCAGAAGCGGCGGTCGCCAAGATCGCCGCCGCAGTCGCGATCGCCCGCAACCACTGAACGTTCAGACGAGCGCTGCCGCCCTTTTGTCAGTGAGTCCTGGACGCCAGTCTGCCGGATGCGGGAACAGCTGACGGGTGCACATTGGTGGTCGGAACGGGCGCCAATCATCTTGTGGCTGGGCCAGACGGTCGCTGATCGCGTAGATCGCTGCGGCGTTGAAACCGAGTCCGCTGTGACTGCCGCGAACCTCGATGTTCTCGGCCTGGGCACCGGTCTGCTCGATGCACTGCCACCACCGCACGACGCCGTCGGTGCGGGTGTAGATCGCTGTTGCCGGCACGGTGAGTGGCCCGGCGTCGAAACCCGGCAAAAGTTCGTCGAGCCCGATCGCATGTGTTGGTTGCAGGCGGTCGAACAGGGCAGAGGCGGCGCTGCGATCGTCGGGCGTGATCCGAAATGGGCTACCGAGCGTGATCACTTGACGAACCAATTCGGGCCACTTGCGTGCCAGACGGCGGGCGTAGATGCCGCCCAAACTCCATCCGATCAGACTTACCGGCCGCGCGTGACGATCGTGCAGGTCTTCGAGTCGATCGATCAATCCATCGACGACGTCGGGCGTCGGTCCGAGGTTGCGGCCAAGTCGCCAGCCGTGCACCCAGTAGCCCTGGCTCTGCAGGATCGATCGCAGCGGGGCCGTAGACGAATCGCCCGCCAGGAACCCCGGCAGGATCAGCACGGGATGGTTGTCGCCTCGCCCGAACGCACGCAGCAGCGGGGATGCGGCGGCGATCGCACCGAACTCGAACAGGGCCCGTGACTCCATGATCTGGAGGAGCCGGCTGGGCGCCTCGGACCGGGAAGCGGAAGTGCTCATCGCTCCACAATACGCTCCGGTTACTCGTCGGTATCGATTCGTGTGGTCAGTTACGGAATGGGCGGTGACACCGTCGGGTTGATGGGTGCATGGATGTCGAAGTGCTGGCGAACCCGGAACGGGTCGCAATGGTCGATTTTCGACGTGGGGCATTCCGAACCGGCCTGATCGCGGTGGCGTGGGTCGCTTTGGCGCTGTGGCGTCCCACCGTCACCTACCACCTGGCGCCATTTCTGGTTGCCGGCGCCTGGCCCTACTTTTTGCGTAACGGACCGTTGCGGGTCGCCAACATCGACGCGATTCGGGCTGCGATCGCCGGCTTCGGTGCCACGATGGTCACCGCACTTGTACTGGTATTCACCGATGCGATGCGCGGCCCGACCTTGTGGGAGACCGGACACGCGATGCTCGAGGTTGTACCGATCGCTCTGGTCGGAGCCGCAACCGGATATCGCCTCGCCCGCTGCGGCGTCGCGATCGACCCCTGATCAGCGCTACAGGCGCATCTCCCAACTAGATGTTGGCGATCGCGTCGGCGCATGCCGTTGGGTGATCCAGCACCCATTGTTCGACCTCGGCAACCGGGCTGAGCTGTTGTCCGCCACGCCAAGCGTCGAGGTATGGGTACGGCCACACCACTCCGCGCCGCACCGACCACTCCTCACCGGGGCACGGGGGTGAGATCGAGAAGTGCAGGTGGCATGCGGATGCGCGGCCGGTCTCGCCCATTGTTCCGAGCGTTTGGCCGAGCTCGACTTGTTCGCCGACCGCCAGTGTTGGCTCGATCGTGTCGAGGTGGGCAAGGTAATAGCGGACACCGTCGAATCCGAGGATCGCCACCGACTTGCCGCCGCGCGTGGCCGGATCGTCGACGTTGGCGTCCCACGAGTCGACCCGGCGCACTTCCAACACGGTGCCGTACACGGGTGACACGAGAGTTGCGCCGCAGCCGATGAACACGTCGGTCGCCGGGTAGGTCGAGTGGGTCGGATTCCAACCGGCACGTGATGCGTCGGCGAAAGGGAGCCGGTACGGAGTAGTGGTCGGCAGGCCCGGATCGGTGACCGGCGTCTGCGGACCGCGATCAGCCTGCTCGGTGACGACCGCCGGATCACCGATGTAGGACACGACGGCCTCGACAAAGGCACCAATGTTGGAGAACGCCAGACTCGCCAACGCCACAAGGCGCACGATCCAGTTCGTCACGGTCGACACGCCCCGATCCTGCCAGCTCCCGGTGTCGTGCGCCATGCGCCTACGCTTGTTGCATGGACGCAGGCGATTGGGACGATCGATATCGCGACACCGAGCTGGTCTGGTCGGCCGGGCCGAACTTGTTCGTCGAACAGCAGTCTGGCGACCTACCGGCAGGCAGGTCACTCGATCTAGCCGCAGGCGAGGGTCGCAACGCGATCTGGCTTGCCGAACGCGGCTGGGATTCGACTGCCGTCGACTACTCGTCGGTCGCGATCGACAAGGCTCGTCAGATCGCCGAACGGCGTGGCGTCACGATCACGACCGAGGTCGCCGATCTCGGCGGCTACCTGCCGACACAAGGTGCCTACGACCTTGTCATTATCGCCTATCTTCAATTGGTCGAGGCCGAACTGACCCCGATCCTGAGGCGAGCGGCGGCGGCGCTGGCGTCGGGTGGCAGATTCGTGCTGGTCAGCCACGACCTCTCCAACCTCGATCAGGGATACGGAGGCCCGCAAGAGGCGTCTGTTCTCACGACACCCAATCAGGTGGCCGAGGCGATCGGTGGAGCACTCACGATCGACCTGGCCGAGGTGGTCGAACGTCACGTGCAGACCGACGGCGGCCAGAAGACAGCGCTCGACACGCTGGTTGTAGCTCGCCGCTCGGCCTGACCCGAACACCTTCCCGATGAGTTGGAAGTTGTGCCAGGCACAACTCCCAACTCTCGATTCAGGCAGACTGGAGCGATGCTCGGCAAGGTCTCCAGATTTCGTCACACGATGGTCGGCATCGCGATTGGGGGCACCACACTGCTGGCCGGCACGGGTGTTATCGGCGCCGGCGCCCACGACGAACGCTTCGACGCCAAAACGGTCGTGGTCGAACCTCGTGCCGACAACACGATCCGCGTCACCGAGTACGTCGACCAAGACTTCGGAAATCACGCCCGCCATGGCTACGAGAGGGTGATCCCCAACGATTTTGGTGTTCCGATTGACATCGTTGCCAGCTCGCCGGACGCCCCCGCTGACTTGAGTGTGCAGGATGAGTTCGACCGGACCAGGATCCGGATCGGCGACCCCGACAAGACGATCAAGGGGCAGCATCGCTACGTGCTCTCCTACACCTATCCCGACGCGATGTTGTCCGAACTCGGGCTCCTGCTCGATGTGGTGGCGGCCGAGGGCGGCGGCTGGCCCGGCGATAACGAGACGGGCAGGTTCGAAGTGGTCGTGGTCGGTGTAGAGCTTGCGAACACGGCCTGCAACGTTGGAGCTTTGGGCGCCGGTGGCGGATGCACACTCGTTGGCGACACGCTGGATCGGCCACCTGTGTATCGAGTCGTGATCGAACCGCTCGAACAGGGTGATGGCCTCACGATCGAGGGTGACGTCGTGTCGTTCGTCGACGTTGCCACGGTTGGCATTCCCGAACAACCCGACCGCCGCCCCGACAACCGAGGTCGGTTGGCGCTGATCATGATTCCGGTCGGGTTGGCGGGTTCGGTGCCCGTGTACCGATGGGCCCGTCGCAAGGGTCGTAACGAGGTGTTTGCGGGCGGCGCCGTCGACGCCGCCTATGGCACCATGCCGGCGCCGCGATCAGACGGCACCGTCGAGCCGCTTCCGCCGGTGCACCTCGTTCGCGATGCCGATCTCGCCGACATGGCCACGATCGAGTTCGTGCCACCCAAGGGTATCGATCCCTGGGAGGCCGCCGTTCTGGTGACCGAGCGGATCGGCGATGCCACGGTCGAGGCGTGGTTCTCGGGGCTCGCCGGCAGCGAGGCGATAATCCTCCAAAAGAAGGGCACCGATCTCTCGATCGGCAGCGGTCCAAAACGGGGCGACCTCGACATCGCCGACGCCAAGCTGCTCGACCGATTCCTGAAGACCACCGACCCATTTGTCACCGGCACGTACAGCTCGGCATTTGCATCGTCATGGCAGGCGGTCGCCACACATCAGCGCCAGCAGATCGCCAAGAGCGGTTGGTGGAAGAACCTGCCGCCCGGCAGCGGTATCAATCCGAAGGCCAGCGGCTCGGTTTATGGACTGGTCATGTTCGGGGTGTTCGCCACGGTGTGGATGGGTTCGGGTATCGCCGCCTTCTTTGGTCTCTTGCGAGCTTGGCCGTTGGCGATCGCACTTGGGCTGCTGCTCCCAGGGGTCGTCGCCTACCTCGTATACCGCACGCTGCTGCCGGCTCGTACGGCCCAGGGATCGGCGTTGGCGCTGCGTTCCGAGTCGTTCAGGCGGTTCCTCGAGGCGAGCGAGGGCACCCATGTCGAATGGGCGTGGAAGAACGGCCTGCTGCGTGAGTACAGCGCCTGGGCTGTTGCCCTTGGCCAGGCGGAGGCATGGTCGCGGGCGCTCGATCGCGCCAATGTGCCGGCCCCTGCCCGTGTCATGGCGGCCCCGATCTTGATCGATCGGATGGGCTCGTCGGTGAGTTCATCGCGAACTGCCCCATCGAGTTCCGGCTCGGACGGCGGCGGCGGTGGTTTCAGCGGCGGTAGCTCGGGCGGCGGAGGCGGCGGGGGCAGCTCGGGCTCCTGGTGAGTTGCGAGATGTGCCAGTTGCGAGATGTGCCTGAGCGTGAGCCGATAGGCGAACTGCGACCAATCGCGACGGGGACCAGGCGGAATCAAAAGCAGCGCGGCTACCTATCGGCTGGGTTCCCTGGAACATCTTCCAACTTCGGGCAGTGACGTTGTGCCCTGGTCTGGGTTGATCGACGGGCAGACCATGGAGGTATGGATACCGTTCAACGTCATTGGGACGTGCGGCTCGACATCCGCGAGGACGGTGATCACTGCGAAGTGACCGCCCACCTCGATGCTGGCGACCGCGGCCTGGCGGGTGTCGGTCGATCGCGGCGAAATCCCCTCGATCTGGCGCTCCCACAGGTCGGCGAGGAGCTAGCGACGGCGAGGGCTCTGCACGATCTCGCACACCACCTCAGCCAGGATGCCTGGCGCACGATCGAGGAGTTCTCCAACCCATCATGATCCAAATAGTTCCCACTCGACTCGGTCTGACCGCTGTCAGCCCGAGCATTTCACCGCGAACGAACCCTGAGCGCCGTCGTTCCCGCTCCCGGTCAGGTCGAGCAGTTCCCCAGCGACCCCAAAGTCGCGGCCGGCGATTGAGACCGTCGGCTCGTTGCCGTTGCCCATCGGAAAGTTGATCACGTACTGCCGGTTTTCGTTTTCCGCGAACTGCATGAAAAACGCTGAGCCCGACGGGGGTTCAGAAACCGCGTAGATGTCTAGATTGACGATCGTCAATCCGTCAGCGGCAATGTGCTCGAACCGGTAGTCGGCGCCCGTAATCGAACACGTTCCGTCGACCGTAACGGTGTTGCCGCCGACGATGATCGTGGCGGTACCCGAAACCTCGATGAGCTCGGCTGCATCTTGAATTTCATACGTCACATCGCGATGGCTGATCTCGACGGTGTAGAAAGTTGATTGTGACTCGACGTCGAAGACCTCGCCGTCGTCACGAACAGCGGTGATCCTGAGTCGGTCGTCGGGCGCATCGTTCCTGAGCACGTTGTAGCCGTTCGACGCGAACCAGTTCGCAAGGCGACCGCTTTCGGCAGCGACATCGAGACTTCCATCTTCTCTTCCCAGCACGGTTCGCTTTCCATCCTCGTCGCCGATGGCCTGGATCGACAGGTTGGCTGGGAGTGGAAATCCACCGGGCAACCAGTCGGGCAACTCGAGATCGGTACCGCTCGTGAACTGGCCGTCCTCGTTCGACACGGTGAATCCATTGCCGTCGTTGTTCAAGCCAAGATCGATCCCCTCGTCGCTGAGCCCCTCCAGCACTTGCTCCAGGACACCAGTGGGAAGATCGAGACCTTCGAGACCGCCGAGACCGCCGAGGCCTTCGAGACCGCCGAGGCCTTCGAGACCTTCGAGGCCTTCGAGACCTTCGAGACCGCCGAGACCTTCGAGACCGCCGAGACCTTCGAGACCACCGATCTCGCCAGCGTTGCCGCCATCGCCGATATCACTGAACGCGTCGTCACCGCCTCCACAACCGATCATCACGACCGCCAGACCGACGACCGCCAACGCCCGAAGCGTGAACGAATGAGTGTTTGATGGATGCATGTCGATCTTCCTTAGGGTCGTGAGTTGGCTGGTTGGTCGCGATAGTGGCCCGACGGATCGGCCGACTCGACCGTGGCCTCGTGGCCGGAATCGGTGTCGTCGCCTTCTGCGCGTACCGTCGTCGGGGGCACCGTGGTCGCCGCGCTGATCGTCGTTCGTCGCATAAGTCCCCCCGTCAGATGCCCAATGTCTGCTGGTGGGTAAACCGAGACCTTGGGCGTCGCTCGACAATAGCGCGGTTCGTCGCGGCCGCTAGCCGCGCCGGTTAACTGGGCGGCCCGGGTCAGACGGCTTGGAGGCGGCCTGGGGTGACCTCGGCAGCTTCGCCGCGCAGCAGCATGCGCTGTACGTGCATCGCCGCGCAGCGATGTTCGACATTGTCGGCGAACACGTGCTGCACGTGGGGGCGGTACACGAACCGGTGTGCGACCATCTCTTCGATCGAGCGCGGCTCAACGAGGAACCGCAGCATCGCCTCGTGGCGTCGCGGAATGACGGCGTGGAACTCGTCGAGCAACTTGATGAACGCCTGACGGCCCTCGATCACGCCCTTGTGGTGGAACGTGACGTAATACTCGGCCTCTTCGTCGCGGATCTGGATCAATGACCGCTCGAAGTCCTCGAGGTCGCTCCACACGTCGCCGTAGTACGGGCCGAATCCGGTCAGGTCGATATCGGACAGGAAGAACACGCCCCCTGTCAGGCGAAACCCGCTGTGCCCGCGTGTGTGGCCGGGCAGGTGCACCGCCTCGACCTGCACGTGCCCGAGGTCCCATACGTGACCGTCGCTGAACCCCTTGGCGTCGGGACGCGGCGTGAAGTTGAACTCTTCAACGACCAGCTTGCTGAACTCTTGGCGGGGTTCTCCGCTGAGGCCGTAGACGTCCATCAAACCGTCGAGGCTGCGCGCCCCTGGCAGATCCGCTTCGTGGATGTGCAAACGTGCATCGATAAAGAACCCGTTTCCGGCCATGTGATCTTCGTGGCTGTGCGAGTTGATCACCGCATCGACGGGGATCGGTGCCCCGCCCCTGGCGACCAACGTGACCGAAGGGTCGATGATCACCGCCTCGCCGTCGCCGCGGACCACCAGCGAGTTACCAGAGGGGTATTTCCCGTTGTCGTCGCCGATCAGCACGCTGACGTGTTCGGTCAGGTGGCGTTCGGCGTCTCCCCAGTCTGCGGTCGGGCCCATGCCGGGCAGTTTCGCACAGGGGCCCCCGGATTTCACGAGGTGGCGTCGGAGTCGCAGCTACGTCAGGTGGGGCGCCGCTCGAGGCCGAGGCTGGCGGAGTTGATGCAGTAGCGGTTGCCGGTCGGTTGCGGCCCATCGGGAAACACGTGCCCGAGGTGCGCCTTGCAGTTGGCGCAACGCACCTCGGTGCGGGCCATCCCGAGCGAGCGATCGGTGATGTACTCGATCTTGTCGGTGCCGAGTGATTCGTAGAAGCTGGGCCAGCCGCAGTGTGCGTCGAATTTGGTGTCGCTGTCGAACAGCTGCTCGTTGCACACGACGCAGTGATACGTGCCGGCATCCTTGGTGTCCCAGTACTCGCCGGTGAACGGCCGTTCGGTACCAGCTTCTTGTGTGACATGAAACTGCATCGGGGTGAGGCGCAGCTTCAACTCTTCGGTTGCGGGAACATTCGTGTCACTCATGTGCACCAGCCTGCCGCATCCAGTCGGACCCTGCACGCCCTGGTCGGGTCGTTCGCGAATCGTTCAGGGATAGCAACACCGGATCGATGGTTTCCTGTTTGGGTCTTCTGTCACCCACAATGTTGCGTGAGCGTTCGTTCGCCGAAGTCTTCGGTTGCCCTGTGGCCTAATGTGACACATTGGCGAGAACGGCCCTCGGGAGGCCGATGCACACGGTGACCACACATGACCGATCTCTACTGGCGCTTGTCGGTTCGATCGCGCTCGCCGCCCTCGCTGTTGCTGCCTTGGCGGTCGAATGGTGGGGTGTGTCAGGGGCCGTGATCGTTGCAGCGCTGGCGATCGGGGCGTCGGCGGCTCTGGTCGACGCGCGGTCAGGGCGGATTCCAAACCGGCTTGTTGCCGCTGCCTTGGTGCCAATCCTGGTGTTGATTGCCTCGCTGGCGACCGCTGGATCCGGCGAGCATGCGCTTGGCGCCGTTGCCCTCGGTGGTTTGGCCTTTGCGGGGCCGATCTTTGTAGTGCATCTGGTCTCGCCCCGAGCGATGGGGTTCGGCGATGTCAAGCTTGCCGCAATGCTTGGCGCCACTCTCGGTTTGGTCGAGCCCCGTCTCGGACTGCTGGCGTTGTGTCTGGCGGCGGCGGTGACGGCCACGATTGGTTTGTTTGTTCATAGCGGGTCGCTTCCATTCGGTCCCGGTCTCGTGCTCGGCGCGACCATGGCACTCCTGATCGCCGGGCAGCTCGGAGAGGAGGCATTGCGATGGCGATGACCGATCGGCGTGCCACTGCGATGACGCCTGAATCGGCGGCATCCACAGAACCACGAGGATTTCGACCTGGATCACGTCGGCGCGCCCGCATCGCCGCCGGCGCTGCGCTGGCCGCCATTGCGATCGGCGGAAACACGCTGATCTACACGTCGATCAGCCACAAGACCGAGGTGTTGCAGGTGGTGCGCAATGTCAGAGCGGGCGAGCTCGTCACCAGCGACGACCTGCGAGTCGTCGAGGTCGATCTTGACCCGACCGTGCCGGCGGTCGATGCCGATCAGGTTGGCCTCGTCGTTAATCAGTACGCACGCGTGTACATCGCGGCTGGCAGCCTGATGGTGCAGCAACTAGTACAGCCGACCCCACTCGTCTCGGCCGGGACCGGAGTCGTCGCGGTCGAGATCCGCCCCAGCCGAGTGCCGTCGGGATTGCGGGAAAGGTCTCGAGTGATGATCATCGTCGTGCCCGACAACAACGACGAGCAGCTATTCGTCACGACCGGCCGAGTGGTCGCTCGCGGCAACGAATCCGACACCGTGACCGGCCTGTTCGGGTTGTCAGTCGAGGTCACCGAGGAGGATGCGCCGCTGGTTGCCGCAGGCAACGATGTGCGCATCGTGGTTCTCGACCCAGGCATCGACACTGTCACAGAACAGGGCGGCTGATGGCAATCATCGCCGTCGCGGGAGACGCTTGCACCACGACAGCGGTGGCGTTGGCGTCGGCATGGCCGGCCTCCGAGGACGCGATCCTGGTCGAGGCCGACCCGACCGGTGGTGATCTGGCTGCGTGGTTCGACATGACGACGTCGCCCTCGCTGTCAACCGTGGTCACTCGAGTGCTCGACGGTGCGTGGCCAGAGATCGAGCGTTTGACTCGTCTGGCCGACTCGGGTCTGCGGATCATTCCGGCGCCGCCTCGTGCCGGCGAGGCGGCTCAGGCCGTTGGCGAATCGTCGCGGTCGATCGTCACCACGTTGGCGACACTGCGTTCGCCCGTGGTCATTGCCGATACTGGTCGCCTGCAGCCTTCACCGGCGACACATCCTTTCGTCGGGTCGTCGGCGGTGACCATTGTGGTGCATCACCAGGCGGCCCAGTCATCGCGAGCGGCCGCGGTTCGGCTGCAGCGGCTCGCCGACCAACTCGACGCCATGAGTTCGATTCCTACGTCTGTGGTCGTCGCTGTGATCGGCGCCACCCCCTTCGAGATTGGCGAGATCGAGTCGTTTCTGGCCGAATCGGTTGGGTCGTCCCCGGTAGTCGGCCTTCCCGTCGATGAGTTGTCGGCCGCCGTGTTCGGCGGCCGCACCGGCGTCTCGGGTCGTCGTCTCGCCCGGTTGCCTTTGATGCGAGCCGCCCGAGATCTGGCGTCGGCGGCCGAACATGCACTCAGTAAGGCGGCCGATGGATTGTGGAGGGGCACCCGATGAGCCGGCTCGGGCGCACGCCGGCCGACGACCGATCCGCTCTCGTCCGCTTCGTCACCGACCAAGTTGCGGCTCGCCTCGTCGAGGCGATCGAGCAAGACGAAACCGACCGCCATGATGGCATCGCGACCAGCGAGACACCGCTCGCCGGCGACGCCCGTCGGCAACAATTGATGGTCGGCGCCTGGCTAAGCGACGAGATCGCCGGGGTCAACCAGGACCGAATGCACCGGGGCGATCCGTCCCTACCGGAGATGGCTGATCGTGAGATCCGTGCGCGTGTAGTTGCCGAACTCACCGGGTCAGGCCCGCTCGAGCCCTACATGAACGATCCGCTGGTCGAGGAGATCGACGTCAACTCGCACCTTTCGACCTGGGTCACCTACAGCGACGGTCGCAAAATCGACGTCGGCGCGTTGTGGGACTCGTCGGCCGATCTGACTTCCTACCAAAAGCGGCTTGCCCGCCGCATGACCGGTACCGGCGAGGGTCGGCTCGACACACAGTCGCCGATGCTGACATTCCAGTCCGACGACGGCTCGCGCATCGTGATGGTGCTGGGTGGCCGCACCGAGCACGGCATCTCGACCCATCCGCGGATCGCGATCAGGCGGTTCGTGTTGCGCCATGAGGGGCTCGACGGACTCGCCCGGCGCGGAATGTTTCCGTCTTCTATGGTTCCGCGGCTGCACGCCATGATCCGGTGCGGCTTCACTGTGCTCGTCAGCGGGCCGCCAGGGGCCGGCAAGACAACCCTGCTCACCGAGTTGCTTGGCGAGGTGTCGCCGCGCGAGCGCATCATCACCGTCGAGAAGAACCTGCTCGAGTTGCGACTCGAGGACGATCCGCGACATCCCGATGCGCCTGCCTTGTTCACGCGTCACTCCAACGCCGAGGGCGAAGGCGAGATCAACACCCGTCAGTTGGTCGAACTGACGCGGCGGCTCAATCCGGATCGCGTCGTGGTTGGCGAGTTGGTCGAGGATGAGGCGCTCGACATGCTCGACGTCGCCTCGATGTGCAAGCGTGGTTCGCTGGCGACGATTCACGCCCACACGGCTGATGTCGTGGTGCAACGCCTCGCCTATTACGTCTCGAAGTCCGACACGAGCCTGCCCGAGTTCGCGGTCTGGAGTTTGATCGCACAAACCGTCGATTTCATCGTTCACATCGACCTCGTGCGAAACGAGGAAGGCGACAGCGCCCCGGTCAGGCGGGTCACATCGATCATCGAGATCGGCGGTCTCGGCGAACACGGTGGGCTGGCGACCACCGAGGTGTGGGGGCTTGGTCACGATGGCGAGCTGGTGCAGCAGGCCCCGCTATCGACTCGGCATCTGCAACGACTTCGGCTGTCGGGTTACGACCCGAAACTGTTCGCGCCGAGGGGGGTGTGGTGATGCTCGCCATTGTCGTGCTGCTCTCGGCGTTGTTCGTCGCAGGTGTTTCCTTGATGCTGCTCCCACCGAGCTCGGCGCGATCGCCAACCTTCAGCACCACATCGGTTCGACGGCTCGGTTTCCGTTTCGTCGGGTCGACCGTTGTCGGCGTGATCGTGTTCCTCGTGTCCAGCTGGCTGATCCCTGGCATCGTCGTCGGTGTCGGCACCTACTGGGCGATCGGTGGTTGGCAACGCCGTCAGCGATCATCCGCTACCGAGATCGCCCGGCTCGATGCCCTCGCCAGCTGGATCGAGAACGTCCGTGACGTCCTGATCGCCGGTGAGCAACCGATCGGAGCGATCTCGGCGACCGTGTCGGCATGCCACCCGGTCATCCGCCCGCAGGTTCGTCGACTCGTCGCCGGCCTAGGTCGACAGGATCCCGAAATTGTCTTTCGGCGGTTCGCTGACGACCTCGATGATCCGCTCGGTGACCTGGTCGCGGCCGGCCTGTCGATCGCGATCCGGCGCGGAGCGCGCACCGTGCCGGTTCTGACGGCGCTCGCCGAACAGACGCGCGAACAGGTCGACCGACGGCGGTTGGTCGAGGCCGAACGGGCGCCGACCCGTCGCGAGGTGCAGGCGTTGACGCTGATCATGGGTACCCTCGTGATCGGCCTCTTGGTGCTTGGCCGCAGCCGTTACCTCGACGCCTATGACGAGCCGGGCGGTCAGCTGTTCCTTGCGGCCGCCCTGGCCGGATATGTGGCCTTGATCGTTCGAGTGCAACGGCTCGGAACGTTTCCGCGTCCAAGCCGCTTTCTCACCGCGGCCGGCTCGGCACCGGGTCGCGGGGGTGCATTATGAGCCCAGTCAGCTTGATTGTTCTGCTCACCGCGGTCGGCGTGGCCGGGGTCTTGCTGGCGATCTACGGTTGGTTGCAGCCGGCCCCGTCACTGTGGCGCACGATCGAGCACTTGCAACGTTCGGGGCCGAGTACGGAAACGTCGACGGCAACCACGACGGCATGGAGTCGCCGACCATCTCTACGGCTGATTGCTCCGATTGCCAAAGCGATCGAACGTCACCCGCGCCTGCTCCCCAGCAACGCTCAACTTCAGTTGGCCGGTCGCTCGCTCGATCAACATGTGGTGTATCTCGTGCTTGCCGCGCTCGTCGGCTTTGTGCTGCCGCCATTCGCGATCGGGCTGTTGCAGTCGGCAGCGATCATAAGTTTGGGTTGGATGATTCCGCTGTTGGCGGCAATTGGTTCGGCTGTGCTTGGGCCGGTGCTCGTGCACACAGCCACAATCGAACGGGCTGCGACGGTGCGAACCGATCTTCGCTATCAGGTCTCGGCCTATCTCGATGTCGTCACGATGCTGCTGGCCGGAAACACAGGCTATGAAGGCGCCCTCGAACAGGCTGCGCACGCCGGCGACGGACGGTTGTTCGCCGAACTGCGGCGCAGGATGCGCGAGTCGGGTGCACGCGGACTCAGCCTGACCGACGCCCTCCAGCGGACAGGCCGTGAACTCGGCCTAGACGAACTCGAGCAGATCGCTGCCACCGCAGCGCTCAGCGCGGCCGAGGGCGCTCCGGTCGCTCGCACGCTGGCCGCCAAGTGCGCAACACTGCGTACCGCATTGTCGACCGAGCAAGAATCCGAGGCTCGACTTCGCACAAGTCGCTTGACGACTCCGATTGTCGGGATGGCCCTGATCTTCATGGCCCTCGTCATCTATCCCGCACTGAGCTTTTCGTGAACCCCGAGAGACAAAGGAGAACATCCATGAACGACGTCACCCTGGTGACCAGCGCCGTCACACATCAGGTGTACGGCGCCTGCCTGCGGGTGGTCGGCCGCACAACGAACTCGGGCGCCACCGGTGCCGACCGCGATCGCGACCGCGGCGCGGTATCGCTCGAGCAGGTGCTCTGGTTCGTCGCCGCCGGTGTCAGCGTGGCCGTGATCGCCGGGATCCTGTGGGGCCAAATCAAGGACAAGGCCGACGATCCGATCATCTCGCCGTCGGCCCCCTGACCGCGCTCGACCTAGACGATGTATTCCATCCGCGAACCCGATCGGGGCTCGACAACCCTGACGACCGTGATGCTGACGCCCGTCTTCGTGGTGATCGCCTTTGCCTCGTTTCAGGCTGCGATGTGGACACATGCTCGCACCGAGGCGCGTTCCGTCGCCCGCGACGCTGTAGCGCTCGTCGCCCGCAACGGGCAGGACTCGGCCACCGTCGAGGCATCGGCGGAAGCAACGCTGCGAGCGAGTGTCGACCTAGCCGACCCCGACGTCGAGATCATCCCGCAGGGCCAGTTCGTCGTGGTTCGGGTGACCGGGCGAGCGCCTGGGATCATCCGTGGCACGTCGCGGCCCATCGAGGTCACGGAGGCGATGCCGATCGAGGGGTTTCGTCCATGAATCGCCGGCGCGACCGCGGTGCCTCCGACGCACTCGGGCTTGTGCTGATCGCCCCCGCAGTCATCGGCTTGGCGGTCCTGGTGATCGCCCTGGGGCGCGGCGTCGACGCCCGGGCTCAAGTTCGGTCGGCGGCCGAGGCCAGTGCACAGGCAGCCGCCCTCGAGCGCGATGCCGGTTCGGCGACGACCGCCGCCAACCGTGTGGCGTCGGCGATGCTGGTCGACAGCGATACCTGCTCGACCCCGACCATCCGGGTTGTCTACCCGGATGCTGCCTCGCCGGCATCGGGGATCAGCTTTGGGCTGGTCGCGGTCACCATCAAGTGTGAGGTGTCCAATCGAGGCCTCGAGGCCGTTCAGTCGGGGGCCCGGCAAGAAGAGGTTACGGCGGTGGCGAGTATCGACTTTTTCCGAGCGGCTGGTCGGCCATGAATTCGATCGGTGATGCCTCACCGAGCGGGCGGCGCTGTCGGGACGAACGTGGCACAGCGCTGGTCACGGCCCTCGTACTCCTGTTTGCGTTTACTGCCGGGGGCGTGATCTGGTTGTCTCGCGACGTCAACCGGCGCGTCAGCAACCGATCTGCGGCCCAGTCGATCGCGTTTCAAGCGGCGCGTTCGGGCGCCCAGCAGGTCGAGGTTGGATCGCTACGAGACGGTGGCGATCAGCCGTTGGTGATCGACGAACCGTCGGCGCAAGAGCACGCTCGCCGGGTCGCTGACCGCCTGTTCGACGAGTATCGCCTCGACGGCTCGGTGCTGGCGGTCACGGTCGACGGCGTCACAGTTACGGTCGAGGTCAGGATCTCGGACTCTGCCGGCGATGTGGTTGGCGTCGGATCGGCCGGCGCCGAGGCTGGATCGTGATGTTGGCCGGCGACTCTGGAATCGGCAGCGGCTTTCCCCTTTCAACAACAGACAACCTTCACTTGCGGCGTGAAGGGCGCAGCGACACGGGTTCGGTGAGGGGCGTGACAGCATGATTCGACAGGCAGGTTCGAGATTGGCGGCGCTCGTCCGCTCGCTTGCCCTTGTAGGTGTGCTCGTCGTCGCAGCGCCCATCGTGCTGATCCTGGCTGCCAGGGCCCGGTTCGGAAGTGGAATGCCTTTGCATGGCGTTTCAACTCCGGTCGATTGGGAGGTCACCCGGATCAAGGCAGTGCTCACCGATCGACTCACCGAACACACGCTTGCAGACGTTGTGATCCGGCTGTCGCTGATCGTGGCCTGGGCCGCCTTGCTGGTGCTGGTGTTGACGATCATCGCCGAGCTGGTTCACATGTTGCGCCACGACGGTCTGGCGATGCCGGATATCCGTGGGCTCGGCCTCACACAGTCGATGGCGCGAGTGATCGCCGCCGGATTGTTGGTCGTGGTGCCCCTGTTCGGCGCTCCATCGCGAGGTCTTGCCCGCGAAGGCGGACACCTCTTGCCACAGCAACGAGCGGTCGCGTCACTCAGTACCGATCAGGCGTCGTCGTCCTCGATCGCCCGACCCCAAAACGTGTGGGCGCCGAGAGCGGCGATCGGTCAATCTGATGCAGATCGATGGGTTCACAATCTGGCTGCGACCGACGACGCGTCTGCGGCCATCGCTGGACCGGGCCAATATGTGGTCCGCAGCGGTGATTCGATCTATGGCATTGCAGAACGTCTTGCCGGGCCCGACCACCGCGCGGTCGCCGACTTCGCCGAGCAGCTGATCGAGCTCAACCTCGGCAACCAGATGTCCGACGGGAAACGATTTGCGAACGCCGCCTTCATCGATGTGGGGTGGGTGCTCGAGCTGCCATCGTCGGTTGATGACGGCGGGTCCTCCGTTGAAATATCGGACGTCCACGTTGTGGAACGGGGCGAGTCGCTTTGGTCGATCGCCGAACATCATCTCGACGACGGTGCCCGTTGGCCTGAGATCTACGGGGCCAACGAAGGGCGCTCGTTCGCTGACGGACGCCGCCTGGTCGATCCAAATCTGATCCAGCCCGGATGGGAGCTTGACCTGTCCTTGGCGGTCGACGCAGAACCTCCCGGTGAGCAGGCCGTGGTCGCCGATCCGATTGGGGCGCCTGCGAGTCCAGACAATGTCTGGGAATCGACCATGGCCGATGACTCAGCAGATGCTGAGGCCCCTGTCGAATCCGCCGCCGCCGACCCAAACCTCCCATCCCAAGCGGCCGACGACCAGTATGACGTAGTGCTCACGACGGTGCCGGCGACCGATGTGGCTTTCGCCGAGGCTGCGCCCGCCTCCGATTCCGACTTGTCCGCGTCCACCGATTCGCTACACCATGATTCGTCACCTGCTGAACCCGGTGTCGAGAGCGACCAGGTCGAGCTGCTGACATTTGGTCGGGCTGCCATGCTTTCGGCGGGCGTGTTGACCCTGCTCGCCGTGCGCCGCCGAAACCAGATGAGGCGTGCCCGACCCCGTGAGCGCATGCCTGAACGGGCCGATCGGTATGCCACGACCGAGCGTGTGTTGCGTGCGATCGACATGGGCGATCGCCAATTGCGTGTCGATGTCGCCGTGCGATCGGCAGCGGGCTCGCTGATCGAACAGGGTCCGCGCGTCTTGGCGGTACTGGTCACTGCTGAAGGCGACGTCGAGCTGCGGTTGTCGGCTCCCGCCCAACTTCCGTCGCCCTGGCACGGCGCCGCCGAAACGTGGCAACTCGACGGCACGACACCGGTCGAGCTGCTGGCTGGCGAGGCGGGCCGCGTCGGTTCGCCGTGTCCGACGATGGTTCAGCTCGGCCGCGATCTAGACGGTCGCGACGTCTATATCGATCTCGAGGCATGTGAAGCGATCGAGATCGGTGGCCCGGCCGACCAGGCAGACTCGATCGTCGCTGCTGTTGCGACCACGCTGGCTGGTTCGGTACTCGCGGAAGTGACCACCTTGGTCGGCCTGGGCGTCCCTGATGAGGCCTTTCTTGATCACCGGCTGCATGTTCCGGTCATCGGAAGCCAACGCGCCTTCGAGGCAGCGCGTGAAGCGGTCGGGTCGACAGCCGATGCCGATCGGTCAACATTCGAGTTGCGATCGCGAGCCGTCACCGGAGAAATGTGGGAACCGGCGGTCGTGCTGGTTGGTTCGACGGCTGGCGCGATCACTCTGCCGAACGTTCGCACCGGTCTTGCGGTGGTGTCGGCCTCGCCGATTCATGGTCCGTCCAGTCGATTGGCTCCCGACGGTGACGCCTGGACACTTCTGCCGCTTGGTCTACGCCTGGTTCCAATTGGGTTGTCTGCGGACGATGTTGCGGCGATCGCCGAACTCGTGCGTGTCGCCGATCTAGTGCCTGAGGCCGTGCCGGTCTACCGTGCGGGTCCCGACGACACGATCATCGATCGTGACAATCCGAGCGAACTCGATCCCCCAGTCGGGCCCGCGGCCGGGCTCGAGCAGCGCGAATCCGCAGCCGGCGGCAAGCCGTCATGGCAGCTGATGGTACGTCTGCTCGGTCCGGTCGAAGTTGTGTCGGCCGACGGCGTGGCGGTCAGCTTCGAGCGTTCGAAGACGCGTGAGCTGGTTGCGTGGTTGGCCACCCACCGCCGCCGCTCCACTCGGTCGGCGGCTCGAACGGCGTTGTGGGAGCTCGATGTGCGCGACTCCACGTTCGCCAATGTTGTTTCCGAGGCGCGACGATCGTTGGCTCGGCTCGTCGAGCCCCCTGCAGGTGAGGAATGGGTCGGACGCACGATGACTGAGGATCTACCGCTGCACGAGCTGGTGTGCTCCGACGTCGATCTTGTCGAGTTGGCGCTCGCCACCGCTCGCCTTCAACCCCCTGCCCAAGCGATCGCCACGCTGTCGCCGGCGGTCGAACTGATCAACGGTATGCCGTTCGAAGGCACCTCGTATCTATGGTCCGACCCCGAGGGAATCACCTCGAACCTGGTGCTGTTGGCGATCTCGGCGTCCGCCGAACTCGCCGCCCATTGTCTTTCGATCGGCGACATCAACGGTGTCTTCCACGCCACCGGTCGTGGCCTGAGCGTGCTGGCCGGCCATGAAGAACTGATCGGACTACGGATGCAGGCGCACGCTCGGGCAGGTGATCACGCCGGAGTTCGCCAAGAATGGGAGAGCTACGAACGGGTGATTACGTCCGACCCGTGGAGCGACGGCGAGCCGTCCCCCAAGCTCGTCGAGTTACGCCGTGAGCTACTCAATCCGTCTCGCTGAGGCGAACGTAGACAACAGACAACAGACAACAGGCAACGTCGCCGACCTGATCCGCCAGGCGGTGAGTTGAGGGCGCCGTGTTGCGGTTGTCAGCTGGGGCCGGTCATGTATTGCACCGAGGCACGTTGGGCGACGTTGCCCTTGATGAATTCTTCGATGAACAACACGTGGTGCGGGTGGTCGCGATAAGTGCGGAAGCCGTCGATGTTTTCGAAGTCGGCGACCACCACGTAGTCGAAATTGCCCTCCGACACACCGACGTCGGTGCCGTGCGCATAGCCCCGGATCTGCTCGATCGCCGCCGGCATCGAGTTGAGGCCTTCACGAATCCGGTCGACATGCTCGTGGTCGAGCCCCGCTTCCCACTTGAACATGACGACATGGCGAAAAGGCATGACAACTCCCTGGGAATCTGTTCTCAGCTGTACTGATCGAGGATCGTGGTCTCGGTGACTCTGGCAAGCGTTTCCTTGACGGTGCCCGCAATTGTTTCGTCTACGCCATCGACCGCCATCAGGTCGTCGATCGTGGCCCGTTGCAGGCGTGTCAGCTCACCGAAGTGGTTGGCGATCTTGGCTGCCAGCTCAGATGACAGCACCTTGACTCGATTCAGCAGACGGAGACCCTTCGGGGCGATCTCATGGGCTAGTTCGGCGTCGGGAAGATGCAGCGTGCTGAGCGCCACGCGGGCGTCGAGTACGTCGTCATCACGCAGACGTGACATCTCGGTCAAGGTGTCTTCGACATTGCGATGCGGCGGAAGATAGTCGGCGACCACCAGATCGAGCTCGTCGTTGATCTCGGTATAGATCTCGTCGAGCTGCAAGCGCAACAGTCGTGCATCGACGCCGAGTTCGATGATCATCGTCTCGATCTCATCGGCGATGCGGGTGACCATCTCACCGCGCTGGACCACGCTCACCACATCACGAACTGTGACGACATCTTCGACTTCGAGTGCCGTCAGGTTGCCGATCGCGTCATCCAGGCGAGTCTTGTAGCGCTCGAGTGTTTGCAGCGCCTGGTTGGCGCGATCGAGCAGTCGGCTGGTCTCTTGCAGCTGGCGCTTGGAGCCACCGGCGTACACGTTGATGACGCCCATCTCCTCGCTTGCCGACACGACCGGCACGTCGAGCGAACGCGCAACGCGCTCGGCCGTGCGGTGGCGCGTACCGGTCTCGCTGGTCGGCACGGTTGGGTCGGGCACGAGGTGGACATTGGCGCGAGCGATGCGGCCGCCGTCGTTGCTGATAATGATGGCACCGTCCATCTTGGCCAGTTCGGACAAACGTTGCGGGCTGAACGGGGCATCGACGAGGAAGCCACCCGAACAGATCGACAACACCTCGGGATCGTCGGACAACACGAGCAATGCTCCGGCCTTGGATCGCACGACACGATCGATGCCATCGCGCAGCGGTGTACCAGGGGAAAGGCGAGCAAGCGCGCCGCGCATAGCCTCATTGATTCCCCGGTGTCGACTCGACATAGTGCGATTGTAGATGAACGACGTCGCTGGGGCCTTGTGCGATCTAAATGCTCAGCCGGTCAGGCCTGCGGCGGCGAGCGCCTCTGGCAATGTGGTGACCCTCAACATCCGCAAACTCTCGCCCTCGGGACCAGGTGAGTTTCGTGGTGCGATGACGCGTTTGAACCCCAGCCGAGCAGCCTCGCTGAGACGACGCGGGGCATTGGAAACTTGGCGTACCTCGCCGCCGAGGCCGATCTCGCCGAACGCCACAAGGTCGGGCGGTAGCGGCCGGTCGGTGATCGCACTGACGATCGCCAGACAGATCGCCAGGTCGAGCCCAGGCTCGACCAGCCGAACACCACCCACGGTCGAGGCGTAGACGTCTTGTGTCTGCACGGGTATCCGGGCCCGTTGTTGCAGCACCGCCAGCAGCAGCGCCAGACGGTTGTTGTCGATGCCCTGGGTGGTGCGGCGAGCCGGAACATTGGGTGGGGCGGGTGTTGTGAGCGCCTGCACCTCGACCACCAACGGGCGTTGACCTTCGATCGTTGGCGCGATTGCCGAACCGGGGACGCCGGTTCGCCGATCGCCGAGAAACAGCTTGCTCGGGTCTGGCACCCCGATCAGCCCGTGGCCGGCCATCTCGAACAGCCCCAGTTCGTTGGTGGGGCCGAAACGATGCTTGGTCGCACGCAGCAGCCGCAACGCGTGGTGGCGCTCGCCCTCGAACGCCAGCACGGTGTCGACGATGTGCTCGAGCACTCTCGGACCGGCTAGCGAACCATCCTTGGTGACGTGCCCGACGAGGACGATCGGGACGCCGGTCCGCTTGGCGACATTGACCAACTGTTGGGCACAACCGCGTACCTGCACGACAGACCCTGGAGGCGACCCGAGCGACGGGTCGTGAACGGTCTGAATCGAGTCGATCACCACGAAGTTGGGGTTGACGTCGTCGATCGAGGCAAGGATGTGGGGGAGCGCCGTCTCGGCCTGCAACCACAAGTCGGGGCGCACGGCGTCGAGCCGCTCGGCCCGCAGACGTACTTGCTGCGCGCTTTCCTCGGCGGTGACATATAACGCCTTGCCTGGCCAAGCCGCCAGTAGCTGCAGCAGCAAGGTGCTCTTGCCGATGCCCGGTTCGCCGCCGAGCAATGTGACCGAGCCCGGAACCAAACCACCGCCGAGCACACGATCGAGCTCGCCGAGCCCCGTGGTGACTGGCTGGCTTACAAGCGGATCGATGTCGGCGATCGAACAAGCGGGCGCAGTCGCCGGGCCGATGTTGGCCACATCGGCAAGCGCCACCTCCTCGACCAGCGTGTTCCATTGTCCGCACGAGTTGCACTGGCCGGCCCATTTGGGGTGCGCTGCACCGCAGTCGGTGCAGACGTGTTCGATCCTGGTCTTGGCCATGTTCCCATCATGGCCACAGGGTGTGGCAGCCGTCAGTTATGCCTCGCCTGCTCAGCCGCGGTGTCGCTCGAGTTGAGCCGGCGGCCACCTGAGATGAAGGGGCCCGTCGTGGTGAGCATCGCGTTGGGAACACCGTGACGGGTCGGTGGGTTGCCTCCACTATGGCAACTGCAACATGGAATCGAACTGTGATCGCCCAGTCGGACGACACCGTCATCGTCGAGGGCAATCACTACTTCCCGATCGAATCGGTCATTGCCGATGTCTTGACCCCCAACGATCGCACCTCGGTCTGCCCATGGAAGGGCACCTCCAGCTACTACGACATCGTGGTCGATGGTGAGACAAATTCAGCCGGCGCTTGGTATTACCCCGAGCCGAAAGAAGCTGCCGCCGAGATCAAGGATCGTGTTGCCTTCTGGAACGGCGTCACCGTCACAGACTGAGTTGGGAGTTGTGCCTGGCACAACTGCCGACTCGGTAGTGTCTTGAAGATGTCGAGCTACCCGCCCTTTGATGGTTCCGCGCCCAAGCAGCAGAAGTTCTCCGCTCCGCCCGAGATGGGGATCGATCCTGCCAAGCGGTACACCGCCACGATGAGCACCTCGATGGGCGACATGGTGATCGCCCTCGACCCGATCAAGGCACCCAAGACCGTCAACAGCTTCGTGTTCTTGGCCCTCAATCACTACTACGACGGCATCGTCTTCCACCGCATCATCAACGGCTTCATGTGCCAAGGCGGCGACCCCACCGGTACGGGTCGCGGCGGCCCCGGCTACAAGTTCGCAGACGAGCTGCCGCGCCCCGGGCAGTACGAGATCGGCTCGGTGGCGATGGCCAACGCCGGCCCGAACACCAACGGCAGCCAGTTCTTCCTGATCTCCGGCCCGAACGGCACAGGCCTCCCGCCGGCCTACAGCCTGTTCGGCAAGATCGTGAAGGGCCTCGAGGTGCTCGACGCGATGCAGAATGTGCCGACCGGTGGTGGCGATCGTCCCAAGCAGGACGTCGTGATCAGTTCGGTCACGATCACCGTCGCCGACGACTGATCGCCGTCGATGGCAGGTGTCTCGCTCTCGGCCTCCCAGGCCCGGCGGATCGCATTGGGGGCGCAAGGGTTTGATCAGCGGCGTCCGACGGGGCGCGTCGATCGACGGCACCTGCGACGTGTGTTCGACCGGATGGGCTTGATCCAGATCGATTCGGTCAATGTGCTCGTTCGCAGCCAAGAGCTTCCGTTGTTCGCTCGGCTAGGGCCACATCCGCGCGGCCTGATCGACGATGCCTCCGCCGACGGCGAGTTGTTCGAGTATTGGGTTCACGAGGCCAGCCATGTGCCGACCGATCATCACCACCTCTACCGCTGGCGAATGCGGTCACCACATCGTTGGGGTGTGTTCAGGAAGCTGATCGCCGATCGACCTGATTTCATCGAAAAGGTGTACGCCCACGTTGCCGAAAACGGACCGATTGTTGCCGGCGAGTTGAAGCAGCGGATCGGCAAGAAGGGCACCTGGTGGGACTATGACGACGGCAAGGTCGCGCTCGAGGCGTTGTTCCACGAGGGTCGAGTCGGCGCACGCCGCCGCCCGAATGACTTTGCGCGCATGTACGACATCGCCGAGCGAATGATCCCTGCCGACATCCTCGATCGTCCAACTCCTCCCGAGCACGAGGCTCGCAAGGAGCTGCTGGTACTGGCGGCCAAGCATCACGGCGTTGCGACCCTCACAGAGCTCGCCGACTACCACCGCCAGGGCAACCCGCCTGTTCGGCCGCTGATCCCCGAACTGGTCGAGGAAGGTCGCCTGGTCGAGGTCGACGTCGAGGGCTGGTCGAAACCGGGCTACCTGCACCCAGACGCAGCCACGCCGCGTCGCATCTCAGCACGTGCGCTGCTGAGCCCTTTCGATCCGGTGGTGTGGAACCGCGACCGGATCGAGCAGATGTTCGGCTTTCGGTACCGCATCGAGATCTATGTGCCAAAGCCAAAACGAGAATATGGGTACTACGTTTTGCCGTTCCTGCTCGGCGACAAGCTGGTGGCGCGGGTCGACCTCAAGGCCGATCGCTCCAACCGCACGTTGCTGGTGCAGAGTGCCTGGGGCGAGCCGGGTATCCCAGAGGGCGAGGTCGCTCATGAACTTGCCGCAGAGCTGGCGCTGATGGCCGGATGGCTGGGGCTCGAACGTGTGCAGGTGATGGGCGCCGGCAATCTCAGCGCCGCTCTGGCAGGTGCGGTGGATCGAGTCGCGAGCTGACGCGACCTATCAGTGATCGTATGGCGAGTGGGATGACCGGGTAAACGCGCGGGCATGCGCCACGCCGTTGGGCGGTATCACTACGCTCGCGTCGTGTCCGACGAACAGATACCCCCCGTCGAACCACACGCCGACCTACCCGAACCAGACAACGACGATCGGGCAGATAAGCGGGTGCCGACCTGGGTGATCCGGGCGATCGTCGTGTTCTGGCTTGGTTACGTTACGGTCGGGATGGTCAATAGCCTGTGGGATCGTCTCAGCGGCCTGATCCTGCTATTGCTGATCTCGCTGTTTCTGGCACTGGCGATCGAGCCAGGAGTCAATCGTCTTGCCCGCCGGGGATGGCGCCGCGGGAGTGCAACGGCGACGATCCTGTTCAGTGTTCTGTTGGCGGCGGGTGTGTTCGTGGCCGCGATCGGCACACTGGTCGGCACCCAAATCGCCGACCTACTGCAGAACTCTGACACCTATATCGTCGAGTCGGTCGATCGCGTCAACGACGCTTTCGGTTCATCTCTGGATCCGCAGGAGGTGGTCGACGAATTCAACCGACCTGACGGTGCGGTCCAGCGGTTCATCGACAGCCAACAGGACAATGTTGTCCAGCTCTCACTGCAGGCCCTGAACGGGATGCTGCAGGCATTGTCGGTGCTGTTGTTTACGTACTACCTCGTCGCCGATGGACCGCGCCTGCGTCGGGTGATCCTGCAGCGGTTGCGCCCCGACCGTCAACGCAAGCTGCTCGACGCATGGGAGCTGGCGATCAACAAGACCGGCGGTTACCTGTACTCGCGGGCCCTGCTGGCGATATTGTCGGCGTTGTTCCACTGGATCGTGTTCCAGGCCGCCGACATTCAGGCGCCGATCCCGCTCGCCCTGTGGGTTGGTCTCGTCAGCCAGTTCCTGCCGGTGGTGGGTACCTACATCGCCGGGATCCTGCCGGTGCTGATCACCTTCCTCGACTCGCCCGTCAAGGCGTTGGTGGTGTTGGGGTTCATCGTCGTCTACCAGCAGGTCGAGAACTACTTCTTCGCACCCCGCATCACTGCCCGCACGATGGAGTTGCATCCGGCTGTTGCGTTCGGTTCGGCGCTGGCAGGCTTTTCGCTGTTGGGAGCGGCCGGAGCTGTGTTGGCGCTGCCCGCGGCCGCCATGCTGCAGGCCATCATCGGCGAATGGGGCGAGCGACACGACGTGATCGATAGCGAGCTCACGGCGATCAACGCGCCGGGGCGCCGACGCGCCCAGGACGAGACGTGAGCGAGGGTCCCTCGGTTGCTGACGCCTATCGGCCGGTTGCCATCACCGATCGGTCGGGCTTCGACGAGAGTGTGCACCACGGCGCCCTCGTCGTGTTCGACGAGTCGGGAGATGTGACGTTCAGTGTCGGCGATCCCGACGTGAACATCTACCCGCGGTCGTCGAACAAGCCGATGCAAGCCGATGCGATGCTGCGGTTGGGGCTGCAACTCGACCCCGGCGAGCTGGCACTTGCCTGCGCCAGCCACGACGGCACCGCTCGGCACGTGGCGATCGCCCACCGGATTCTGGCGAGTGTCGGGCTCGACGAGCGGGCGCTGGCGAACACCGCCGATCTGCCGCTCGATCGCGAGTCGGCCGAGCGGCTGCTCGCTGGCGGAGGCCATCGGGCCCCGGTGTACATGAACTGCTCGGGCAAACATGCTGCCATGGTGGCGACCTGCGTGGCCAACGGATGGAACGTCGACGGCTATCTCGCCGTCGATCATCCGCTTCAGATTGCGTTGACCGAGCGGATCGCCGAACTGGCTGGCGGGGTCTTCCACATCGGTGTCGACGGTTGCGGCGCGCCGGCCCACGTGTTGTCGCTGCGCGGACTTGCGCAGGCGTTTCGAACCGTGGCGACCGATAGAGGCCGGGTGTGGTCGGCAATGACCCATTACCCCGATCTGATCGCAGGCGAGCATCGTGATGCGACGCGCATCATGCGGCTGGTCCCGGATCTGATGGCCAAAGGCGGCGCCGAGGGCGTGTTCGCAGCTGGATTGCCCGATGGCCGGGCGGCGGCTGTAAAGATCGCCGATGGAAACAGTCGGGCAGCCGCGATCGTGTTGGCGGCCGGGCTGGTCGTGGCGGGGGTCGACGTCGACCCGTCGGTGCTCGGTGAGCCGATCCTAGGGCACGGCGAACCGGTCGGCCGTGTGCGTCCCGTGGTCGGTTTGTGAGTGCTCCCGAGTTCGGCACCCTTGACCACGTCGACTACGAAAAGGTCGAGCTGGTCAGCCCGCTGATCCGACGAGTAATCGCCAACAACCCTTCGAAGTTCACGTACAAGGGCACAGGTACCTACATCATCGGTCGCGGTGATGTGGTCGTGATCGACCCGGGCCCGCGGCTTGACTCGCATCGAGATGCTCTGGTGGCGGCGCTCGCCGGCGAGCGGGTGCAAGCGATCCTCGTCACGCATTGCCACGCCGATCATTCACCGCTGGCGGCATGGTTGGGTGGCGAAACTGGGGCGCCCACCTTCAGTTTCGGGCCGCACCCGCGCCCCGAGCCGGGTTCGGCCGCTGTCGAACCACCCGGCGACGGCGTCGAGATCGAGGAGTCGACCGATTACGACTTCGTGCCGGACAACGCCGTTGTCGATGGCGACCTCGTGGTGTCGACCTCGCAGCTCACCATGCGAGCCGTGTACACGCCAGGGCACACCTCGAACCACACGTGCTGGAGCCTTGACGAGGAGTCGGCCCTGTTTACGGGCGACCATGTGATGGGGTGGAGTACCACAGTCGTGTCGCCGCCCGACGGTGACATGTCGGCCTACATCGATTCATTGCGTCGGGTTGCCGGCCGCGACGACACGATGCTCTGGCCGACCCATGGCCCGCCCCGCGCCGACGGTCGCCGCTTTGTGGAGTCCCTGGTCGAGCACCGCCTCCAACGCGAGCGCGGAGTTCTGGCCGCCGTTCGCGACGGCCGCACGTCGATTCCCGACATCGTGGCGTTGCTCTACACCGATGTGCGCGAGGAGCTTCACAAGCCGGCTGGCCGAAGCGTGTGGGCGCACCTGGTGAAGCTCGTCACTGATGGTCAAGTCGAGGTCGAGGGTTCGTCGAATCCGGCCCTTGATTCGACGTATCGCGCCGTGTGAACTGACCTCGGCCTGACCTGGGGCAGGATCACTAGCACACAAGCAGAAGTGGATCGCGGATTCCCCTCAAGTTTCTTGAGAGTTCATCGACGCGGAGTGCCCAAACGACCACGCTGCGTCTGATTTTGGGACTTTAGACCCGGAATTGTGGTCAACTATTTTGACACGACCCCGCGACGGCGAGACACTGGAGTTCACCAGGGATTTGTCTGACGGAAGACAGACCTTGGTTCACGGTCGTCGGGGGCCTTTTGCACCCGACGCCACAAGGCGGAACAGCAGGAGCGGAACATGAAGAAGCAGGGATCTTTCACCACTTGGATTCGTTTGACGATCACGGCGGCGCTGGCGACATCGCTGGGCGTGGCCCTCAACGGATCGGGCAGCCAGGCTGCCCTTGAGTACGACACCGTTGCGAACGGTGGCGCTGCGGGGGTCGGTGATCTCACCCGATTCGAGATCGACGGCGACCGTGTGGCGGGCACTGCTTCGAACTCGGCGGTCACACTCAAGACGGGGGTCGTCTCCGACTGGAATTCGACGGCCTATGGCCCGCAACCGATCGGCAGCGATCCGACTCAGCTCGCTCCGGCGGGCATCGGTTCGTCCGGTCTGCTTCCTTTGCTGTTCGCGGAGATCCAGTCCGACGACTTCCCCACGATCACGCCCTCGCACAACCCCGCCTTTGGTCTGCCCGGCGAGCCGTAGTTCTGCGTTCCCGCCAACGAAGACGCATGGGTCGGTGGAGAGAAGGTTCAGAAGGTCAGCATCGACAACCCGCTGTTCAATATCGACGGTAACCAGGCGCTCCAGTGCGCCAACGTGTTGTCGAAGGGCGACCTCTTCTCCGTCTACACCGCCTACGAGACCGTCGCCGTACCGAATGTCTACGGCGATCCGAACTCCGGTAGCCAGAACCACGTCATCGTGTACGGCGCCTGGGAGCGTGGCGAGGTTCCCGGCGAGCTCAACTTCTACATCCCGATCGCTGACGCAGTCGCCGGCAACTCCAGTGGCGACCGTTTGATCGCGTTCGACTACGACTCCTCCGCTCCGGCGTCGTATCGGATTCTCAAGTGGGACGGAACGAGCTGGGTCATCGAGAGCAGCGGCAGCGCCGCCACCAACGGCACCGAGTTTGCTGCAGCCGTCGGATTCGCCGACGGTAGTCCGTTCACCCCTGGCGCTGGTTCGCAACCGAGCTTTGGCGAGTTCGCCCTCGACATCACCGCCGCCGGGATCCTTCCGAGTGACAGCAGTGGCACCTGTGTCGAGTTGTCGACCGCCGGGTACGTCTTCACCGAAACCGGAAACTCGGCCACCGCCCAGTTGAAGGACTTCGTTGGTGCCCCCAAGATCCCGATCCGTAACTGTGCCGAGCTGACGCTGGTCAAGGAGGTCGTGAATGACAATGGTGGTACTGCGGTGCCGGGTGATTGGACGTTGACGGCTACCGGTTATGACCCGGCTCATCCGCAGACGGGCACGTACGACTTGTCTGAGTCGGGTGGCCCTGCTGGGTACACGCAGACGTCGTTGACGTGTGACAACGCAACAGGTCAAGTCACCTCCGCCACGCTCGGCTTGAACGAGGACGTGACGTGCACGTTCGTCAACGATGACGACGCTCCGAGCTTGTCGTTGGTCAAGGAAGTCACCAATGACAACGGTGGCCTTGCGGTGCCGGGTGATTGGACGTTGGCGGCTGCTGGGTACGACTCGGCCAGCCCGGACGCTGGAACCTATGACTTGTCTGAGTCGGGTGGCCCTGCTGGGTACACGCAGACGTCGTTGACGTGTGACAACTCGACGGGCCAGGTCACCTCGGTGGCGCTCGGTCTCGGTGAGGACGTGACGTGTACGTTCGTCAACAACGATGACGCGCCGTCGTTGACGTTGGTCAAGCAAGTGACCAATGACAATGGTGGCCTTGCGGTGCCGGGTGATTGGACGTTGACGGCTGCTGGCTATTCCGCTGCGAGCCCGCAGACGGGTCCGTATGACTTGTCTGAGTCGGGCGGCCCTGCCGGGTACACCCAGACGTCGTTGACGTGTGACAACTCGACTGGTCAGGTGACGTCGGCGACGTTGGCAGCTGGCGAAGATGTCGTTTGTACGTTCGTGAATGATGATGATGCGCCGTCGCTGACGTTGGTCAAGACGGTCATCAATGACAATGGTGGTACTGCGGTTGCTGGTGC
>CALFRK010000051.1 GCA_937919625.1 uncultured Ilumatobacter sp.
CCGTCGTCGGCCTCCTCGGGGCCGTGGCCGAGGAAGACGCCCTCGGAGTCGCCCCGACCGCGGCAATCGACCGACACGAACGCGAATCCCTCGCTGGCGAACCTCACACCCTCGGGCGACCCGGTGTCGCGCGAGTACGGGGTGAACTCGATGATCGCCGGTACACCACCCGTGCGCTGCTTCGGCAGGAACACGTTGGCGGCGAGGTGCAGACCGTCGCGCAACGGGATCATCTGACGGAACAGCAGATCCACCCGCGTTCCAGGGCCGAGGGGTTCGTCGTTCGCGCTCCGTGCCATGCCGAGGACATTACATCAATTTCTTACGCAGCTGGCAAGGCCTCTGTTCCAGCGGGTCAGACGACGCGGTAGCGGTGGAGTTGGGTGACATGGCCGGGTTCGAGTTCGTCGAGGCTGCGGGCGCCCAACAGCTTCATCGTGCGTCGGATCTCGTCGGCGAGGATCTCGATGGCTCGGTCGACCCCAGCGCGACCACCGGCCATCAGGCCGTAGAGATAGGCGCGCCCGACCAGTGTGAAGCGGGCACCGAGTGCGATCGCGGCGACGACGTCGGCGCCGGACATGATGCCGGTGTCGACCCACACCTCGGTGTCGTCCCCGATCTCGCGCACGACCGACGGCAGTAGGTGGAACGGGACCGGCGCGCGATCGAGTTGCCGGCCGCCGTGGTTCGACAACAGGACGCCATCGACACCGAGGGAGGCGCACCGACGTGCGTCGTCGAGCGTCTGCACGCCCTTCACCACGACCTTGCCGGGCCACTGCTCCTTGATCCAGATCATGTCGTCATACGTGACCGTCGGGTCGAACATGGTGTCGAGCAGGTCGGCGACGGTGCCGTCGAAGCCTTTGAAGGTCGCGAACTGCAGCGGTTCGGTCGTGAGGAAGTCGAACCACCACCGGACCTTGGGGATCGCGTTCAGCACCGTGCGACCGGTGAGCGTCGGCGGGATGGTGAGTCCGTTGTAGCGGTCGCGAAGACGAGCGCCGCCGACGGGGACGTCGACCGTCAGCAACAAGGTGTCGAACCCGGCTTCTGCCGCTCGGTTCATCACCGCCATCGACCGCTCGCGGTCCTTCCACATGTACAACTGGAACCAGTTGCGCCCGTGCGGGTTCACCGAGGCGACCTCCTCCGGTGAGGCGGTGCCGACGGTGGACAGCGAGAACGGGATCCCGGCCGCCCCTGCCGCCGCGGCGCCCGCGCGTTCGCCGGCAGCATGCATCATCCGAGTGAACCCGGTGGGCGCGATCCCGAACGGCAGCGCCGACGGGCCGCCGGCCACGGTGCAGGAGGTGTCGACGTCGGAGACGTCGCGCAGGATCGCCGGGTGGAACTCGATGTCGAGGAACGCCTGGCGAGCCCGGGCGAGCGACAGTTCCCCCTCCGCTGCCCCATCGGTGTAGTCGAACGGCGCCTTCGGTGTCGTTCGCTTGGCGATCGCGCGCAGATCGGCGATCGTGTGCGCGTTCGCCAGCCGACGCGCGGTCGCATCGAGCGTCGGGCGCCGGAACCGGAGGAGTTCGGCGAAGTCGCTCGGTTTGGGCAGATGTCGCTCCATCGTTCTCCAGGGACGTTGCGCTCTCACGTAAGTGAGCGCCGGCGGATCGAATCTACTGACGTACCTGGTCGCCGTTCGTCGGGGCCGAGCGTGTCCGCGCTGCGACCGCCGGCATCGGCGCGACCTCGATCCGATCCACCGGGTCGAGCCCGATCATCGGTCGTCGTATCCGGTGATAGGGCAGCGACGCGAGGTCAGCGGTGAGGGTCCCGGGCCCGTCGCAGCGCACGACCTCCGCGGCGAAGGTGCCGAAGTCGTTCATGAAGTGCTGTGTGCTCTTCACCACCAGGATCCGGCGAGCGAGGTGGTCGATGCCGTGTTGGCTGAAGACGTGGTGGCTGAAGACCTGCGTGCGTACGGACGCGAGCACAATGTCGATGCCATCGACGTGGACCGCCGCCGTGCGACCCAGGTGGAAGAGCGGCTCTCCCTTGCCGAACAGGGCCTGGGTCGCATCGGTGCGGACATAGCGCACCTCGACATCGAGGTCGATCGGGTCGCCCGACATCGGCCCGCACTTGCCCCCGATTCGGAGCGGGAGCCGGGCGCCGACGCCCGCCGCGTGGCAGAAATCGACGGCGATCGGGTCCCAGATCAATGCCACGGCGACGTCGGAAACGCGCCGGCGCAGCAGTTCGGTGAGCACGAAGGTGGAGTCGCCGGCGGCACCGCCACCGGCGTTGTCGGAGCGGTCGGCGAGCACGACGGGGTGGCCGGTCGCGGCGAGCGCGAGCTCGACGGACTCGGCGACGCCGGGTCCTCGCCACGACTGCGAGCGCACGGTGTCGAGGAAGTCGGCGCCGACACGTCGAGCGAGCTGCTCGGCGCCCGCCGTATCGCCGTCGGTGGTCACGACCACCGATGCCGACAGGTCGGGCTGATCGGACCCTTCGAATCCGTGGTTCACTGACACCTGTAACACCCCGGGTTCGACCTGTGCAGCCGTGAAGCGCGCCACGAACGAACGCATCGGCTCATCCGGGGTCGGATAGGCGCCGGGGGCGTTGAACCGAACAGCAGCCGTGGTCGGGCGCACCTCGCCCTGCCGGACCCGGGCAAGCACCGGCAGCAGCTCGGCCGCCCGCTCGCCGTAGTCGATGTGGGGGTACTCGCGACAGCTGACGACCAGATCGGCCGCATCGAGCATGCGGGACGAGAGGTTCGCGTGGAGGTCGAGCAGGCAGCCGATCGCGACGTCGTCTCCGACGAGTGCCCGCACGCGTTCGAGCAGATCGCCCTCGCAGTCGTCCTCCTGGTCGGACATCTGCGCGCCGTGCAGGCACAGCCAGACCAGATCGACCGGCCCGGCGGCACGCAGCGGTTCGAGGATGCCCTCACGTACCTGTTCCCACACACGGTGCGGCGGCGGCAACGACGGCTGGCAGCTGGAGAAGGGGCCGCTGATCAGCTCGAACCCGAGGTCGAGCGCGGCGCGGCACGACTCGCCGTAGCCGAACCCGAGCGTCGCCGGCTCGGGATCGACGCCCCAACGCACGCTCTCGAAGTCACGCAACGCAGTCGGGATGGGCGAGAACGAGCTGCACTCGTGCTGCACCCCCGCGACATAGCACCGCAGCGCTGGAAGCGGTTCAGATCCGGTCATCGCACGTCGCCCATCGACACTGAGTACATCATCGGGCCGGGGTTCACCGGGCTGCAGCGGTGGACGCCACGGGAAGGTCGAGGCGAGGCGCGCTGTCGGCGCGGTGCTCGATGCGCACGGTCGCGACGGGAGCGTCGTCGGGTCGGCCATGGGCGTAGGGCGTGAGCTGGATGGCATAGGCGTGGCGGATCGCTACGCGCAGGCGGCTTCCGGCCTGGACCGTGCGCTGACACCACTTGAATCCGCGGAACGTCACGTCGGTCGGCACACCCGGCTCGAGGTAGTCGTGGGTGCCATCCAGGTGGCGACAGCTGAGCCGCAAGAGGTCGCTACTGAGGAAGACCGAGTCGCCCTGCGGCGTGATCTCGTGCAGCAGCACCGCCAGGTCGACGTCGGGCTGATCGCACACGACGCGTAGGTGCAACTGCGGTTCCCCCAGGATGGTGACTCCCTCGGTGAGCACCGACGACGTGTACACGACGCCCTGACCATCGATGTCGGCGACGAGGCGCGGGTTGGTGGGGTCGTTGCCGGCGAGCGACATGAGGAAGTTGTTCATCGGCTGCCCGTGGAACGGCGACTCGGGGCCGCTGCCGGCCGGGCGCTGCTCGAGTTCCGCGCGATGGGTACGCATGTCGAACGGATCGCAGGAGAACGCTGCATCCGGGCCGTCGGCCGCCGAGTCAGCGATGAAGCCGGAATGCATTGCGTCCATCGGCCCGTCGACCGAGTGCATGAACTTCGCCACGTGACCGGTGGAGGCGTCATCGAGCGAACCAACACCGATCCACTGCTCGTCGCCCGTGACGTAGAGCATCACGCGGTTCTTGAGCAGCGCTGGCGCGGGCGCGCCGTGCAAGATGTGGCGCAGCCAGTCGCGGCGGAGTTCCGCAAGTTGCACCGTTGCGTCCGGACCGAAGACGAGCTCTCCCACTCGACCCTGGCCGTAATGGGTGCCCATGTGGTCCCAGGGACCGATCACCAGATGGCTCCTCGCCACGACGTCGGCGGACGCATTCGCGATGAAGCGCCGCCAGTTGTGGAGGGTGCCACCGCTGCTGTCGTCGTACATGCCGGTGATCGAGAGCACCGGTACCGACGATGCGGCCAACTGCTCGGGCTGGGCCCAGTAGGGCTCCCAGCGCGGCCCGGGTTCGGCCTGGTCGAAGTGTTCGACGGTGAAGCCGGCCAGCGGAGCGCCCAACTCGGCCGCTGCCTCGACCAGCGAGCGGCCGTTCACGGCGGCCTCGTAGAGGTGCCGGTGCCAGTTGGCGACGTCGCCACCGATGGTGAAGTGGGTGGCCCGGTTGCTCACCAGCCTGCCCCACGCGAGGTCGTAGAGCGACGGCACTCCCCCCTTCGGAAGGTCGACGCCCATGCCACTGGTCGAGTCGGGGGTGATGGCACACAACGACGGTGGCGCTGCGACCATGATGAGGTACTGGTTGATCCCGGTGTACGAGCCGCCGTGCAAGGCGACCTTGCCGTCGCACCACGCCTGCTGCGCGATCCACTCGACCGCATCGTACCCGTCGGCGGCGTCACGGAGGAACGGCACGAAATCGCCGTCGCTGTTCCCGCGGCCGCGCACGTCGATGGCGACGTACGCGAAGCCCTCAGACCCCCAGAAGACGCCGTCCTCATGCAAGTGATCCACGCCGTACGGCGTGAGCTCCATCACCGCACTCACCGGCGCCACGTCGCCCCGCGGACGCCACACCACTGCGTGCAGGGTGGAGCCGTCGCGCATGGGAATACGCACACCGAGTTGGGTGATCACCGACTGCGTCGGCATCTCCGGACTCTTCAAGCTGCTGTTGACGGTCATGGCTGGTCCTCCTGCGTGGTGGTGGAGATGTTCGCGCCGCCGACGGCGACGACGGCGAGACGTGTGGCGGCCCGCAAGCCGGGCAGGCCACCTTCGACACCGGAGCCTGACGACCCCAGCGACTCGGCGCCGACTCGCAGGTCGTTCGTCGGCGCGAGGTGCGGGTTGACCGTCACCCAGGCTGCACGCAATCCCGCGGCCAGTCGTCGCGTCTCATCGGGGTCGCTGCTCCATCCGGTCGCGGCCAGTCCGTAGACGGTGTCGTTCGCCAGTTCGATGCCGTGCTCGAGCGACCGGTAAGGCGTGACACTGAGCACCGGACCGAACACCTCGTCCTGGAACACCCGATGGTGCGACTCGACCCCGGTGAGGATGGTGGGCGGATAGAAGTAGCCCGGCCCGGGACCGGGCACGCCGCCGGCACGCACTACGGCACCCTCGTCAACGGCGGCTGCAACCATGGCGTGCACCGACGCACAGTGCGCCTCACTGCCCAGCGGTCCGGCCTGCACGCCGGGCGCCATCGGGTCGGCGCCGGTCCACTGCTCGACCCGATCGAGCAGCTTTGCCACGAGCGCGTCGTGGTGCTGTTCGGCGACGATGAGTCGGGAGCCGGCCGTGCACACCTGCCCGCCGCACCAGAAGATGCTGGCTGCGACAGCATCTGCCACCGTGTCGAGGTCGGGTGCGTGCTCGCCGACGACCTGTGCCGACTTCCCGCCCAACTCGGTGAGCACCGGCACCAGTGTGGATTCGGCGCTCGCTGCCAAGACGCGCCGCCCGGTAGCAAGCGAGCCGGTGAGGTTCACCTGATCGACCATCGGGTGGCGCACCAGCGCATCGCCCACGACTGCGCCAGCACCGGGAACCACGTTCAACACACCGGCCGGGAAGCCAGCAGCGTGTGCCATCTCGGCGAGCAGCACCGCGCTGGCCGAAGCGAGTTCGGTGGGCTTGAGCACCACCGTGTTGCCCACCGCCAGGGTCGGGATGACCTTCGTGACCGCCACGAAGAACGGGAAGTTCCAGGGAGCGATGACGGCAACCACACCGCGAGGCAGACGCATTGAGGGTGCGATGGCGTCGGCGTCAACCTCGGGCAGCAGCCCGACGATCTCGCGGATGATGGCGGCCACCCCCATTGCGTCCGCCGTCGTGACCTCCAGCGGGATGCCGACCTCGAGCGTGTCGAGCATGGCGATCTCTGCCGAACGCTGCTCGATGAGGTCGGCGAGACGCAGGATGCACTCGACACGGAGGTCGGTGTCGAGGCGCCACCGACCACTGTCGAACGCCCGGCGCGCAGCAAGCACTGCATCGTCGACGTCGTCCGGGTGCCCGACCGGCACCTGCCACAGCTCCTTCTCAGTGGCGGGATTCACCGAGACCGTCGTGCGGTCGTCGTGCGACCCCACTCGTCGGCCGTCGATGAAGGGGCCAAGATCGGTAACGCTGGGTTCAGCCGTCATGACACCGCACCGCCGATCGCGTTCCGAGGAGAGGTGAGCGTCGTTTCGGGGTCCACTTCGGGGATTCTAGACTTGCGTAGAGAACTTACACAATGGGTGGACACTCCAGCGGGAGACGCCTACGATCCGACAGATTCGCAGTGCCCAAACCGGAGGTAGTGATGGTCAAGATCGTGTGGTTGCTCAAGCGTGCACAGCATCTGAGCCAAGAGGAATTCGAACAGTGGTGGATCGAACGACACGTCCCCGTCGCCCGCATGGCTCCTGGGTTGCGCCGCTACATCGTGAACCTGCCACGGCCCGACGACCTGGCCGGTCGACCGGCTGAGGACTCGACATGGGACGGCGTCGCCGAGCAGTGGTTCGACGACGACAAAGCATTGAACGCCGCCTATTCGCGTCCGGTCGCGGCCGACGTCCGCGCCGACACGATGGCCCACGTGTCCCGTCTCGAACGGCTGATCGTGCGTGAACTCGACATCGAACTGCCCGACCATGCCTGATGCATCCGCGGACAGCAGCGCTGCGGTATTGCCGGACGAGGTCGATCTCGTCGTCATCGGTTCCGGCGCTGCCGGGTTCTCCGCGGCGATCACCGCAGCGCGCGCCGGGCTCGATGTTCTCATGCTCGAGAAGCAGCCAACGCTCGGGGGAACGACTGCACGATCAGGCACGTGGATCTGGATCCCGAACCACCGTCTGATGCGCGAGGCGGGGATCCCCGATCCGCGTGACGCGGCGCTGCGGTACATGGCTCGGCTGAATCGCCCCGATCGCTACAACCCGAACGACGCCACGCTCGGGTTGCCACCCGAGGAGCACGCGATGTTGGGGGCCTTCTACGACCACGCGTCCGAGGCGCTCGACGAGCTCGTCGACGCCGGCGCCATCGACCCGGTGATGCTCGACCGGGCACCCGACTACTTTGCCGAGTTGCCCGAGAACGCCGCTCCGTACGGGCGCGTCATCGTTTCGCGAGGAAGAGAGCGACCCGATCAACTCACGGGCCGAGAACTCATCGAAGACCTCACCGCCACCGCGTTGCGGCACGGCGTACGGATCGAGTGTGGCCGCCGCGTCACCGATGTGGTGCGCAACGAATCCGGTTCCGTGAGCGGCGTCGTGACGGCGGACCAGTGTGTGCGAGCACGGCGTGGCGTCGTGTTCGCGACCGGGGGATTCACCCACGCGGAGGACCTGCTCCGCGACTACTTCACGGTGCCGTTGCGCCACGGTGGCGCGAGCCCCGGCTCCGAAGGCGATTTCGTTCGCATCGCGCAGCGCCTAGGAACTCGATTCCACAACATGAGCGGCGCCTGGCTGGCTCCGGTTCCGATCGAGCCCTTGGTAGCTGATCCCAGTGCGTTCACCACCAACATCTTCGCCCTGCGCGGCGACAGCATGATCCTCGTCGACCGCACCGGGCGGCGGGTCACGAATGAGAAGTTGCCCTACAACGAACTGGCGTCGCTCTTCCTGCGGTGGGACCCAGCCACGGCAGAGTTCCCGAATCTGCGGCTGTTCATGGTGTTCGACGATGCAACCGCGCGGCTGTTCGCAGACGGAAAGAGCGGCAACCCGCTCCCCTTCCCCGGAGTGGATGCTCCGCACGTCGTGACGGGCCAGACGATCGACGAACTCGCGGCACGTCTGTCCGAGCGGCTTGCACACGCAGATGCCGAAGTGGCCGCAGGGATTCGCCTCGACGCCGCGTTCGGCGAAACCTTGAGCGACACCATCCGGCGGTTCGGCGACGACGCCGACGCCGGCGTCGACCGGGCGTTCGGTCGCGGCGCGTCGCCGATCGAACTCTTTCGCAACGGCCCAGCGCGCTCTGGCAACGACCGCAACCCCGCGATGTTCCGGTTCTCGGCCGAGGGGCCGTACCACGCGATCATTCTCGCTCCCGCCACGCTCGACACCAAAGGCGGTCCAGCGATCGATGCGTACGGACGCGTCCTCAACGCCGACGGGACGGCCATTCCAGGGCTTTATGCAGCCGGCAACTGCGCCGGCTTCCCCTCAGCCCAGGCCTATTGGGCAGGCGGCGCAACCGTCGGCCTCGCCATCACCTTCGGTCACCTCGCCGCCCGCCACGCCGCGACGTCGTAACGCAACCCTCGTCGGAACGAACGGGACGGATCGGCACACGCCTTCGATCTCCCCTTGCGCAAGCCCGCACTTTCGTACTAAACTTACGCAATGCGTTCGCTCGGTGCGTGCGCACTGCACAAGGGGGAATTCATGGGCACGATGTCGAGGCGTTCGGCGATTGCCGTCGCACTAGCGTTCACGCTCGCCGCAGCCGGCTGCGGGAGCGACAAGGCAACATCGACCAGCGGTGGTACCGGCAACACCGCCGCCGGTGTCGAGATCGACAAGATGGTGTGGGCCATCCAGTCCCCTCCCGGTTCGATGGACATCGCCAAGGCGGGTGACGTGCCCACCCAGCGGGTACAGACGGCTGCGTTCGACCGGCTGCTCACCACCGACAACACCGGCGCGGTGCAGCCGTGGATCGCCTCGAAGTTCGAGAACCCCGATCCACTCACCTGGGTCTTTACCCTCCGCGACGACGTGAAGTTCTGGGACGGCACACCGCTCACGTCCGACGACGTCGCCTATTCGATCGCCCGTCACACCGGTGATTCGACGTCCATCCAGGCGTTCCTCTTCGCGCTCGTCACCGATGTGACGGCGACCGACGCCTCGACCGTGACCGTCACCTTGAGCGCCGCCGACCCGACGCTGCCCGCCAAGTTGGCCATCTTCGCCCAGATCCACCAGAAGAAGTACGACGAGGAAGCCGGCGACGCGCTCGGCGGTCCCGACAAGCCCGGCATGGGCACCGGCCCGTACAGCATCACCTCGTTCTCCTCCGCCGACGGCGCGACGCTCACGCGCAACGACAACTACTGGGCGGGCAAGCCGAAGGTGAAGACGCTCGAGTTCAAGGCCATCGGCGACCCCGACACCGCCCGGCTCGCGATGAGCAGCGGCGAGATCGACGGGTTCTTCGATGTGCCGCTGATCGCAACCCGTCAGTGGGACGAGCTCGACAATGCGACGATGACGTATGTGCAGGGCGCCTACAACGACATGCTGTCGATGGACACCACCCGCGCTCCGTTCGATGATGTGAACGTCCGCGTCGCCATGGCCCATCTCATCGACCGCGACGGACTGCTGGGGCCGCTCTTCAACAACCGGGCAACGACGGCGTTCACCATCGTCCCGGCCATCCAGTTCACGTCGTCGCTCGGCGACGCCGGTGCCACGCAGCTCTACGAAGGGCTCACCCCCTTCCCCGAGTTCTCCATCGACAAGGCGAAGGAAGCACTCGCGAAGTCGGCAAGCCCCGACGGTTTCAGCGTCGACCTTGCCGTCGACACCTCCCAGCCCTGGATGTCGCCGCTCGCCCAGAACCTGGCCGAGAACGCGGAGAAGGTGGGCATCACCATCAACGTCAAGCAGGTCTCGGCCGCCGACTGGGGTGCCGGGCTGAGCGACCCCGACGCGAGCCCGGTCCAGTTGGTGGCATTGGGCGCCGGCACGGCATGGCCGAACGAGCTGCCCAGCTTTATGCTCGGCACCAACGGTGGCTTCAACATCGCGAAGTACGGCAACCCCGAGATCGACGCCTTCATGGACAAGGCCAACGCCTCGGCCACGCTCGACGACCTCATGCCGCCGCTCACGGACGCGCTGCAGATGACCACCGATGACCTTCCGTACCTGCCGCTGTTCGACGAGCAGGTCGCGACCGCCCTCTCCAACAAGTTCGTCTGGGAGGGTGGCTACAGCTACTGGGCGCTCGGCCAGGCATGGCCGCTGCAGCTGGGCGGCGCTGGGTGACCATCGCCCGTTTCGCCGTCCGTCGCCTCGCGGCGATGGTGGCGATCCTGGCCATCGTGTCGTTCCTGGTGTTCAGTCTGCTGGCGCTGACACCAGGCGACCCGGCCGTGCTGCTGCTCGGCCCACAGAAGGCGACCCCGGAAGCGGTCGCCCGTATCCGGGCCGAGTTCGGGCTCGACGATCCGTTCCTCGTGCAATACCGCGACTGGGTGGTCGCGGCGTTGCACGGGGACTTCGGTCGATCCATCCGCTCGGGCCAGCAGGTCACCGACATGATCAGCGAACGGGTGGGAGTGACGGTGTGGTTGGCCGGCTACGCGTTCGTGCTCACCGTGCTCATCGCGATCCCGTTCGGACTGGTCGCCGGCATGCGCAAGGGCCGGCTCGCCGACCGGCTGGCGACCGCGTCCAGCCTGGTCGCACTCAGCGCACCGACCTTCGCCGTCGGTTTCCTGCTCATGTACGTGTTCGCGGTGCAGCTCGACTGGTTCCCCGCGTTCGGGTCTGGTGACGGGTTCCTCGACACGCTGTGGCACATGACGTTGCCGGCGGTGACGTTGGCGATTTCGCAGATCGCGATCGTGTTGCGCCAGACGCGAGCCGCGGCGATGGACGTCGCCGACCGCGACTACATCACCTTCGCTCGCGCTCGGGCAGTGCCCAGTCGCCGTATCTGGCAGCGGTACGTGTTGCACAACGCCTCGCTGCCCGTGCTGACGTCGGCCGGTCTGGTGCTGGCGTACAGCCTGACCGGCGCCGTTCTCGTCGAGAACGTGTTCGCATTGCAAGGCCTCGGCGCGCTCTTGGTCGTCTCGGTGGCCCAACTCGACCTGCCAGTGGTGCAGGCACTCACCATGTTCACGGCGCTGTTGGTGCTGACCACCAACCTGGTGGTCGACCTGCTGTACTTCGCGTTCGATCCTCGACTTCGGCGAGCGGCGGTGGCCGCATGAGCCAGGTCACCATCGTTCCCACCCTGAGCCGACGCACCGAGTGGGGCCGGCTGTTCTGGGTGTGCGTGGGCTTCGTCGCGGCAGTGGCGATCACGGCCCTCACGGTCCAATGGATCGCCCCCCACGACTGGTCGGCGCAGAGCCTCGTCGACAGCGGTCAGGGGCCGAGCAGCAGCCACTGGCTGGGCACCGATGCCCTTGGTCGCGACATCTTCAGCCGCCTGTTGGCCGGCACGCGCACCGGCCTCATCGGGCCGCTCGTCATCGCCATCGGCGCCGGGGTGCTGGGCACCGCCCTCGGTCTGTGGACCGGTTACGCGGGCGGGCGGGTCGACGGGCTGGTCATGCGCTCCATCGACCTCGTCTATGCCGTCCCTCCCCTGCTGGTCGCCATCGTGTTGGTCGGCCTCTTCGGAGGGGGTTACTGGCTCGCCGTCGTCGTCCTCATCTTCCTGTCGGCACCTGGCGACGTGCGGGTGGTGCGCGCCGCCGTGATGGCCCAGCGCGAGCTGCCCTACGTCGCCGCGGCGCGCACGGTGGGCGTCAGCCCGTTCTCCATTGCCTCCAAGCACGTGCTCCCGAACGTCACGCCCACGGTCACGGCCAACGTGCTGTTGCAGTTCGTCGTGGGGCTGATCGCCCTGTCGGGACTTGCCTTTCTCGGCCTGGGCGTCGAGCCCGGATCACCCGACTGGGGCCTGATGATCGCCGAGAACCGCACGGTGCTCGACCTGAACGTGTGGGCCGTCGCCGGACCGGCCATCTGCATCACCCTGCTCGCACTGGCGGTCACCGTCATCGGCGACCGCATGTTCGAAGTGCTCACCGATCGGACAGCGGCTCGATGAGCGACCTGTTGCTCGACGTCGACGGCCTCGACATCTCGGTCGAGGACCGTCTGTTGGTGCGGGCTGTCGGGTTGCAGCTGCGCGCCGGTGAGTCGGTGGGTCTCGTCGGCGAGAGCGGTTCGGGCAAGTCGTTGACGGCACGTGCGTTGGTCTCGTTGCTGCCCCCAGGTCTGTCCGCCCGTGGCTCGATTCGCTTCAACGGCGAGTCAATCGACCCGAACGCTCGCTCCAGCGGGCACCGCGGCAGGTCCATCGCATTGTTGATGCAAGACCCGTTCACCATGCTCAACCCGATGATGACCGCGGGCGACCACATCGCCGAGACGCTCCGTTCGGCGGGCCGCACCGAGGGCAGCATCGACACCGAGGTGGCGCGCCGGCTCGCCGAAGTGGGCATCACCGACCGTGCAGTCGCGCATCGCTACCCGTTCGAGCTGTCCGGCGGCATGTCGCAGCGAGTGGCGCTGGCAGCGGCGCTGGCCAACGACCCCGCCCTGCTGGTGGCCGACGAGCCGAGCACCGCACTCGACGCAACCACCCAGCACGAGGTCCTGGAACTGCTCCGCAGCATCCAACGGCAACGCGGCATGGGTCTGGTGCTCATCACCCACGACCTCCGCCTGGCTTTCTCGGTGTGCGACCGGGTCCTCGTGATGTACGCAGGCTCCATCGCCGAAACCGCATCGTCCTCGGCCATGCGTGACGCGCCACTGCACCCGTACACGGCCGGGTTGCTGGAGTCCATGCCGTCCGTCGAGCACTACCAGTCCGACCTCGGGGGAATGCCCGGATCCGTGCCGGCGACGTCCACCGTGCTCGACCGCTGCGCGTTCGCCGACCGGTGCGCGCATCGTCAGGATTCGTGCACCGACGGTGCTCCGCCGTTGGTGGAGGTGACGGCGGGTCGCTGGTCGTCCTGCATCCGTAGCCACGAGCTCGGGCGGACGTTGGCTGCCGTCGAACCGGACGACGAGCGGCCCGAGCCGGCCGCCGCTGCGGACGCCATCCTCACCGTGACCGACCTCCGCAAGACGTACCGAGCCAAGGGTGGCGACCATGTCGCACTTGGAGGCGTCTCGTTCAGTCTGGCCGCGGGCGAGGCCGTCGGCATCGTGGGCGAGAGCGGCTCCGGCAAGACCACGATCGCCCGTTGCATCTTGGGCCTGACGACACCGTCCGCCGGGCGCATCGACCTCGGGGGCATCGACGTCACCGACCGCAGCGCGCTCGGCGGAGCGCAGCGACGCGACGCCACCCAACGGCTGCAGTGCGTGTTCCAGGATCCGTACAGCACCCTCAACCCGATGCACACGGTCGGCTACACGTTGCGTGAGGCGTTGGCCCACCGTGCCCGTCGAGTCGACGATCGCGATGCTGCGGTCGCGTCGCTGCTGCAGCGGGTCGGACTCGCGTCCGAACTCGCCAGCCGACGACCGGCAGCGCTCAGCGGCGGTCAGCGACAGCGGGTCGCCATCGCGCGCGCCCTCGCCATGGATCCAGCCGTTCTGCTGTGCGACGAGCCGGTCGCCGCGCTCGACGTCTCGGTGCAGGCCCAGGTGTTGGCACTGCTGCGCACATTGCATCGCGGGCAGGGCACCAGCCTGTTGTTCATCACGCACGACCTGGGCGTGGTGCGCCAGGTGACCGATCGCATCGTGGTGCTCTACCGCGGCGAGATCGTCGAACAGGGCCCCACCGATGTGGTGCTCGACGCCCCGCAACACGAGTACACGCAGCGTCTCGTCGCATCGATGCCCCGCATCGGCGCAGGAGAGCCGCAAGGATGACCGCCATGCCCGAGCACCCCCCGACCATCGAGCAGCGTCTTTCTCTCGTGCCGGAGATTGGCGACACATGGTGTCGCGTGGCGGGCGAACGCTCGCCGCGCCCTGCCCTGGTGCTGCTGCACGGCGGCCCGGGTTACAACAGCGAATACCTGCGACGTTTCGAGGTGTTCGCCGGCACCGGACGGCAGGTCGTCCGCTACGACCAGATCGGCAGTGGTCGTTCGGTGGTGTCCGACGACCACTACGTGCCCGGCCGCTTCTCCGTCGATGTGTTCCGTCGCGAGCTCGCTGCGCTGCGTTCGGCACTCGGTCTCGACGAGGTGGTGCTGATCGGCCAGTCGTGGGGTTGCATGCTGGCGCTCGAACATGTGCTGGTCGGTGCCGAGGGCGTGCGCGGCCTGGTCTTGATGAGCGGCCTGGCGAGCATCGAGGAATGGAACGCCGAAACGCTGCGCTTGCGCAGCGAGCTTCCCCCCGAGGTCCTCGCCGTGCTCGACGCCGAGGAGAAGGCGGGCCGCGTCGGGAGCCCGGCGTTCAAGGAGGCCTACGCCGTCTGGGAGCGCACCCACGTGCTGCGGATGGACGACCCTCCCCCGTGGGAGGCCGAGGCGCTGGCGATGTTCGAGCACGACTCACGCGTGTACGACCTGGTGGCGGGTGGCGCCGAGTTCCCGACGGGCGAAGCCAACGAGCTCACCGGCTGGGACGTGCGACCGCGTCTGAGCGAAGTCACGGTACCGACATTGCTGTTGTCGGGCCGGTTCGACGAGGCCACGCCTGCCGTCATGCAGTCGCTGCACGACGGCATCGCTGGGTCCGAGTGGCATGTCCTCGAGCACAGCTCGCACAGCTGCCACACCGAAGAGGAGTTGCTGACGATGGTGCTGGTGAGCGGTTTCCTCGCATGCATCGGGGGAGGTCGCTGATGGCTCGGCCCCAGCGCACGCGGCGTACCCGCGACGAGACCAGGCAGCTGCTGCTCGATGCGGCGGTGCGAGCGGTGCTCGCCCGGTCCAACGGGGAGGTCTCCGCCTCCACCAACCCTCTCGCCGGCGTGCGCATCACCGACGCGCTGGAGGAGGTCAACCGGCGTCTTCGTGAGGCCGACCCGTCGGCTCCGTCGATGACGACTGGAGCCGTGTACAACATCTGGCCGAACCAGGAGGACTTCCAGCTGGCGCTGCTGGACCGGATCCTGGTCGGTGCCGCTGTTCCCGGCATCGACCAGGTCCAGACCGTGTTGGACGAGGGGATTGCCGCAGGGCTGGCATGGCAGGAGTTGGTGGTTCGCTGCTTCGGCAAGGACTTCGAGATCAGCTTCGCCGAGCCGACGATGTTCGTCATGATCGGTGTCGCCGCCTTGGCACCGAGCGCGCGACTGGCAGAGATCAACGAAGGACCGAACAGCGAATACGTGGCCGCCACCGGCGCGATCCTGCAGTGCATCCTGGCGCACGGGCAGCGGCGGATGGTCAAGGGTCGGACCGTGGAGGATCTGGTCTGGGCCATCGAAGCCCTCGAAGCGGGCTATCTGTTGCGCCGGCGGACGTATCCCGATGTCACCAGTCGGTCGAGCCGCGGCCGCACCGTGGTGCAGGAGGCGGTGCTCGCACTGGTCGAGCAGTTCACCGACGACATCCCGCCACGCCGCCGGGCCGTGACGTCCCGAGGCCGGGGCGGCAGTTGAAAGGCAGTGCCTGAGCGTCGACATGGCCGGGCGGGCCTGGTCGGTCGCGTCGCGTCAGGTGACGTCAGCCGGCGATGACGAGGTCGATCTCGCGGCGCCGCAACCGGGTGTGCAACGCGAGGTTGGTCTCCGTACGCAAGATGCCCGGCGCCGCGAGCATCGCCTGCAGTACCTCGTGCAGGTGCTCGTTGGATCGGGCGACGATTCGGCACATCAGATCGCCCGTACCCGTGACGGCGTACACCTCGAGCACCTGCGGGATCGCTGTGAGGATGGCGACCACCGCGTCACCCTGTCCTTGGGCGATCTGCAAGGTGGAGAACGCCAGCACGCCGTGTTCGATTGCAGCGGCGTCGAGATCGGGGCCGTAGCCGACGATCACTCCCGTCTGTTCCATCCGGGCGATGCGTGCCTGTGCGGTGCCCCTCGCCACGTGGGCGAGTCGGGCGAGCTCGGCCACCGGAGTCTTCGGCCGGGAGCGCATCAGGCGGAGCAGGGTGATGTCGATGTCGTCGAGCGTGGCCACGTTGCTCAGTCTGTCACCGATTGACGGCGACAGGCTGTGCGATCTGCACAGAAATTCAGATAGCACTTGTACTGCTCGCATCACCTTCTCGAAGATCATTCTCCATCACGTCCATTTCCGAGGAGAGATCATGACGGCTCGTGCCGCCGCCACTGCCCCCGCCGCCCGGCTGACCGGATGGGACTCGATCGAGTTCTGGGTCGGCAACGCCCGGGCGATGGCGGGATTCCTGGCGAACTCGTTCGGGTTCACCATCACCGCCTACGCCGGGCCCGAGACCGGTGTGGCCGACAAGGCGTCGTATCTGCTCGAGCAGGGCGACATCCGGGTCGTGGTCACCTCTGGGCTCACCCCAGAATCGCCGATCTGGAATCACGTACGCGAGCACGGCGACGGCGCCCATGATCTCGCGTTCCTGGTCGACGATGCGACAGCCACCTTCGAGGCCGCGGTGGCGCGTGGCGCGCACCCGGTCGACGAGCCGTACGAGCGACGCGACGAGCACGGCGTGTTGCGCCTGTCGGCCGTGGCGACCTACGGCGACACCAAGCACACCTTCGTCGACCGTCGCGACTACGCCGGCTACTACTGCCCCGGCTTCCAACGCGACGGAGTGCCCGAGCCCGCGACGGGTCCGATGGTCGGGCTCACTCGGATCGATCACGTGGTGGGCAACGTCGAGGACGGCCGACTCGGCGAGTGGGTGGCCTTCTACGAAGAGGTGATGGGTTTCACCCAGTTGCGCCATTTCGACGAATCCCAGATCTCGACCGAGTTCTCGGCGCTGCGTTCGACGGTGGTCACGAACGGTCGAGGCATCGTGATGCCGTTGAACGAGCCCGCCGACGGCAAGCGCAAGAGCCAGATCCAGGAGTACATCGACACCTATCGAGGACCGGGAGTCCAGCACCTCGCCTTCCGCACCGATGACATCGTGCAGGCCATCTCATCGCTGCGAGCGCGCGGTGTCCGGTTCCTGGCGGCCAACGACGAGTACTTCCGCGACGTGCGCGAACGACTCGGCTTCCTCGATCTGCCGTGGGACCAGCTCCAACGCCTCGGCATCCTCGTCGACCACGAACCCGACGGCCATCTGCTGCAGTTGTTCACCGAGCCGATCACCGACCGACCGACGGTCTTCATCGAGATCATCCAGCGCGGCGGTGCCCGTGGGTTCGGCGAGGGCAACTTCAAAGCGTTGTTCGAGTCGATCGAGCGCGAGCAAGCTCGTCGAGGCAACCTGTGACCGCACCGACCGGCGTGCTGGCCGAGCGGGTCGTGGGCGAGCTCGCCGACCTCGCCCGGGCGCTGGGACGGCTCGAAGCCCACGCCGCGGCCGGAACCTCAGACGGACTCACTGCACCCGACGAACCCTCGGGCGAACAGTGGGATGCTGGACAGGTCTGGGCGCATCTGGCGGAGTTCGGCAGCTTCTGGTTGCCCGAGTTGCGGCGGATCGTCGATGCGCGCAGCAGCGAGCCCGTACCGTTCGGCAGGACCAAGCGTGATGCGGAACGCATTGGAGCCATCGAACGCAACTGCCATCTTGCGATCGATCAGCAGATGTCGATCGTGCGCGGCGACATCGCCCACTTCGCACACGAATTGGCGTTGCTGGACGCCGCCGACTGGGAGCGAACCGGACGGCACCCGACGCTCGGTGATATGGACCTGTTCGTGTTCCTGCGCCACTTCGTGACCGGCCACTACCACGAGCATGCCGACCAGCTCGACGGATTGCGCGGCGAACGATGAGCTGGATCGAGATCCCTGCCGGTTCGCCGTTCCCGCTCGGCAACCTCCCGCTCGGCATCGGGCACTCCGGCGACGATCGCTGGCGGGCGTGGGTGGCCATCGGCGACATGGCGCTCGATCTCGCGGCGGTTGAGCAGTTGCGCCTGTTCGGTTCGGTCGGGCTCCCCGACGGGGTGTTCGCCCAGGCCGGTCTGAATCGCTATCTGGCGTCAGGGCGGTCGGTCTGGCGAACCGTCCGTGAACGGCTCACCGTGCTGTTGAGCGATGCGCAGTACGCACCGTCGCTCAACGATCATCTCCACCCGTTGACCGCGCTCGAGATGGGGCTACCGGTGTGGGTCGGCGACTACGTGGACTTCTATTCGTCGATCCACCATGCGACGAACCTCGGTCGGCTGTTCCGCCCCGATGGGGAAGCGCTGATGCCCAGCTGGCGGCGGATCCCGATCGGCTATCACGGCCGGTCGGGCTCGCTCGTACCCGATGGGACCGAGATCGTGCGCCCGACCGGCTATCGGCTCGTCGACGGCGAGCCGATCGTGGGCCCGACCGCCGCGCTCGACATCGAGTTGGAGGTCGGCACGGTGGTGGGCACCGCGAGCACATTGGGTCACCCGATCCCGATCGCCGAGGCGGGTGAACACCTGTACGGCATGTGCCTGGTGAACGACTGGTCGGCGCGCGATGTGCAGGCCTACGAGTACCAGCCGCTCGGCCCATTCCTCGGCAAGAGCTTCGCCACCTCGATGTCCGCATGGCTCGTGTCATTCGACGCACTGGCGCCGTTCCGGGTGCCGTCGGTGAGCCAAGACCCGCCACCAGCCGCCTATCTCACCACCAGCGAACCCTGGGCGTTCGACCTGCACCTCGAGGTCTGGCTCGACTCGGCGGCGATGCGGGCCGCAGGGGAACCACCGGTGTGCATCAGCCGAACCGGATTTGCCGACATGTACTGGACGCCGGCTCAGCAGCTCGCTCACCTCACGGTCAACGGCGCAGCCGTTCGACCCGGTGATCTGTTCGCGTCGGGAACGGTGTCGGGCGCGACACCCGGCAGCGAGGGCAGTCTGATCGAGCTCACCCGGCGTGGCGCCCGGCCGCTCACGTTGCCCGACGGCACCACCCGGTCGTTCCTGCTCGAGGGCGATCGGGTGACGTTACGCGGGTGGGCCGGCAGCGATCCGGCGACGCGCATCGGTCTCGGTTCGCTCAGCGGCACCGTATCTCCAGGAGGTGAGTGATGCCGCACTACCAGCAGGTGGGCCAGGTGCCCCGCAAACGTCACACCGTGTTCCGCAGCGATGACGGTCATCGGTTCCACGAGGAGTTGATGGGCCAAAAAGGCTTCTCGTCGCGCTCGGCGCTGCTCTACCACCGCCACTCACCTGCGGCAATCACGGCAATCGAGGCGGTTGCGACGCCGTCGTTCGCAGCGACTCCCGATCATCCGCTCACCCCGCGCCATCTACGAACCGGCGAACTCGCACCCGCCGCCGACCTGGTCTCCGGTCGCCGCGTGCTGCTGGCAAACGCCGACCTGCGCATCGGCTTCGTCAGCGCGGGTGACACCAGTCCGTTGTACCGCAACGCCACCGGCGACGAGTTGCTCTACGTGCAGCAAGGGTCCGCCATGCTCGAGTCGGTGTTCGGCGCCATGCGCGTCGAGGCCGGCGACTACGTGGTGGTCCCGGCGGGCACGACCCACCGTTGGGTACCGGAGGGCAGGGTCGATGCGTTGGTGGTCGAGGCGCGAGGCCACATCAACCCACCCCGCCGCTACCTCTCCAGCGACGGCCAGTTCCTCGAGCACGCCCCCTACTGCGAGCGTGACCTTCGGGCACCCGACCGTCCGCTGCTGGTGGAAGGCGAGCACATCGAGGTGCTGGTGCGTTCCGCAGGCGGCCTTTCTCGGCACACCCACCGGCACCACCCGTTCGATGTGGTGGGTTGGGACGGCGCGCTGTACCCGTGGGCGCTCAACATCCACGACTTCGAACCGATCGTCGGCCGCATCCACCAGCCACCCCCGGTGCACCAGACCTTCGAGGGCCCGGGATTCGTGGTGTGCTCCTTCGTACCCCGGTTGTTCGACTTCCACCCCGACGCGGTGAAGATTCCGTACCACCACGCCAACACCGACAGCGACGAGGTGCTGTTCTACAGCGCTGGCAACTTCATGAGCCGCGCCGGGTCGGGCATCGGTGTGGGGTCGATCTCGTACCACCCAGCCGGGTTCGTGCACGGCCCCCAGCCGGGCAGCTTCGAGGCGAGCGTGCCGCAATCCAGAACCGAGGAGGTGGCCGTGATGATCGACACCTTCGCCCCGCTCGGGGTGACCGACGCGGCCCGTGCGGTGTCAGCCCCGGACTACCCCTGGAGTTGGGCTCGCGATCCCGCCACCTGATGCGCTGAGGCGCAGACAGCGTTCCTGACCCTGAGCACCCCTGCCGGCTGGCGTGTCTCATGTTGCGCGAGCGATGTTCGTCTGGGCTGCCACGGGGACGATGTGAAATTGCTGGTGACCAGGTCACAGCTTTGGCTCGCGATGCGTTTGGAACTCCTTGAAGAATCTGACAGCCGCGCATCGGTGTCACCCATTACGTGCGCCGGGCACCCTCGGCGACAGGACCGACCAGGCAAACAGGGAGCCGGCGCCCACCGACCGACATCGAGTCGTCGTCTGTCAGACGACTTCAACGTCGGCGCTCCAACTGGGTTGAGGCTCATGCACTCAACAGTCGAAGTCGTCGTCATTGCCGACACGCCAACCTCTGTCACTCGTGCAGGCAGACTGCGTTGGGTCGAGTGAGCGCCGGTGACTCCGGTGTGGGTGGCACTCCCCCATGACGTCGCCGTCGACAACCGACTCATCCGTGCAGGGGCGCAGACTCAGCGGCGGAACAGATGGGGCACGCGCGGCACGCCGGTGTTCTCACTCTCGCCCTCGGTAGCGCGGCCGCTCTCGCGCGGCAGGCTGTGCCTGTCGGGTGCGCACCCGGACGCGCCGCCGCGCATCGAGCCTAATCTTCTGGCCGACTCCGATGACGTCGCGACCCTGGCTGCCGGCGTCAGGCTGATTGACCGCATTGCGGCAACGGCACCCTTTGCCAGGCATGTGGCCCGTCGGCTGACGCCCAACTTCGATCTCGACGACACGGCAGCGCTGCACCGCTTTGTCCGGGACGACGCCAGCATCTGCTACCACGCCAGCGGCACCTGCCAAATGGGCATGGACTCCGGTTCGGTCGTCGATCCGCAACTGCGCGTTCGAGGCGTCGACGCCTTGCGCGTGGCCGATGCCTCGGTGATGCCGACGATCCCTTCGGGCAATCTCAACGCGCCGACGATCATGATCGCCGAGCGTGCAGCCGATTTCATCAGAGCAACTCACTGATGCGCTCGCTGCTGGCCGATCTGCGGCGCTGGCCGCTGCGCGAGCCGTTTGCGATCTCCCGGCGCGTCTTCGTCGACAGCCTGGCGCTGACAGTCCGGATTGGTGAAGGCGATGTGTCCGGTTGGGGCGAATGCGAGCCGCACGAGCACGAGCAGATCGTGGGACTGGAGGCGCAGGCCGAGCTGTTTCGCCTGGCACGGGAACCGGACTGGCTGGCGACCCTGTCCACCGACAACATCCTCGACCGCCTGCCCAACCAGCCCTTGCGCAATGCGCTGGACTGCGCGCTGTGGGACCTCGCTGCCAAGCGCAGCGGGCAACGGGTGTGGGAGCTGCTGGGCCGCGGCGAAGGCAACCCGCCCGTGGCCATCATGCCCACGGTGGGCCTGGCCTCGCCGCAAGAGATGGCCCAGGCCGCTTCAGCCCAGCGCGGTGCCAAGGCACTGAAGATCAAGCTGGGCGGCTCTGATGGCGCCGACGCCATGCGACTGGAGGCCATTGCCGCAGCCGCACAGGGCGTCGAACTGCTGGCGGACATCAATGGCGGCTGGCAACGGCCGTTGAGGTCCGCGATACAACTGCGCCGGGTCAACAGGCGGCCAGGAAACCACCATCGACCACCAGTGTCGCCCCCGTGATGTAGGAGGCGAGGGGCGAAGCGAGGAACACCACGGCGGCCGCGACCTCAGCGGGGTGCGCCCGTCGTCCCATGGGGATGCGTGCGATGAGCGCATCGACCCGAGGGTCGCCCGCGGTCAGCCTTGTCTCCACTTCCCCCGGAGCCACGGCGTTCACACGCACGCCCTCGGCGGCAAGCTCCGCAGCCAGGGCGCTTGTGAGCATCCTCAGACCTGCCTTCCCGATGGAATAGGCCGAGGCGTCTCGACTGCTTCGCTCGGCGCTTGTCGAAGTGATGTTGACGACGGCCCCGTTGCGCAGCGCCGGCAGCAAGGTGCGCAGCAGAAGGTAAGGGGCGACGATCTGCAGGGCGAGGGCAGCGTCCAGCTCACCGCCGGCGTCGGAATCAGGCAACCGCACGCGGCGGAAGGTACCGGCACAATTGACAAGGGCTGCAATCGGCCTCCCCGATGAGACCGTCTCGGCCATGTTCTGCAGCGCCGCTCGATCCCTGAGGTCGCAGCGCAGGATGCCCGGGGCTTCGTCTCGGTCAATCCCGATGACTTCGGCGCCGACCTTCACGAAGGCGTCGCAGACTGCGCGGCCAATCCCGCCCGCTGCCCCGGTCACCACTACCCGCTTGGCAGCGAACAGATCGGGTGAGAAACCTGCGATCGGAGTCACGTCAGACCTCGCTGGCCCGGATCGGTTCGTGCTGGCGCAGGGCCGTCAATGCGACGTCGGGCGATCTCACCGATCGTCATCACGTATCTCCATCGTCAAGGTTGCCGAGCAACGATCATCGAACACCACAACAGGATGCCACCTGCCTGGGTGTGCCGGTGGACGGTCATGAAGGCTCATTGGCGCGCCATCGCTGTCGATGACTTCGCCCGAGCGGTGGTTTCGGTACTAGCGGTGCTGCCGGCTGCGCTGCGAGCAGGTTTCGCTGCAGAGCGGTATCGGTGGCGTGTTCTCCAGGTCGGCCGATCCCCGCGGCGTGGCACAGCGCTAGCACAAACGACTTCAGCCCCAGACGCTCACGACCGATGTGGGCCGCAGCCGCAGTACGACGATGTCGTCGTCCCTCCAGGCCTCGCGCAGCTCGGCGGCGCGAGGGGTGCCAGCCTCGTAACGATCGATCATGCGGTGCGTAACCGTCTGGCCAGGGTCGTCCTCTACGGTGATCGTGCCGCGTATGAGATAGCCCTCGGTGTCGCCGCGGTCGCCGCCGATCGTGGCACCTGCGCGCTGGTTCGCGAGGGCGTTGCGGGTCTTGGTCGCCGATCGGTCAGAGACGAACAGCACGTCGTGAGAACCGTCGGCGGCGGGCTCGACGTCGAACCAGATCGGCACGTTGTGGGGGAAGCCGTCGCGGCCGATGGTGGCCAGGCGGGCGAAGCGAACTTCCGCGAGGAAGGCCAGCGAGCGATCGTCGAACATCAACACAGGATGCCAGATCCGCACGGTTCGGGTGCGACGACGGCCTGCGGTGCGGCATGAGCGTGTTCGCGTTGATACGTACCCGAGAGCCGTACGGCCCGTCCGATTTCCGCTACACCGAAGAAGTCTGTGCAGGAATCGTGCAACCGGCAGCTCGCATCGACCGCCCGAAATTGGGCGGTCGATGCGCTGACCTGGCTCTTCCTAGATGAATAGTTCCAAGGGGTTCGCGCGCTCCGCGCGATGATCCACCATCTGGTTCACGAGGGTGTCCAAGATCAGGGGGCGTATACAAACCCTGATCCCAAAGGACACAGCGTATGAACCCTGACCTGGACACCCTCGCGACCCGACTCTACGTCACGATCGACGACCTCCTGCTTGAACACCCACAGTGGGCACCAGAGCGGCCCAAGATCGGGATCGCCCCGAAGCTCACCGATGCCGAACTGATCACACTCGCCGTCATTCAAGCCCTGCTCGGCTACACCTCCGAAGCCCGATTCATCCGCCACGCCAACGTGCATCTGCGATCCTTGTTTCCGTACTTGCCCCAGCGCCCCGCCTACAACAAACGACTCCGCCACGCCGCGGCCACGATGCAACACATCATCGCGACGCTCGCCCGCGATTGCCCGTCATGGAACGACGACCTGTGGCTCGTGGACTCGACACCAGTCGAGTGCGGCCGCAGCCGTGAAACGGTGAAACGTTCCGACATGGCCGGCTACGCCACCTACGGCTACTGCGCCAGCCATTCCCGGTTCTTCTGGGGACTCCGACTCCACCTGATCGCTACGCCATCAGGGTTGCCGGTCGCGTACGCGGTGACCGGAGCCAAGACCGACGAACGCGACACTGCACTCGCGATGATCCACCTCGATCCGGCACTCGGGGGCCGGCCAGGTCAGATGTTGATGGCCGACAAGGGCTACCGATCTGCTGCGTTCGAGACCGAACTCAACGACGCCGGCATCACACTGATCCGACCGAAGGTGCGCTCAGAAAAGACGGAACGACTGCACACCCGATTCCTGAAACCGTTCCGCCAGATCATCGAATCGGTCAACCAGACCTTGAAGGCCCAGCTCGACTTGGAACGTCACGGCGGCCGCAAACCCGAAGGCGTCTGCGCTCGCATCTTGCAACGACTCCTTGCGCTCACCGCCGCGATCTGGCACAACGAAACCAGCGGCGTCAGCGGTCCCGCCCGATCACTCCTCGCCTACGACCACTGACCCACCGACCCCTTGGAACCAATCATCTAGATGTCAAGTCGTCAGAATGACTGCGAGGGCGAACTTCTCGCGATCATCCGTGAGACCGTAGGTGAGGAGGTCGCCGTTGGCGCCTTGCTCGACCGCCACACCAACCTGTCGTCGCAAATGCTCGCCGCCGCAGACCTCGTCGTGAGTTGTCGCGAGTATCCCCACACCGACTACGCCCGACGAGCCGGCGAAATGCTGCCGGTCCTCGGCAGGATTCGACGCGGCGACGCCCGTCCGACGACTGCAGCGGTGCGGTTCATGGCTCCCGGCGCCTACCCCACCACCAGCGAGCCGATGATCGGGTTCAACGAGCGACTGATCGAGGCGCAGCAGACACCTGGAGTCCTCATGGTGTCCGCGAACCACGGTTTCGAGGGTTCCGACCAGCCCGACGTGTCCGCCAGCATCGTCGTCACGACCGACGACGACCCCGATTTTGCGGCGTCACTCGCCCAGCAGGTGGCAGCCGACTTCCGCACCGTGATCACCGGACGGTCGTGGGTCGGCCCCGGAGTGGAGGAAGCGGTGTCGATGGCGCTCGCGTTCGACGACCGACCAGTCGTCGTCGCCGACCGTGCCGACAACGCCGGTGGCGGCGCGGCGGGCGACTCGACGTTCGTGCTCGCCGAGTTGATCCGACAGGGCGCCCGCGACGTGGCGGTGGCGCTGCTCTGGGATCCGGTGGCTGTCGACATCTGCCACGACGCGGGCGTCGGTGCGTCACTGCCGCTGCGCATCGGCGGCAAGACCGGGCCGATGTCCGGCGACCCGATCGACGTCGTCGCGGAGATCATCAGTGTCCGCAGCGACTCTGCCCAGTCGCTGTTCGGGCTCGGCGACCCGAACTTCCCGCTCGGTAGGACGGCAGCGATACGCGTGGGCGGCATCGAGATCGTCATGGCCACCGTCCGATCGCAGGTCTTCAGCCGCCACGTGTTCACCGACCACGGAATCGACCCCCTGACACGTCGGGTGCTCGTCGTGAAGAGCACGCAGCACTTCATGAATGACTTCGGCCCGATCGCGGCGCACGTCATCCGATGTGACGGACCCGGCACGTTGACTGCAGACCTGTCGACCCTGCCGTACCGGCACGTACGCCGCCCGATGCTGGGACTCGACCCAGTCGACACCGTCGAACTCGAGGCAATGGCGCCCGTTCCGGCGCGGCCCCGTCGACGAGATCGGCAGATCGTGTGAGAACCGACGTCGTCGTCGTCGGGGGCGGAACGGCAGGCAACGTCGTTGCTGCGCGGCTCGTCGAGGCCGGCGCATCGGTGGTCGTGTGCGAGGCCGGCCCCGACTATGGCGCGCTCGACGAGGGCCGATGGCCGTCTGAGCTGCTCGACGCTACGACGCTGCCCACGAGCCACGACTGGGGGTTTACCGGCGAGTCGGCCGATGGACGAACTTTGGAGTTCGACCGGGCGAAGGTGATCGGCGGCTGCTCCTCGCACAACGGCTCGACGATGTCGATCGGATGGTCAGGCGACTACGCATCGCTCCCTCCGGGATGGTCTGTTGACGCGTTGCGACCTGCGGTTGACCGAGCGATCGAACGCACGCGGGTACACGTTCCCGGCGAGGACGACATCCAGCCCTTCCAACGCGCATTTCTGGATGCGTGCGCGTCGCTCGGTGTCATGCGCACCGATGACCTGCTCGATCCGAAGGGTGGGGTCGGGGTCAGCCTGAGCCCGGTGAACGTGGTTGACGGCAAGCGATGGAACACCGCGATCGCCTACCTCGATCCCGTGCGGCAGTCTTCGGGCCTGCGCGTCATCGATCGATGTCTGGTCGACCGCGTCGAGTGTGTCGGCGGCAGAGTGGTTGGCGTTCACACGCTTGTCGACGGTCGTCCACTCCGCATCGGCACCGACCTCGTGGTGCTTGCCGCTGGGACATACGGCACGCCGGCGATCCTGCTGCGCTCCGGCCTCGGGCCGGCATCGGACCTTCGATCCGTCGGCGTCGACGTCGTGGTCGATCTGGCCGGTGTGGGCCGGCTCGTGCAGGACCAACCGGTGCTGCGCCTCGAGTTCGCGTCCACCGCTCTTCTCGACCGCGAGCTGGCTGCGTTCGCGGCGTGGCGCGGGTTCCTGCCCGAAGAACAAACCGTCGCCAAGCTCGCGAGTTCGACCGCGAATGCGCCGTTCGACACGCACGTCTTCCCGTGGATCGAACCGGCCGAGGAAGGTACGTGGCGGTGTGTGGTTCCCATCGGGCTGCTCCGGCCCGATTCGTTCGGCTCGGTCCGGCTGGCCGACTCAGATCCAACATCGGCCCCGGTGATCGACCACCGATACCTGTCGACGGCGTCAGACGTCGAGCGGCTCGTCGAGTTCGTGCCCTGGGTGCGTGAACTCGTCCACACCGACGCACTGCGCGGCTACGTCGGGCCGGCCCAACGATTCCCCGAGGACGAGCCTCAACGGTGGGCGATGCGACACCATGTTCATTACTGGCATCCGACCGGGGGTGCCGGCCTCGGCGATCCCGACGACGAGTTCACCGTCTGCGACGCAAGAGCCAGGGTGCTCGGAGTCGAAGGCCTCGTCGTCGCGGACGCGTCACTCTTCCCGCGTGTTCCGCGCGCCACGACGGCGTTGCCGGTCACAGCGATCGGCGAACACGTCGCGACGAAGCTGACCGGTTGAGCCGGGTGATGACCCGGCAGGAGCATTCGGGTTCAGATGGCCTTTCCAGGGTTGAGGAGGCTGTTCGGGTCGAAGAGCGCCTTCACCCGACGCTGCACTGCGAGGTGCGTCGGATCGATCTCCTGCTCCAGATATGGCCGCTTCAGGGTGCCGACGCCGTGCTCGGCAGCGATGGTGCCGCCCAGACGGAGCGCCAGTTCGACGATGTCGGCGAACGCGCGACGGGCTCGCTCGACCTCCATCGGGTCGGCGCCGTCGAACACCAGTAGCGGATGCATGTTGCCGTCGCCGGCATGGCCGATCGTCGGGAGCCGGATGCGGTTTCGCTCGCCGATCTCCACGATGCCTTCCAGCAGTTCGGGAAGGCGTTCTCGCGGCACTGCCACGTCCTCGGGCAGCATCGCCACGCCGAGTTGCTCGAATGCCGACCACACGCGACGGCGCACCTCGATGAACATGTCCCCCTCTGCGGCGTCGGTCACGTGGTACACCTCGGTCGCGCCGTGACCGGTGCAGATGGCGGCGATCGCCCCGATGGACTCGGTTGCGCCGTCCCCCACGGTCTGGGTGAGCAGCAAGCACGCCGCTGTCGTGTCGAGACCCATCGAGTACACGGCATCGACTTGCTGCAGCGAGGCCTGATCGACGATCTCCATCAGCGTCGGCTCGTGACCGGCCGTGAACACGTCGACGATTGCGCGTCCGGCCGATGGAAGGTCGGAGAAGTAGGCAACGGCCGTGCACGGCGCTGGCGGTTGTGGGAGGAGCTTCACGGTGACCTCCGTGATGACGCCGAGGACACCCTCGGAGCCGACGAAGACGCCGGTGAGGTCGAGCCCGGTGGTGCTCTTGAGTGTGTGACGACCGGTCCGGATGACCTCACCCGATGCCAGCACCACCTCGAGGCCGATGACGTAGTCGCGCGTGACGCCGTACCGAACGCAGCAGAGTCCCCCGGCGTTGGTGGCGACGTTGCCACCGATGCTGGAGGTTTCGTACGAGGCGGGATCCGGCGGATAGAACGGACCGACCTCGGCGACGGCTCGTTTGAGATCACCGTTGATCACCGCCGGTTGCACACGAGCCATGCGGTTGACGGTGTCGATCTCGAGCACCTGGTTCATGCGATGCAGTGACAGGATGATGCAACCGTTGGATGCGTTCGCACCGCCGCACAGCCCAGTTCCCGCACCTCGCGTCACCACCGGTGCGTCAGCAGCGCGAGCAGCGTCGATGCACGCCACCACATCGGCCGTGGAACGCGGCATCACCAGCACCGCCGCAGCGCCGGCCTGCTCGAAGATCGCCCGGTCGTGGCTGTATGCGGCGATGACGTCCGGGTCGGTCTCGATGCAGTCGGCGGCCAGGCGGCCCTGCAGTTCGTCGATCAGCGTCACGTGTCCCCGATCGGCAGTTCCAGGCGTGGGGCCGCGTCGGCGTCGTGGAGCACGGAGACGTGCGCCGCTGGGGCATCGTCTGGGCGACCGTGACCGAACGGCGTGAGCTGGATGGCGTAGGCGTGGCGGATCGCGATGCGCAGGCGACTGCCAGCCCGTACTGTGCGCTGGCACCACTTGAACGCGCTGAACGTCACATCGGTGGGCGCACCCGGCTCCAGGTAGTCGTGCGTGCCGTCGAGGTGGCGGCAGCTCAGCCGGAGGACATCGCTGCTGAGAAAGATCGAGTCCCCTTGCGGGGTGAGTTCGTGCAGCATCACCACCAGGTCGGCATCGGGCTGGTCGCACACGACACGCAGGTGCAATTGTGGTTCACCGACGATCGTGATGTCGTCGGCGAGCACCGATGAGGTGTACACCAGACCCTGCCCATCGATGTCGGAGACGACGCGGGGGTTGGTCGGGTCGTTCCCGGCGACCGACATGAGGAAGTTGTTCATCGGCTGACCATGGAACGGCGAGTCAGGGCCGCTGCCTGCGGGTCGAGGCCGCAGCTCAGCCTCGTGCGTGCGCATGTCGAACGGGTCGCAGGAGAACGAAGCGGTCGGGCCGTCGGCCGGTGCCTCGGCGATGAAGCCCGAGTGAGTCGCGTCCATCGGCCCATCGACCGAGCGGAGGTGTTTGACTGCCCGCCCAGCGGTCGCGGCGTCGAGTGACGGCGCTCCGATCCATCGTTCGTCGCCGGTGAGATACAGCATCACCCTGTCCTGCAAGAAGGCCGGGGGCGGGGCGCCGTGCAGGATGTGACGAAGCCAATCGCGGCGAAGCTCGGGCAGGTTCGTCGTCGCATCTGGTCCGAAGGTGAGTTCGCCGACGCTTCCCTGGCCGAAGTGACACCCCATGTGGTCCCACGGGCCGATCACGAGGTGGCTCGCCGCGATCACCTCAGCCGGTGCGTGTTCACAGAACCGCCGCCAGTTGAAGATGGTGCCCCCACTGCTGTCGTCGTACATCCCGGTGATCGACAGCACTGGGACTGTCGTGGCGGCCAACTGTGCAGGCTGGGCGCGGTACTTCTCCCAATACGGCCCAGGCTGGGCGCGGTCGACGTGTTCGAGGGTCGACTCGTTGACGGGTGCCCCGGCACGAGCAGCGGCTTCCACCAGCGAGGTGCCGGCAACTGCGGCGTCGTACAGGTGCCGGTGCCAGTTGGCGGCGTCTGCGTTGATGGTGAAGTGGGTGGCACGATTGCTCACCAGCCTCCCCCAGCCGAAGTCGTACAGGGAGGGAACGCCACCCTTGGGGACGTCGATGCCGATGCCACTCGTGGAGTCGGGTGTGGCCGCCTTCAGCGACGGTGGAGCGGCGGCAAGGATGAGGTACTGGTTGATGCCGGTGTACGAGCCGCCATGAAGCGCCACGTTGCCGTCGCACCATGGTTGGGCCGCGATCCATTCGACCGAGTCATAGCCGTCGAGAGCGTCGCGCAAGAGCGGGACGAAGTCGCCGTCGCTGTTGCCACGGCCGCGAACGTCAATGGCGACGTAGGCGAAACCATTGGACGCCCAGAACACACCATCATCGTTGAGGTGATCGACCCCGTAGGGAGTGAGCTCCATCACGGCGCTCACCGGCGCGACCTGGCCGCGCGGGCGCCACAGTGCAGCGTGCAACGACAGGCCGTCGCGCATCGGGACACGCACACCGATCGTGGTGACCACGGACTGCGACGGCAATTCTGGAGGCTCGAGGCTGCTGTGCACGGACATGGTGATCACCCTTCGTCGTTTGTGGTTCGTCGTTCTAGTCGGGTCGCCCCACCGCGACCACCGACATGCGCGTTGCAGCGCGCAGTGTGGGCAGGCCGCCTTCGACCCCCGAGCCCGACCAGCCGACCGATTCAGCCCCGGCGCGCGGGTCCGATGGTGGGTCGAGATGCGGATTCACGGTGACCCACGCTGCTCGGAGACAGTCGGCCAGTCGATCGATCTCAGCGTCGTCGGTGCTCCACCCGGTTGCCACCAGTCCGTACGACGTGGCGTTCGCTAGTTCGATCCCGTGAGCGGTCGACGTGCAGCGAGTCACGGCCAAGACCGGGCCGAACACCTCCTCGGTGAACAGTTCGAGGTCGGGTTCGACGTCGATGACGATCGTCGGCGGGTAGTAGAAGCCGGGTCGTGGTCCCGGCGCTCCTCCGGTCACGATCCGCGCTCCGGCCGACGATGCGGCGTCGACCATCACCTCGACCCTTCGGAGGTGCTGCTCGCTACCGAGCGGACCCGCCTGCACACCGGTGCCGGTCGGATCGCCAGGGGTCCACGACGCCACACGAGAAACCAGCAGATCGACGAGTTCGTCGTGATGGCGCTCGTGGACGATGAGTCGGGATCCGGACGAACACACCTGGCCGGCGCACCAGAAGATGTCGGCCGCGACCGCGTCGGCGACGACGTCGAGATCCGGTGCGTGCTCGCCCACGACGTGGGCGGACTTGCCACCAAGTTCGGTGAGCACCGGCGCAAGACCGCCAGCAGCGGCGCCAGCGAGGACAGCCCGCCCGGTCGTCACCGATCCGGTGAGGTTGACCTGCCCGATGTCACGATGGCGCACCAGTGCGTCACCGACCACGTTGCCCAGTCCGACCACGACGTTGAGCACGCCGTCGGGCACACCGGCTTGCGTCGCGAGTTCGGCGAGCAGGTTGGCGCTCGCCGAGGCGAGTTCGCTCGGCTTGAGCACGACGGTGTTGCCCACAGCGAGGCATGGCACGGTCTTGGTCAGAGCCACGAAGAACGGGAAGTTCCACGGCGCGACGACGGCGATCACGCCGCGTGGGACGCGCCGTGCCGGCGCAAAAACGTCGTCGTCGACTGCCGGCAACATCGCAACCGTGTCACGAATGAACGCCGTGGCGAGCGCGACATCCGCGCGTGTCACGTCGATCGGGATGCCGATCTCGAGGGTGTCGAGCAGCGCGATCCGATCGGCGTAGTCCTCGATCAGCGTCGCCAATTCCAACAGGCAGCTGACGCGAAGGTCACGGTCGTGTGCCCAGTGCGTATCGTGGAATGCGCCCAGGGCCGATGCAACGGCTGCGTCGACGTCCTCGGGATGCCCGGCGGGGAGGTGCCACAGCGTCGTCTCGGTCGCTGGGTTGACCGACGCCAGCTCTTCTGAGCTTCTGGATGGTACGTGGTCCCCATCGATGTACGGCGTCAGGTCTGGCGGGGCGGCCGCCAACGCCTGCCGAACGTCGTCGGTCTCCGTTGTGGGAGGGTTCGTCACAGTCGCTCCTGATCAATTACGTAGTTTATTTACGCATCGTACCGTAGCACGGACAGGTGGGCTCACCTCGACCAGGTGAACGGGTAGTTGTGGTCAGACGCGAAGCGGGCTTCGTCGGTGACACGAAGCGGAGCGAAGGTGTCGATCATCACGGCCACTTCTGCGGTGGCCGCTTGGTCGAGACTTGCTTCGATGCTGCCGGGCTGTGGGCCGTGGACGAATCCTGCGGGATGAAACGACAGTGACCCGATCCCGATGCCGGACCCGGCGCGGCTCATGAAATCCCCCTCGGAGTAGAAGAGCACCTCGTCGGAATCGGTGTTGGCGTGGTGGTACGGCACTTTGACAGCATCGGGGTGGAAGTCGAACAGCCGTGGCACGAACGAGCACACGACCGCACCGGGCAGTTCGAAGGTCTGGTGGACGGGTGGCGGCTGATGGATGCGGCCGACGATCGGCTCGAAATCGCCGATGTTGAACGCGTGGGGATAGACGCACCCGTCCCAGCCGACGACGTCGAACGGATGATCGCGGTGCACGTGACATGACCACCCGGCCCGATTGCGAACCAGAACCGGTACCGAACCTCCCTCCTCGATGATCAGCTCTTCTGGCGCTCGAAGGTCGCGCTCGCAATAGGGAGCGTGTTCGAGAAACTGCCCGAATGTGGAGAGGTACCGCGACGGCGGCCGCACGTGTCCACGACTGGCGACAACCAGCGTGCTCAGCTCAGTGTCGACGATCCAGCGATGTGTCGTCGACGCCGGCACGACGACGTAGTCGCCCGGACCGACATCGAGACGACCGAACACCGACTCCAGGCGACCACTGCCCCGCTGCACAAAGATCAACTCGTCGCCGATCACGTTGCGGTACAGCGCGCCGTCATTCGATGCGACGGCCCACGAGATCTCGATGTCGTCGTTGGCGAGCAGCACGGTCCGGCCTGTCACGAGATCGTTGCGCGTGGACGTGAGGTTCGACGTGCGGATATGTCGAGGCGTGAGGGGGGAGTCCGCTGTGGCGGGACCGCTGTCGGGCGGATCGGCCAGCGGCTCGATCGCGTCCAGCGCCGACGGCGAATTCCGGTGGTAGAGCAGACTCGAGTCGGAGGAGAAGCCGGCCTGGCCCATCAGTTCCTCGGTGAGACGATTCCCGGAAGCGTCCAGGTGATGGGTGTGGCGCTTTGCTGGGACGTTGCCGAGTTGTCGGTAGTGGGCCATGTCAGTGCTCCGTTGTCGTGAGGTGTCCGGGTGTGATCGTGCCGGTGACGCTGCCGAGGCCGATCCTTGAGCCAGGGTCCGACCCCGCCCATCCTCTGATCGTGATGCGATCGCCATCGAGCAGGAACGAGCGGGTGGTCCCGTCGGGAAGCGGGATCGGTCGTTCGCCGCGCCACGACTGTTCGATCAGGCTGCCTTCCGAACCGGGGATCGGCCCCGACACGGTGCCGGACGCGAAGAGATCACCGGCCCGCAGGGACGCTCCGTTCACGGTCATGTGCGCCAGCTGCTGGGCGGCGGTCCAATAGATGTCGGCGAAACCGGTGCGCGCGATGACGATGGGCTCGCTGCCCGAGGCGCGCATGGTCTCCGATTGCACAAGCACCTCCAGATACAGATCGAACCCCGTGGCACCGGTCGCGTGGAGATAGTTGGCGACCGGCGGGTCCTGCTCGACCGGCTCGACCCGGTACGGCTCGAGCGCGTCGAGGGTGACGATCCAGGGCGACATCGAGGTGGCGAAGCTCTTTCCCAGGAACGGGCCGAGCGGCTGATACTCGTATGCCTGGATGTCGCGCGCTGACCAGTCGTTGATGAGACACACTCCGAACAGGTGGTCATCGGCGTCGGCCACCGCGACCGGATACCCCCGATCGGACGGCGCTCCGACGACGAAGCCGACCTCCAGTTCGATGTCGAGCGCGTTCGACGCCCCGTACTGTGGGCCGCCGGCGACCAGTCGAAGCCCATGGGGACGGGGGATGTCGGCGCCGTCGGGGACGATCGTTCCCGATCGACCGTGGTAGCCGATGGGGATGTGGCGCCAGTTCGGCATGAGCGCTTCACCATCGGGCCGGAAGAGCCGGCCGAGATTCGTCGCGTGATGCAGCGACGAATAGAAGTCGACATAGTCACCAACCGCGATGGGCAGCACCATCGTCAGTTCGTCGATGGGTACCAGCAACGGCGAAAGTTGGGCCTCGCGAGTCCGATCCGTGAACAACTCCATCAGGCGTCGGCGAAGGGCACGGTGAGCGGATCGACCCGCCGCGGCGAAGCCGTTCAGGGTCCCGCCGGCGTCGAGGAGTCCGTATTCGGCGGGCGAGTCGTCGAGGAAGCCCGTGCCCGCGGCCTCGGCGAGGTCGAGGGCCTGGTCGCCGATGGCGACGAACGCGCCGACGGTTCCATCGGTCCTTCGACCGACCCCGAGCGGAAGGTTGTGCAGCGGGAACGGTGAGCCCGGCGGGACGTCGACCCACGAGTCGGTCTCGGCGAGAGATGCACTCATCGGACGAGCCCGTCGAGTTGGTCGGCGTGCTCTCGGTAATGACCCGTCACGAAGTGACCGAGGAATGCCCAGAGGTCCATCTCGCCCAGCGTCTCGTGGATGCCGCGCCGTGACCAATCGGCGGTGGTCATCTCGGCGAGGTCGGCGCGGAACGCTGCGACATGGTCAACGACCGCGGCGTGGAGTCGGTCGATTGGTTCGTTGCGACCCGACTCGATCATCGCCCGGCGATGTGGGTCGCGCTTGGTGCGGCCGAAGGGGACCGGGCCGTCGATGACCGCGTCGACGATCGTGTGCAGCTCGCGACGCCAGTACGCCCCGAACTCGGCGAGGTGGGCCCAGAGTTGGCCCTCGTCCCACCGTTCGCCCGTGGGTTCGTCGGGGTCTGTGAATCCGGCGGTCCGCCCCGATTCCGCATGTTGGCGGAGCCGTCCTCCGACCACGTCGAGCTGCGTCAGCTCATCCGCGACTCGGCGGGCGAGGTCACCGGTCGGAAGCCCCCACTCGACGGCATCGAGATTGACGGATACTGCGTGGAACGCGTCGAGGAATCGATCGTTCGACGCCTGGTCGGCGATGGTGACGCGAACACCGACATCGGAGAAGACCCGGGTCACGACACCAAGTCGTTCGAGTTCGACACCGATGACGATCGACGAACGCCCGGCCGGCAACCACACGAAGTTCCCCTGTGGCTCGGGCACCATCCATCCGGATCTGCGAAGGCGGTCAGCGACTCTCGAACGTTCGGCCACGACTGCGACGACCCGGGCCCGCAACTCGTCGGGTGAGGCAAGACTGGCGATGGCGGCCGCCTGGCCGATGCCGTTGACCACGAATGGTATGAGCGTCCGGTCGATGACGTCGATCACCTCGGGTCGAGCGATCGCGTAGCCCACGCGAAGTGCGGCGAGACCATACGCCTTGGAGAAGGTGCGCAACACCACGACGTTGTCGAACTGCTCGACGAGTGCGACCGAATCGACCACGCGCGAATCTGTCACGAACTCCCGGTACGCCTCGTCGATGACGACAAGACACGACTGGGGAACCCGTTCGACAAATGCGGCAAGGTCGTCGGTGCCGACGGCCGTTCCGGTCGGGTTGTTGGGATTGGCGATGAGGACGAGCTTGACCACCGCCGCACTCTCCCGAACTGCGTCGGCAAGCGCTGGGAGATCGAAACTCTGGCGTCGGAGAGGTGCCTGAGCGATCTGCGCGCCCATGAGCGACGCGAACATCGGATAGGCCTCGAACGAGGGCCAACAGAACGCGACGGCGTCGGCTGGATCGGCGTAGGACAACACGAGCTGTTGGAGCAGTCCGACCGATCCGGGCCCGACCGTCACGCGATCGACCCCGACGTCGTTCGACGCAGCGATCGCCTGGCGGAGCATCGTGGCCCGATGATCCGAGTACAGATTGGCGTCGCCGGTCGCTTCGGCGATGGCGGCGACCACACCCGGCAACGGGCCGGACACCACTTCGTTCGATGCCAGTTTGATGACGTCGGCGATCGCGTGCTCGGCGGCGACCTCCGCAGCCGAGCGTCCCGGCCGGTAAGCCGGAAGGTCGAGGACTGCGTCGCGCGGACTGCCGATCACAGGTGGCCTCGACGCTCCTGCTCTCGTTCGATCGACTCGAAGAGAGCTTTGAAGTTCCCCTCGCCGAAACCGGTCGCTCCGCCACGCTGGATGATCTCGATGAACACGGTCGGACGGTCGGTGATCGGCTCGGTGAAGAGCTGCAAGAGGTGCCCGTCCGATTCGCTGTCGACGAGGATGCCGAGCTGCTCGATCGCGTTCCATGGCACCTCGAGGTAGCCGAGTCGGTTGCGCACGTCGTGGAAGTACTCCTCGTTCGCTTCGAGGAAACGCACACCGCGTGAACGCAGAGCCCTGATTGCCTGGACGATGTCGCCGGTACCGAGGGCGATGTGTTGCACGCCGGGGCCGCGGTAGGTGTCGAGATACTCCTGGATCTGGCTGCGCTTGAGTCCGTCAGCGGGTTCGTTGAGCGGCATCGTCACACCGGCGTCGTTGGTGACCACGGTGGAGCGCAGCGCGCTGTACTCGGTGGCGATCTGATGCTCGTCGAAGTGGCGGAGCTGCCGGAAGCCCATCACGTCTTCGTAGAACGCGACCCATTCGTCGAGTTTGCCGATCTCGACGTTGCCCACCACGTGGTCGATGCGATCGAGACCCACGGGTTGGCCGGCCGGCATGGGTGGCAGGCCTGTCGTGACATAGCCCGGGCAGTAGTGACCGCTGTAGTCGCGTCGGTCGACGAACGTGTGCTTCGTCTCTCCGTACGTTCCGATCGCCGCGAGCCGCAACGTGCCGTGCTCGTCACTCAGTTCATACGGTTCGCTGACCGAACGAGCACCGCGGGCGATCGCCGCTTCATAGGTCATCGTCGCGTCGTCGACCACGAATGCGAGGTCCTGTGCGCCGTCGCCGTGCTCACGCACGTGCGTCCAGATCGGCGAGTCAGGCGTCAACCCGGCCGTCACCACGAACCGGATGTCGCCCTGCTCCAGGAGATACGACGCCACATCGTCGCGACCGGTCTCCGGACCGGCGTAGGCGGTCACCTCGAATCCGAAGGCGGCGGTCAGGAACCCGGCCGTTGCTCGCGCATTGCCAACGTAGAACTCGATCGAGTCCCAGCCCTTGAGGCGCGAGGCCGGTGCGGTCGTGGTGGCATCGAGTGTGGTCATTCGGCTCTCCGTTCGTCGGTCTCCGTTGCGGGAAGGTTCGTCACGATCACTTCTGGATCAAGTGCGTAGATTATCTACGTATTTGATCATAGCAAAGACACACGAGCTCACGTCGACCAGGTGAACGGGTAGCTGTCGTCAGACGCAGACCCGAGCGAAGAGCGGCCCGTCAGGAGTGACCGGCACCACCTTGTGCGGTAGGGATGCCGACGTGCCTGCACCGTTCGGTGTCACGTTGGCGGGGCGGTCGTACGGCTTTGCGGACCTGCGGACGCTGTTGGCCAAGGCGTCACCCCGGCGATCCGGCGATGAGCTCGCGGGGGTCGCCGCCGAATCGCAGGAGCAGCGCGTCGCCGCCCAGCTCTGCCTGGCCGAGGTGCCACTCACCACGTTGCTGGACGAACCGATCGTCCCGTGGGAGATCGACGACGTCAGCCGCCTGATCCGGGAACAGCACGACCCGGAGGCGTTCGCACCGGTGCGGTCGATGTGCGTCGGCGAACTCCGCGACTGGCTCCTCGCGTACGACACCACGACCGATGATCTCACGGCGGTCGCCTGGGGTCCCGGCGCATCATGCCCCTCAGCGAAGCTCATCGCGTGGGAGTTCCGGCCCGTTCGGCGTCGACCTCGCGCACGAGGTCGACGAGTTGGGCCACCGTGTCGAGTCGTTCGGGGCCGGTTACCTTTGCTTGCAGCGTCGTGATGCCAGCGTCGCGGTAGAGGCGGATGCGTTCGCGGATCACCTCGGGCGGCCCGAGCAGGTTGGTCTTGAACCCGATGTCGAACGGTACGCGGGCCGCGGCCTCTTGGCGTTTGCCGGCCTGCCAGAGTTCGTACACCGCGGCGACGTCGTCGCTGTAGCCCTGCGCCGAGAACGCCCGGTTGTAGAGGTTCTTCCCGGGTGCTCCCATCGCTCCGATGGTGAATGCGTAGCCGCTGGCATGGCGGCGACCCGCCTCCTCGGGGTCGTCGGTGAACTCGACGGCGACCCGTGAACTCGTGCCCTACCCTGCGACGATGACCGCGGATCGCGCACCGGAGTTCCAGTTCGGCGGTCGACTGTCGCTCGACCTGACCTGGACCCTCCGATACCGCGCCGTCTGGCCGACCGCGTTGCTCGCATCGCCCGACGACCTCAGCGCCTGGCTCGACGCCGCAGGGCTCCCCGCACCGGCAACGCCAGCTGGGCGTGACCTGGCCGACGCACGAGCCCTGCGCGAGTCGATCTATCGAGCAGCCAGCGCCCTCATCGACCGACACGCGATCGCGCCCGACGACAGAGACACGATCAACCACCGGGCTGCACAGCCACCCCCATCACCGACGCTCCACACCGACGGCACGCGCCGCCTCGTCGCACCCGAGAACCGAGAACTACCAGCAGCGCTCAGCGCCATCGCACGGGACGTCATCGACCTGCTCACCGTCCACGACGACCGGCTCCGACGCTGCGAAGGACCGAGCTGCAGCCTCCTGTTCCACGACAGTTCCCGACCAGGAACTCGCCGCTGGTGTTCGACCACCCGCTGCGGCAACAAGGTCAACACCAAGGCCTACCGCGCACGACGTAGCACTCCGAACGGCGAGAGCACCGAACAACCCCGTTTGTAGCCGACGCACCGTCGCGTCCGCTCAGTCCGCTGCCAACGGGTCGTCTTGTGTCGGAGGACCTACGTGAACCCCCACGAAACCGGCGGTCGGCGAGCTCGGCAAGCTGCGAGGGCGCACGCCTTGGGCATCACGCGGACCGCTCGATACTTGCGCCCTGATGCGCGTCGGCTCCATCCGGGAACGGCACTTCTGATCGGGCGAGTGCCCCGGCAGGCCCGAGCGATAATCGCAGGCAGGAACGCTCCGACCCGCGCACGAGTTCCGGCGATATGTAGGTGTCGGCTGTCAAGGAAGAGTTGGCGGTCATTCTGTGTCTCCGATTTCGGCGAGCAGGTTGGTGAAGAGTTCGGCTCGTTGGGTTTGGTTGTTGGCGGTGGCGTGGTCGCGTTGGCGGAGCACGACGGGTTGGAAGGTGTGGTCGGTGGTGAAGTGGACGCAGGTCTCGCAGATCGACTCGTAGCTGCAGTCGAGTTGGGCGGGTCGTTGGCACCAGCCGTTGCCCAAGAGGCGGTGGTGGACCTCGTCGCGGACGCGTCGCATCTTCGGTCCGATCGCGTCGGCGTCGAGTTCGTCACCGGTGGTGTAGAGCGCTTCGACTTTGGCGGCGACGGCGGCATATTCGGCGGCGACGACCTGGTTGGAGATCTGGGCGTAGCGGCGGGTCATGTCCAAGGATCGATGTCCGAGTAGGACGGCGATGACATCGATGGTCATGCCGCGGTTGATGGCTTGGGTGGCGAAGGTGTGTCGGAGCCGGTGGGGGTGGACGTTGGTGGTGATCCCGGCTCGACGAGCAATGGTCTTGATCCAACGGTCGACGGCGTCACGGTTCAACGGTCCCTCGACGCCTGAGAGCAGTCGGCCGGGAGTGAACGGTCCGTCGCTGGCCTGATACTTGGCGATCAAGTCGACAAGGATCGGCTGCAACGGCACGTAGCGGTCGTTGTGGAGTTTGCCGACGGGGATCCGCAACCACGGTTCGCCGTTCATGATCGTGACCGCATCAGCCTCGAGGTCACAGAGTTCACCGACGCGCATCCCGGTGCGGGCCAGCAGCTCGACACCGAGACGACGGAACAGGGTGGGTTCGTCGGCGACGGCACGCATGAACTTGGCGTAGTCGCCGTCGTCGAGGAACTTCGGCAGTGACTCGTCGCGTTTGGGAACGTCACCGAACAGGATCGGCACCCTCGCTGGGGCGTCAGGCCAGTCCCACTCGACGATGCGGATGAAGAACATCCGCAGAATCGACATGCGTCGCCGGAACGACGACTCCTTGAACGGTCGCCCCGGTGTGCCGGGTTGGGCGTGTTGCCAGAGTTTGAACGCTTCGATGTGGGACCGGTCGATGTCGGCAGCACCACTCAACGCCGGGTCGTGATCGATCAGGAACCCGGCAAGGATCCGAAGATCGGTCTCAGTTGAGCGGACCGTCGCAGGTCGCATGGACACCGTGATCTGGGCCAGATAGGCCAACATCGTGGCGACCAGCAACGGCGCGGCGTCATGAATCGTGATCCACTTGTCGGGGACCTCGGGCGAATCGTCCACGACGGTGGGGGCTGGAACAGCGATCACTTGACCGCCTCCATGTTGGCGAGATCGATCAGATCGGCGGCCTTGCGATACTCGCTCGCGAGCCAGTCGTTCGTCAGATGCAGATACACACGAGTCGTTTCGATCGAGGCGTGACCGGCCTGGGCTTGCAACGCTTCGATCGACATGCCGGCCTCGCGTAGCCGGGTGAAACAGGTGTGGCGCAACTGGTGACATGACGCCTGGACGAGACCGGCTCGGCGGCGAGCACCGCGCATGATCTCATCGAGCCCGAATGCCGACAATGGTGCCCCGGTCGTCGGGCCGCGCATCACGACGAACACCGCATCAGTCGAGGCGTCGGTCGGGCGTTCGTGATCGAGATAGCGCGCCAAGGTCGTGAAGAACCGTGCCGACATCGGGATCAGGCGTTGCCGGCCGCCCTTACCATCGACGATGAACACCTTGCGTTCCGCCGAGCGAACATCTTCGAGCCGCAACCCGAGCACCTCGCAACGCCGCAACCCGCCGAGCAGCATCGCGTCGACCATCGCCCGATCCCGCTCCGTTCGCAACGCCGCCACCAACCGATCGACATCGGACGGCGACAACACCTTCGGCAACGTCACCGGTGTGCGCACCAACGGCGCTCGCCGACGAGGACCCGACCGTTGATGACGAGTCACCAAACCTCGCGGCACCGGGTTACGTGTCACCGACGTATCACCACGAACCATCAGATACGCGTAGAACCCCGACACCGACGACAACCGCCGCCGGATCGTGCGCGGCGACAACCCCGACGACCGGTCGATCGACACCACCTGCCGCCACCTTCACCATTGCGCTGGGCGGTGATGAACGCCATCACATCCGCCGACGTCACCCGCACCGGGGTCTTATCCACGAACGAGAAGAACACCTTCACATCGAACGCCACCGCCAGGATCGTGTTCGGCCTCGCCCGAGCCCGCAAGAACTCGAGATACGCGTCCACGAGCGGATGACCGACCGTCACCACCAGCGACCCGTCGGACCTCTCGGACTGCACCACAACCGGCTTCCAACGCATCACGAGCTCCTCACCATCAAGCCCCCCGGCAAGGACATTACGGGCCTCAACGACACCCACATATCATGCGAACTGTTGGAGGTCCGACCCGCGGTCGGCCGGCGCATCATCACTGCGCCGCGGCGCCGAGGGGTTGACCCCAATCGGGGTTGCGGATGTCCTCACGGATGGGATCGGGGTGGGTACTCAGCTGTCGCCGACGGTGATCGGGCTGCGGTCAGTCCCAGGTGTCCACGGATATGGGCAACTATCCGTGCATCGGGTGCAGTCGCCTACCCGCGCTCGCTGGGCCTGGCGCCGGTCGGCAACAGGCACAACATCAGTGAAGTTCGAGGGCGTGACGATGGGCGTGGAACCCTCGGACAGGCCGTGCGGACGAAGGCCATGCGGACAGATAACGGACAAATCCGCCAAGCTGGCCCCCGAACACGTCGAAGCCCCTGGTAAATCCTGCGATCTACCAGGGGCTTTCGAGGTGGTCGAGCGGGGCGTCGATCCCCGGACCCCACGCTTTTCAGGCGTGTGCTCTGCCGACTGAGCTACTCGACCGTGTCCAGATGTCGTGGTGCGACACCCGATATGTGCACAAGGCCGCCTTGCGGCGGCCCTGCAGCGGTCCCGACGGGACTTGAACCCGCGACCTCCGGCTTGACAGGCCGGCGTGAACTCCAGACTTCACCACGGGACCTGGAGATACATGTATGTACTTACTAGCACCCCCAACGGGATTCGAACCCGTGCCGCCACCTTGAAAGGGTGGTGTCCTAGGCCACTAGACGATGGGGGCTGGGAGCCTCATCTCGTTGCAGAGCAACGAGCAAACTAGCAGCAGGCGCGGGCGGTTCCACCAACGCCAACGTCCGACGCAGTTCGGATGTACGGTGACGCTCTATGCAGATGGCGGGGCGATTGTCGCCAGTCGTGAAGGCGGCGGCGATCGGGTACCTGGTCGGAACCTTCCCAACGGCCGACCTTGTTGCGCGACGTGCGTCGGGGGGGCTGATCAACCTGCGCCAATCAGGAACCGGCAACCCGGGCGGCGCAAACGCCGTCAAAGTGCTCGGCAAGCAGGCAGGCAGTGTTGTGATCGCCGGTGACATCGCCAAGGGAGCGATCGCCTCGGCGATCGGTGCTGTCGTGGCCGGTCCGATCGGCGCCCACGTCGGTGGAACGTCGTCGGTGATCGGACACTGCTACCCCGTGTGGAACGGGTTTCGTGGCGGCAAGGGTGTCGCCGCCAGCGTCGGACAGTGCCTCGCCACCTTCCCGGCTTACTTTCCGATCGATGCAGCGGTGGCGGTCGTCACGGTGGCGGTGCCGCGGTGGAAGCAACGGGCGTTCGCGGCGACGGTCGTGTCGTCGGTGTGCTGGGTGCTCGGCGGCGTCGTGTGGTGGCGGCGCAAGCTTCCGAACGTCTGGGGCCCGAAGCCGACCTTGGGGTTACCACTGGCGTCGGCGATCAGCAGTGCCGTCATCATGCGCCGCTTCATCGCCGAATCGGCTCAGGCCGGCTGATGCTGTCGAACCAGAGCAGCAATCTGGTGTTGGGTCTGGTCACCGACTCGAACAGCCAGATCACATCCGCGCTCGCCGAGCGCTTTGACGTGGAGGTGGTGGCGATGACGGTCACGATCGATGGCACCGAGTTTCATGAGGGCGGCGATCTGAACGCCGATCAGTTCTACGCCCACTTCGTCGATGGATATCGGCCTGAGATAACTACCAGCCAGCCATCGCCCGGCCAGTTCGTGGCGGCGTACGAGCGCCTGATCGAACGTGGTTGCAGCGAAATCGTGTCGATCCACATTGCCGAGGCGATGTCTGGCACCATTTCAAGCGCCTCGATTGCGGCCGCCAGAGTTGCGGTTCCCGTGCACGTCATCGACACCGGCACGGCCAGTTTTGGGGTGGCCGTGTGCGTTTGGGCGGCGGGCGTCGCGGCTGGTCGCGGCGCGTTGGCATCCGATATCCGGAGACGAGTCGAGAATCTGGTGCCACGGATCGGTACAGCGTTCATGGTGGGTGTTCCGATGCTTACCGAGCGCGGCGGTCGGGCGCGCACGGTCGAACTCGATGGTGACGGCATTCCCGTATTGACGATGAGCAACGGCAATCTGGAGATCCTCGATCGGGTGACCACGATCGAGGACGCGATCGACGTGATGTCGACATATGCCGCCGGATGGGGAGAGCACGTGACGGTCGCGATCGGCGCCTCCGACGAATCGAGCGTCACGTTGGCTGACCGGTTGCAGATCGCGCTCTCGGGCCTGACCGGCATCGATGAGATCGTGCACTACCGGATCGGCCCCAGCGTCGGTGCCCACACCGGCCCCGGCACGTTCGGCCTGTTCGTGTTCCCCACGATCAAGTAGTTGGTGGTTGTGCCAGGCACAATTCCCAACTCAGAGTGGTTTGGCCATCAGGCTGACGAGTGTGCCGTAGCTGGTTTCCCGTTGGCCGACCTCTTCGAAGCCGAGTCGTGCGTGGAAGGCCAGAGACTGATCGTTGCGCGGCCGCAGGTTGACCTCGAGCGCAAAATGTGTGGAGGTCGGCCGCCGTTGCGAGGCCAGCCGTTCGACCTCGGCATACATCGTCCGCCCATGCCCACGCCCTTGAAATGCCGACGGAAACGCAACGCGATCGAGGTAGACGAAGTCGCCGTAGCGTTCGCTGAACCAGACGTAGTTCAGCGAGTCGTAGTCGGCGCCAGGGGCCAACACCAGACAGAATCCTGCGATCGTGTCGCCGACCTCGGCCACGAGAGCGATCGTTGACTGGTTGGCGATGTCACCGAGGTCATTGATCGTTTCCGTGCCGACCGCCGGCACCTCGCCCTGGTTGATCCGGTGGATCGTCTCGAGATCGCCTGGCCGGTAGTCCCGCAGCAACATCGGGTCGACGCTACCCGGGTCATCCACCAGCAGAACCGTGTGGGCGAACGTACGTGGTGATCGTGAACCACGGCTCGAAACCATGGCGAATCAGGTTGCGTTCGGACGCCCCACCGGCGGCTGTCGTTGTTGTCGCAAGCTCACAACCGAGCGAGCGGGAAGCCTCCAGCCGATAGCGGATCAGCTCGGCTTGGACCCCGCGACGACGCTCGGATGGCACCGTTGACATCCCACCCAGCGTGGCAACGCCGTGGCGGACTGTCAGGCTGGCGCAACCGATCGGCCGACCGTCGACGGCATCGCTGGCAAGGATCAGACCCTCGCCGTCGACCGTTGCGGCCACGCGTGAGAACACGTCACTGGCTCGGCGTGAGGCCGGGTCCTCGTGCCCCCACCCGAGAGCGGAAGTGGCCTGCCAGATCGCGAGCAGCTCGGTGTTCGCCGGTCGGATCACGATTGAATCGTCAGGCTCGCGCTCGATCCCGTCGAGCGATCGCCGCATCGCCGTCGTCTCGCTGCCGGGCTGGTAGCCGCGGTCGGTCAGCCCGGATTGCACCGAGGGATCCGTCGCGAGGGTCACCTCCACGGCGGCTGGCACACCGACGGCAGCACTCCGGCGTTCGAGTTGATCCAACTCCTTGGTGGACAACTGGCCATCCAGGCCGACGGCGAGCGCCCGGTTGACATACATGCCGGGACCACACAGCACGACTCGTCCGCCGGCCAGCTCGAAAGTTTCGCTGCCCCACGACGGATCGACTCGGGCAAGTTCGACAGCGAAGGCAGCGGCATCCTCGGCCCACGTTCGAAGCACCCGTCGGATCATCGCCCCAGTCTGCCCAGTTGGTAGTCGTGCCAGGCACAACTCCCAACTCACGCTTGGTGCTGACCGATATCGTCAGGGGCCGCATGCCTACCGATTCCAACGCCCCGCTGATCACCGCCGAGCACCTCGTCAAACGGTTCGGTGACTTCGTCGCCGTCGATGGCATCGATGTCGAGGTGCCGCGCGGCGAGTCGTTCGGGTTCCTTGGTCCCAACGGTGCCGGCAAGTCCTCGACGATGCGCATGATCGGCTGTGTCTCGCCCGTCACCGAGGGCAGGCTGCGGATCTTCGGCCTCGACCCGGCGACCGACGGCAAGCAGATCAGGTCGCGGATGGGCGTCGTGCCACAGATGGATCAGCTCGACGAGCAACTCACCGTCGAAGACAACATGATCCTGTACGGCCGCTACTTCGACATCCCGCGCGCCGAGTGCAAGCGCCGGGCGAAGGAGTTACTCGAGTTCGTCCAGCTCACCGACCGAGCCAAGAGCAAGATCGAACCGCTGTCGGGCGGCATGAAGCGACGGGTCACGATCGCCCGTTCGCTGATCAACGAGCCTGAGCTGCTGTTGCTCGACGAGCCGACCACCGGTCTCGACCCGCAGGCCAGGCACGTGTTGTGGGATCGGTTGTACCGGCTCAAGCAACGCGGGGTCACGCTGGTACTCACCACGCACTACATGGATGAGGCCGAGCAGCTGTGCGACCGGTTGGTGGTGATGGATCAGGGCAAGATTGTGGCGATGGGCTCGCCGCGTGAGCTGATCGAGAAGCACTCGCCTCGCGAGGTGCTCGAGCTGCGCTACCCGGCGGGCACCAACGACGAGCGGGCCTCCGATCTAGACGGGGTTGGAAATCGCCGCGAGGTGCTCCCCGACCGTGTGCTGATCTATGCCGACGACGGCGAGGCGGCATTGGCCGAGGTGCATCGCCGCGGCAGCCGGCCCGAGTCGGCGCTGGTGCGGCGCAGCTCGCTCGAAGACGTATTCCTGCGACTCACCGGCCGGTCGCTGGTCGACTGACGGCATCGGTCATGGGTACACCTGCCACCGTTCGTGCCTGGGAAAGTCACTTCACCCTGTACCGCACGATTTGGAAATCGAACATGCTCGGCGCCTTCTTGCAGCCGTTGCTGTACCTCGTCGGGATGGGTCTCGGGGTCGGCGCTCTCGTCGATCGAGGCGACAACGCCGAGAATCTGCTCGACGGGCTGACCTACTTTCAGTTCCTGGCGCCCGGACTGTTGGCAACCACGGCGATGATGGTGTGCACCAACGAGGCGATGTGGCCGGTGATGGGCGGCTTCAAGTGGATGCGCGGCTTCCATGCTCAGGCCGCTTCGCCACTGTCACCGGGTGAGGTGGCGGGTGGGCTGGCCCTATGGCATGCGACGAAGGGGCTGATTTCGGTCACCGGTGTAGCGGCGGTGTTGGCGCTGTTCGCCGAGACCCGCTCGTTCGGACTCTTGTTGGCGGTGCCGTTCGGTGCCCTGACCGGGGTTGCGTTCGCCGCCCCGCTGACGGCATGGTCGGCGACCCGCGAGAGCGACAATTCGTTCCCGGCCATCAACCGGTTCATCATCATGCCGCTGTTCTTGTTCGGCGGGGCGTTCTATCCGATCAGCCAACTGCCGAACTGGATGGAGTCGATTGCCAAGGTCACACCGCTGTGGCACGGGGTCGAGCTGTGTCGAGGCGCAGTCCACGGCCGACTTGGAGTTGGCGAGGCCCTCGTGCACATCGCCGTGCTCGTCTCGCTTGCTCTTGTCGGATGGCTGGCCGCCCGGATCACGTTCGCCAGGAAGTTGGCGGCATGATCACGCTCGCCGGACTCCCGCTGCGAATCGTCCCCGTTCAGGTGATGCAGGCAACGCGCCCGCACCGAATGCTCGAACGACAATGGATGGTCAACCGGGCGGGTGGCTGGATGGTGCTGCTGTCGGGGTTTTTCGAACCGCTGTTCTACCTGCTCTCGATCCGGGTCGGTTTCGGCGCCCTGGTCGGCGATGTCGAAGACGGTGGCCGCCTGATCCCATACGCCGAGTTCGTCGCTCCGGCGCTGATGGCTGCCTCGGCAATGAACGGGGCGCTCTACGAATCGACGATGAACGTGTTCTTCCGGCTCAAGTACGACAAGGTCTACGACGCCGCGCTGGCGACGCCGCTCACCTCCGGTGACGTCGCTCTCGGAGAGATCGGGTACGCCACGATTCGCGGGGCGCTGTACTCGTCGGCTTTCCTGGTGACGATGTGGGCGCTCGGGATGACCAGCTCGGCCTGGGCGATCGGCATGCTTCCCGTGGCGATCCTGATCTCGTTTGCGTTCAGCGCGATCGGGATGGCGGCTACGACCTACATGCGCTCGTGGGCCGACTTCGAATACGTGCCGTCGATCATGCTGCCGATGTTTCTGTTCTCGGCGACCTTTTACCCACTGTCGAGCTACGGCGACTGGCAGTGGGTGGTGCAGATCAGTCCTCTCTATCACGGTGTCGCGATGACGCGTTCGTTGAACCTCGGCGAATGGTCGTGGGCGTTCGGCGGCCATCTTGTGGTACTCGTGGCGATGGCTTTGTTCGGTGTCACCCTGACTGCCAAACGGATCGAGCGCCTGCTGCTTCCATGACACCCAGACGCAGGCTGATCGGGCACGTTTCGTGAACGGGCGCCGGCGCGGTGACATGCCGTCGCGGAGGCGCCTACGCTGGCCGCATGTTGTTCATGAAGAAGACCGAGATGATCGACGCTGCCGACGCCCTCTCCGGGCGCCAGACCCCGATCGTGGTGACCAATCAGCACGTCGTGCTTGGCACACCGATCCAACCGCCGTTTCCCGAGGGCATCGCGATCATCTATGTCGCGATGGGCTGCTTCTGGGGCGCTGAGAGGATCTTCTGGCAGCTGCCAGGCGTCTACGCCACCGCCGTTGGCTATATGGGCGGTTGGACCACGCATCCAACATACGAAGAAACATGCACCGCCCAAACAGGGCACACCGAAACGGTTCTGGTGGGATACGACCCGGCGGCGATCGACGTTGATCGGCTGATGAAGGCGTTCTGGGAGAACCACGACCCGACCACCCCTTACCGTCAGGGCAACGACGTCGGCACGCAGTACCGCTCGGCGGTGTATCCCACGACGGCGGCGCAGTTGGCTGCGGTCGAGTCTTCGCGGGCTCGCTACCAGCAGGCGCTCACAGCCGCCGGGTATGGCGAGATCTCCACCCAGATCGTCCTCTCCGAGCAAGCTGGCGACGGCGTTTTCTACTACGCCGAGGACTACCACCAGGGGTACCTCCACAAGCATCCCGGCGGCTACTGCAATCACGGCTTTTGCCAGATCGGCTACGACCCCGCGACACACGGTCAGGGCGCAGCACGGGCAACACTGCCCCAGGCCTGACAAAGCCGTTCAGCCTGGGTTCGACGATCTCCCCGGTAGAGTAGGGCGTTCGTGGTCGATCGATCACGCAAATCGACTGAAACACACGATTAGGAGGGCCATTCGATGGCCGGAATTCTAGACAAAATCAAGGGCATGTTCGGCGGCAAAAAGGCCGCCCCCGACACCGCTGCTCCCGCAACCGCCAACGACGGCGACTCCAAAATGGACGGCGTCAAGGAAAAGGCCGGCGAGATCAAGGACAAGGTCGACGACCTCGTCGAGAAGGCCGGCGACAAGGTGCCTGATCCGATCAAGGACGTCGTTGAAAAGGTTTCCGACAAGATCGAGGACATCATCCCCGGCGACAAGGACAACGACGGCCACTAAACCCGACATGGGGTGATCACACCCCGTCAGTGTTCAATAGTCTGCGAGCGTGCCACCCGGCGACGGGTGGCACGCTCGCGTTTAAGCCACGGTACACTTTGCTAAGATTTAACAGAGTTATACTCAACCCGTACTGATGCGTTGTCGATAGGCATGGATAGCAACAGCGCAGATAGGACGCGTTACGGAACTGAGGTTGGGTTCACATGACAGTTCGACGAGAAGGCGACACGGGTCGCCGCAACTCAAGGGGTGAAAGGGGTCGCCGGCATCGACGCGATCCCGACAGTGGTTCGACCCTGATCGAGATCGTCATCACCGTGGTACTGATGGGAACCGTGATGGTCGCGATCATGTCGGCCGTCGTCGCCGCGATCGGGGCATCCAGCACGGCTCGGTCCGCGGCACGTGTCGAGACGGCGATCGTCAATGCCGCCGACCGCGTCAACCGTGCGCCCAAAAAGTGTGATTACTCCATCTACGCAAAGGCGGCAGTGCAGATCGAGGGATGGGATCCCTCGCAGGCCACAGTCACTCAGGAGTACTTCATCCCTGGCCCCACAGCGGCTGACGCCGGTACATGGGCGACAGGCAATCCGAACACTCCCGGCTGTTCAGCCGACGAACCGACCGATCTGCTCGTGCAACGAGTCACGATCAATCTCACCAGCCCTGACGGCAAGGTGACCCGATCTATTGAGGTGGTGAAGTCCGATGTCTAACCGATCGTTACAGACGATGCAGCGAGGCCGTGACCGCGGCATGACGTTGCCCGAACTGCTGATCTCGATCACGGTGCTCGGCCTGATTGTGGCGGTGTTGTCAAGCTCTCTGATCGTCACGATGCGACAGAACGACAACACCGAAGGGCGTCTCAACATTGCCCGTGCCGAGCAGAGCGTCAGCCTGTGGATTCCGGCCGACCTGTCGTCGGCCGACACGGTCGACACGAGTCCTCAAACAACGCCGTGCGGGTTGTCGGTGTGCGACGGCGTCGACTTCAGCGCCTCGTCGAACGTGCTGACGCTTTCGTGGGCCACCGAAGCGTCCGGCGGAACGATCGAGACCAACGTGACGTACAGCTTCGCATTGGCTGACGACGGCCAAAGCTACGAGTTGAGCAGGACCGTCTGCACCTCGGACAGCGGCGGCTGGTCGTGTGAGTCCTTTGTTGTTCTCAGAGATCTGCCCGGCCCGCCCGCCGGCGAAACGTTTGTGCCCGGTGTGGCAAACGGTGACGCGTGCACACGCGCCATCGATCCTGTGCCGTGCACCCGTCCGACATGGGTGATCATCGTCAGTGAGGCGTTGGCCGCCGACGCCACCGACGAGACGCAACTCGCAACCGGATCGGAAATCAAGGACGCCAACCGGGTGATCGTGTCGATCAACGGTGGTGGTGACGCCGCCGGAGCTGGTGGTGGTCTCAACCAGATCAGCATCACGGCCGGTGGCACGTCGCGAAGCACGATCGCCGCCAACAGCACACAGGGCACTCCGTCGTTCATCGAGGCGATCAGCCGCTGCGGTGGCCCGGTCTCGCTGATCGTCGACGAGTCTGGCTCGATCTCATCGGCCGGCGCCGATGACGACGTCATCGCCAGCGTGCGGGCCTTCGTCGAGACGCTCGCAGGGACCCCGGTCAAGATCCAGGTCGTCGAATTTGCCACGAAGTCAAGCGTGCTCGGCGGCAACGACAGCACCGAATGGCACAAGTACTTCGACATGACCGATCCGGCTCAGGTCAACACCTTGCTCGGCCTGGTCGACAGCATGTCGTTCGGTGGCTACACCAACTGGGAGGACGGACTATTCCGTACGTTCTACAAGGCCGATGCCACGATCGCTGCGATCGTGCCAGAGACGGTGGTGTTCTTCACCGATGGTGTTCCGAACCGCGATCGCCTGACGCAACGCGCCGGCTCGGGTAGCGTCGTCCCGGCCCTGCCGGCGCCACAGCTGTCACCGCCGTGGCCATCCCAGGGCTCCGGCTTCAGCCAGACCGCCTACAACCGGGCAGAGTACATCGCCAAGGATTTCCGCGTCGCGCCCTCGATCGACCTGATCGGCGTCGGCGTTGGCGGTATCAACGGCTCGTCGACCTGGATGTCCGATCCGGGCGCCGGGTACACCTGGGTATGGGAGCGCGGTTACCGCCGCTATCAGCAGGGCGGCGTTGGCATCTACGAGAGCGACAAGGACATCGAGCGTGGCTCGTCGTTCAAGGCCAACCTCGACTACGAGCATAAGGTCGGCAGCAAGTGGCGCAACATCGGCCCCGACGAGTACTACCCGAACGAGGGGAATTCTAAGTACCGCATCCGGAAGGGCAACAGGACGCGGCGGTCGTACGGGATCAGCGAAACCGTGTACGACGCCTATCGGTTGAAGTCGTCGAGCCACTTCTGGGTCAGCGGGTGGACCAACACCACACCGACCGACTACTACGCCAACCAGCCCGCACGTCCCGACAAGTATCGCGTCAACAACTCTTCGAGATCGTGGTACGAGGTGTCGCAAACGGTGTACGACCTGCACAACGTCAACGGCGGCTCCGGTGACGGATTCAGAACCTCGACGATCGGCACCTGGGTCAGCAAGGCGACCTACGACCTGAACAACACCACCCCCGACGGCACCGACGGTTGGATCGACAACGGCACGAATAGCTGGGTCACCAACGACGCCGACGCGCTCGACTGGGCGACCGTCTCCGCACCTGGCAGCGGTAGCCCGAGCAATCCTCCAGGTGGATACCGCGCTATCAAGACGTATCCCGCCACGCCTCCGCCAGGTGGGTACGACGGCACCGATTCTGCCACCACCTACAACCGTGGCAACGCAGTGATCCTGGCCAACCTGATCGCCGGCAACGACACCGGTATTCCGGCGTACCCGGATGGCGGTCCGTACATCAATGCCGATGAGGCCAACATGTATGTGCTCCCGAACTGGAACCAGCTGGTCGGCGCCATGAAGTCGGTTGCGCTCGGAGAGTGCGGCGGCACGCTGACCTTGCAGACGAAGACCGGCGGCACGCCTGCCCCCGACTCGTTCATCTATCAGCGCAGCGCCGTGCTCGACCCCGCTGGACTACCCCTCGACGTGCAGCAGACGACCGTCACCACGAGCCAGCAGTTCACGGCCGGCACGTTCGACATGACCATCCCCGACGGTCAGTACGTCACCGTCGAGGTCCGGCCCCAGAACTACGACGAGCTGACGGCATACACCCCGGGTTCGTGGTCGTGCCAGGCCGGTATCACCCCGCGTACGTTCGAGGCCTTCGACCTCGGTGTCGGCGGCGGCTGGGAGGGCATCCGTGTCCAAGTCGGGGCCAACGAGGCCGTCGCGTGCACCCTGACGGTGTCGTTGTGAGCGCCCGGCCCGACCGCGCCCGGCTCGACCGCGCCGGGCGACAGCTGGCGGACAAGGATCAGGGTTCGGTGCTCGTGCTCGTGCTCGTGATGATGCTCGTCGGCGCCATGATCGTGCTCCCGATGATGTCGTACTCGATCGCCGTGTTGCGCTCGAACGAGGTGCTGAGCAACAAGTCTCAGGACCTCGAGGGTGTCAAGTCGGGCCTTCGCATCGCGCTCGCCGATCCCACCAGTCTCTACAAGACCTGCGGTGACGGTGGGGGGCCGAACATCGCCAAGGCCCTGGCCCCCGTCAACGTGAACGGCGATGTCGTGTCGACGACGTGCAATTTCATCGACTTCCAGTCGGCCCAGTCAGCCGACGAGCTGCGGTTGGGCCTGTCGGCCACCGAGGTCGGTTCGTCGATCCCTACAGGTCTCTCCGGTGATCGCTATGTGCCCGTCGACCCGTCGTCGACGACCGAGTGGACCACTGCGGTGTCGGCGCTCTCCGAGACCGGCAAGATCTGGTACCCGAACCTGCCAGAGCACGGGCTCGATTTCCGCCCAACCGATGGCACCCAGCTGAAGGCCGGCTGGCCGGCCTGCACGGTGTACTTCCCCGGCACGTACAAGACGGCGGTGACGCTCACCGGCCCCACCTTCTTCACGAGTGGGATCTACTACTTCGAGGCGGATGTGGTGGTCAAGGGCGGAGCGACGGTGGTTGTCGGTGACGGTGCGGCGCAGGGCTGCACCAGCAGCCAGGAAGCGTTGTTCTACGCCGAGAACGTGCCTAGTACGCACAACATCAGTGGCCTTGGCGGCACATGGGTGCTCGGCAAGCAGGGCCGCATCGTCGTCTCGAACGCCAACGATCAACCGATCTCGCTGATCTTCAATCAGCGTTACGTGCCGGTCGCTGCGGTCGGCTCGGATCCGTCGGCCGATGTCTCGATAATGAGCGTCAACGGCGATCTCGCTGCGGACGGTACGACGGGGATCGACCTCGACGTCACCGGTGTCATCTTTGTTCCGGTCTCGCAGGTCCGTGCCGACGTGCCGGATCTGGCGACAGCCCACGGCTACGTCCCGTCGGAGTACACCCCGAAGCCGTCCGAGCCCGATCTGCCCACCGCTGTGAACGCTCAGCGCTTCACGGGTGGGGCCGTCGTGTCCTGGACGGCGCCGTTCAATGGCGGCGCCGAGATCATCGACTACACCGTGTCGGCGTCGACGGGTGAAACCTGCCAGACGACGGGAGCGACGGTGTGCGCCTTCACCGGGCTGTCGACGTCAACGACGGTGAACTTCACCGTCGTTGCCACCAACTCGGCGGGGAGCTCGCTCCCATCGACAGCCTCGAACTCGATCAAGCCGAACAGCGGCGCTGCCCTCGTGGCGCCCGCCAAGCCGGACGCGCCCACGGTAACACCGTATGACGGGGTCGTTCGCGTCGAGTGGACGGCGCCGACGACCAGCCCGGCTCCTATCAGGTCGTACATCGTCACCGCCTCGGACTCCTCGACGTGCACCGTCACGACGACCGCTTCGACGACACCGCCGTTGCAGTGCGAAATCACCGGCCTGACCAACGCAACGCCGTACACGTTCACGGTGACGGCGACGAACGCGGTCGGCGACTCGCCGGTTTCGAACGATTCGGCGGCGGCGATCCCGCTTGCGGTTCTGGGCGATCCGCCTCTCGTGACCCCCACCGCCAGCGATCTGTTCGCTCCGACCGCGGTGATCGACGTCGACCTTCCGAGCACCGCCTCCGTCGTCGTCGATATCCCTGGCTACGTCACCATCCCACAGGGACGCTTGCACGTCGACAATCCCAATGGTCATGCCGTTGACATCAAGGGCGGTGTGCTGGCTGCGCAGTTCGATGTGACCGACGCCCGAGATACCGGGCCCGACACGGTCAAGATCGGGTTCGTGTCGGCGGTCGTCCAGCGCAAGTTCCGCATCACGTCCACGCTCGCTGGGATCGCGACGTCCGTAGCGATCGTGCAGGTCAACCAAAATGGTGCCTACGCCATCAACTCATGGATCGTCCAATAACCGTTACCACAGGTGCCAGGCACGTTTGGTAACGCTCGGCTAGGCCACGAGCCGGCGGACTCGCTCGGTGATGCTCGCAATGGCGGGATCGGCATTGGCCAAGCGACGGGCTTTGGACAGAGCGGTTCGCCTCGCACCGGGCGTCGGGAACGCGAGTTCCTGCAGCATGTCGGAGTGGAGTTGATCGGGGAGCTGATCTAGTAGCAGTACCGAGACAGCCCTGCTAATGCTGCGGTTCGAGCCAGTTTGCCCGGGACGGACTTCTTCCACGATCAGTTCGATGATCGGGGTCAGCAACTCAGGACGACCCGGGTTCGGCGGGGGATCGTCACTGCGAACAAACTGATCGAACGCAGCCGAATCCCCGTGAAACATGTCGAGCACAAAATCGGTCCGAAGCCAACTTGGGCGACGCCGGTGACCCAGGTAGGTGCGATGGCTCGACCAGCGGTATGTGTCGATGTCTTCAACGGATGCGAGGTCCAGCGGATTCTGGTGGATGTAGCGCACGACGCAGCGGAGGTATGCGTCTGTGTCGATCCGTACCGATCGGAACCGGCCGCGAAACAGCGGGCCGTCGCGCCCGATCCGATCGTTGACGTGTCGCGTGAATGCCGACCCGAGGTCGTGCATGTAGCTCGAAAGGTCACCCGTTGGGCAATGAAGCAACAGATGGAAATGATTCGACATGAGGCAGTAGGCGTGGACCTCGACACCGAATCGTTGATGGCCGACACCGAGCAAACGCCCGAAGTCGACGCGATCACTGTCTGCGAAGAAGATCTGCTGGTGGTCGACCCCTCGGTTCATGACGTGGAACCAACCAGTGTCGTTGTCGCCGCGCTGCCGCCTGCCCATGCCGCCACCCTGAACGAGGGGTGTCGCACCGTTACCAAAGGTGCCTGGCACGTGCGGTAACGGTTAGGCGGTGAGTAGTTCGCCGGCTCGCAGCTGGGCGGCGTAGAGGCCGTCGCGTGCGACCAGCTCGTCGTGTGTACCGAGTTCGACGATCCGACCTCCGTCGATCACGGCGATTCGGTCAGCCGACCGTACGGTCGACAAACGGTGTGCGATCACCAATGCAGTGCGTCCGCTGAGTGCTGCCTCGATCGAGGCCTGCACGTGGGCCTCGTTGTCGTTGTCGAGATGGCTGGTGGCCTCGTCGAGAATCATGATCGCCGGGTTCTTGAGCAGCAGGCGGGCGATCGCCAGGCGCTGCTTCTCGCCGCCGCTCAAGCGGTAGCCGCGCTCGCCGACCACCGTGTCGAATCCGTCGGGCAGCGCGGCGATCGTGTCGTGGATGCGGGCCGCCCGGCAGGCTTCGATGATCTGTTCGTCGGTCGCCTCAGGGTCGGCGTAGCGCAGGTTGTCGCCGATCGATTCGTGGAACAGATGTGGATCCTGTGAAACCACGCCCACGGCCCGCCGGAGCGACGTGAGCGTCAGGTTGCGCACATCGGTGCCGTCGACCAGTACCGCCCCGGAGGTGACGTCGTAGAGCCGCGGGATCAGTGAGGCGAGCGTGCTCTTGCCGGCGCCCGAGGCCCCAACCAGTGCCACTGTTTCACCGGGCTCCAGCGTTAACGCCAAGCCGGTCAGCACGTCTCGATCGGGGTCGGCGCCGGGGATCGCCTGGGTCTCCATCGAGGCGATCGACGACTCGCTGGCGGGTGGGTACCGAAAGGTGACGTCGGCGAACTCGACCCTGCCTGTGGGCTGAACCAGGTCGAAGGCGCCGGGCCGGTCGGTGATCGGCTCGGGAGTATCGAGTACCTCGAAGACCCGTTCGAACGACACCATCGAAGTCATCAGATCGACTCGGGCGTTCGTCAGTCCGGTCAGCGGCTGGTAGATGCGGGTGACCAGCGCGGCGAGGGCCACCAGTGTGCCTGGGGTGATGTCACCGGAAACGACCAGCTGAGCGCCGACGCCGTAGATCGCAGCCGTGCCGACCGCGGCAACCAGACCGAGGGCGACGAAGAACACTCGCCCGAGCAGGGCGGCCCGCACGCCTGCGTCGCGCACGGCGTTGGCGCGGCCGGCGAAGGTTTCGCTTTCGCGATCCAGCGACCCGAACAACTTCACCAGCGACGCACCCGACACGTTGAAGCGTTCGGTCATCTGGGTGTTCATTGCTGCGTTGTGCTGCATCTGCTGGCGCGAAATGTCTTGCAGTCGGTGTCCGACCCGGCGCGCCGGCACGATGAAGATCGGCAACACGATCAGCGCCAGCAAGGTCAGTCGCCATTCGAGCAGCAGCATTGTGGCCAGAGTCGTCACCAGCACGATCACGTTGCTGACGACGCTGCCGAGCGTGCTGGTGACGGCGGTCTGGGCACCCACCACGTCATTGTTGAGGCGGCTCGTGATGGCGCCTGTCGGGGTGCGCGTGAAGAACGCGATCGGCAGTCGCTGAACCTTGGTGTACAACGTGCGCCGCAGATCGGCGATCAGTCCTTCGCCGACACGTGCACTGCACCACCGTTGCACGATCTGGAGACCTGCGTCGATCAGTGCGGCGACTATGGCGATGCCTGCCAGCCACCAGATCGCTCCGCGGCCTCCGTTGGCGATCGCGTCGGGAATCGCGTGGTCGAGGATTTGACGAACGACCAGCGGCGGCACCAGGGCGAGCAGGGCGGCGACGATGATCGACGCCAGAAACACGATGATCGTGCCGCGGTACGGGCGGGCGAATGTCCAGACCCGGGCGGCTGTGTCGCGAGCGAGCTTGACGTCTTTCACGGCCTCGGTGTCCCTCGGCATCATATGGTGTGGGCCCATCCGCATCCGGTGAAGGCTACGGACATTTCGGTTGCTCGCGGAGTTGCCTGATCACGCCGGACCGAGCGCCGTATCTCACCGCTACTTCGGCCGTACGATGTCGGCCATGTCTGGGCGGACACTCTCTCTTATGGCGGTTGCGGTGTTCATGGTGGCGGCATGCTCGTCGTCGACTCCAGAGGTAGCCGATACGTCGAGCGTGCCCGACGAGTCGGTGGCTGCCGGCAACGCCACCGGGGCCGGCGCCGCCGATAACTCTGGCGCCGAAGTCGATGCCGTCGGCACGGATGAAGACCCAAACGCACCGGTCGCTGAGTTCGAGCCGGCTCCGATCGAGTGGGACGAGTTCAACGACGCCGTCGACGTGGCGACGATCGAGGTGCCGGTCGACTACCAAAACCCCAACGGACCGCGCTTCGAGTTGTTCGTCGCCAGGTTCAACGCCCTCGACCAGGACAACAAGATCGGATCGTTGCTGGTCAATCCGGGCGGCCCCGGCTTCGGTGGCACCGACCTGGCCTTCCTCGCCGCCCAAATCTTCGATCGACCACTGCTCGATCGGTTCGACATCATTGGCTGGGACCCGCGCGGCACGGGTGAGAGCGACCCACCGATCGACTGCATCGACGACTACGACCGGTACTTCACCGAGATCGACTCGACACCCGAGTCCAACGTCGAGCGGCAGACGCTCGTCGAGACGGCGCAAGAATTCGCCCGGCAGTGCATCGCCAACAACCGTGACACCATCCAGCATGTCGGCACCAACAACAGCGCCCGCGACATCGACGCCATTCGGCGGGCGCTCGGCGAGGATCAAATCTCGTACTTCGGCTTCAGCTACGGCAGCGAGTTGGGGGCGGTCTGGGCGACGCTGTTTCCCGACACTGTCCGAGCTGCCGTGTTCGACGGCGCTTCTGACCCCGAGGCCAACGCCCTCGAATCAAGCGTGCAGCAGCTGGCGGGCTTCGAGGCATCGCTCGACACGTTTCTCGCCCGTTGCAGCGACGACGACGAGTGCGTCTTCCATAACGATGGCGACGCCGAAACAGCTTTTGACGTTCTGCTCGACAAGCTCGACGAGGATCCGATTGTCGGCGAGACCGGGCGTCCGCCTGTCAATCGCGACGTCGCCATCACAGCGGTTCTACAGGCCATGTACTCCGAGACTTTTTGGCCGGCGCTCGAACAATCGTTGGCGGCGGCCCAGTTCGGTGACGGGGCCGGGTTGTTGGCGCTCAACGACAGCTACTTCATGCGCTCATCCGATGGCTCGTACGGCAACGTGCTCGAGGCGTTCCAAGTGATTTCGTGTGCTGACACCGTCGAGCGTCTGACCGTCGAAGCGGCCGATGCTCAGGCGCCGTTGTTCGCCGAGGTCGCGCCACACTTGTCGCCAGAGGGCTCGGCGGGCGGCTACTTCTGTACGTTCTTCCCCGAATCGATCGACCCGCGGGTCGCCATCACAGGCGCCGGTGCAGGCACGATCGTGGTGATCGGTGCCACCGGCGACCCGGCAACCCCGTTCGAGTCGACCGTTCGTATGTCGAACACCCTCGACGGCGGACGACTCGTGATCGTCGAAGCCGACGAGCACACCGGATACGGCGTGAATCGCTGTGTCATCGATGTCGTCAACGACTACCTCATCGACCTCGCCCCACCGGTCGACGAAACCGAGTGCCGCTAGTTGGTAGTTGTGCCAGGCACATCTTCCAACTCACCTGACGCAGACGCGAAACGACCGCCGACTGAGTGAAACAGTACGACGGTCGTCCTCTGGCGGAGAGGGTGGGATTTGAACCCACGGAGGCTTGCACCTCGCACGCTTTCGAGGCGTGTCCCTTTGGCCGCTCGGGCACCTCTCCGTCGAGCGAGGCTAGCGGGATTCGCGTACCGTCACGACTCGACGGGTCAGCGCCACCCTGTGATAACGCTCTTAAGACGGGGTCGCGGCGGGCCGATAGATTCGTACGGGAACATACATAACCCGCGAGCGGGGCGATGGCCTCGTTCGACCGACCTCGACCCAAAAGGAGGAACACGTGACGCGATCTGACGACGCGCCTGCTGAACATGTGTTCAAGCTCCTGGTCACGGGTCCGTTCGCGGCTGGTAAGACTTCCTTGATCCAAGCCGTCTCCGACACACCCGTCGTCGAGACCGATGTCGACACCAGCGGCGACGAGGCAAGCGTCAAGTCCAGCACCACCGTCGCCATGGACTTCGGCACCTACGCGATTGACGATGGCGGCGTTCGGCTGCTCCTGTTCGGCACCCCCGGCCAGCGCCGTTTCTGGTTTATGACCGACATTCTCAAGGGTGATGTCGACGCCGTGATCTATGTGATCGACGCCGATGCCAGTCACACACACACCGAGGCCGGCGAGGCGATGCGGGCGCTGCTGCGAGACCTCCGTGTGCCGTTGGTCGTGGCGGTCAATCGTTGTGACGATCCGGCTATGGCTGTTCTGCTTGCCCGGCAGCTCGGGACGCTCGCGAGCGAGATGGCGGTGCCGTGCCAGCTGATTCACCGCGAGTCGGGTCGAGAGGTCGTGGTCGAGGCGCTGCTTGCTGTGCTCGACCGGTTGGAACGCCAAGGCGTAGACATGCTCGACCCTGTCAGCCGAATGCTCCAGACGGCCGGTGCGACATGATGCTCGAACGTGATGAGATCGGGTTCGATACGTTTGGGTTGGCGGGCACCTTTCCGCGGCCCGGATGGGTCGTGCTCGATGCCGCCCGCCATCACGGGTTCACCGGTGAGCTGACCTTCGGAACGATCCCGTCGGCCAAGGTTTATCTCGACGGTGGCCTGATCTATCTCGCCGAGCGGGTGACCGACCCGTCGCTGGGTTCGCGCCTGATCGATGCCGGTGCGTTGAACGCCGCCCAACTCGAGCACGGCTCGATAATCGTCGGCGACATTGCTCATCTCGGTCGGTTGTTCGAACGTGTGCCGTCGGTCAACCGCCAGACGGTGATGGTGATGACCGAGATGATGACCGAGGAGTGTGTCGGTTGGCTGGCGGGTCAGTTGGTCCGCTACGTCGAAGCCGCCCCGTATCGGCACCATCCGGCCGGAGTGCAGCGTTGGCTGCAACGTGTTGGTGCTCCGAGTCTCATGCCGGGCGACCCGTTGCCATCGCCGCCGCTCGACGAGGTTCCCGTCGAGCTGACTCCACCGGAGCCGCTGTTCTCGCCTGTCGGGTCTTTCTTGCCTGACGGGTCATTCGATGACGACCTCATCATGTGGGACCAGACCGCGTGGCTCGACCAGCGTCTGCCTGCGCCACCAGTTCTCGACCTGCTGTATGACGACACGTCCCCAGCGGCGACCGTGGCCGTCGAAACGAATCCCGAACCGATCGCGCCCACCGTCTCGAAACCACAGGCTCCGCTCGTATCGTCCGCGTTCGAGGCTCCGAATGCCGGTCCGTTGGCAGCACCGACCCAGGCCGAGGGTGCCAACTCACTTGCGCCACCGTCTGCTGCCACCGCCGATTGGGCAGATCTCGTTGCCGCCGTGGTCGAGCCGGGCGTGCCTGATGAGCCGGGTGTGCCGGTCGACCCGGGTGTGCCGGATGTCGATCCGCCTTTTCCCACCAGCGACCCGCACGATGCTCGAGATGGTCGGTCGTCCGCACCCAACGAAGAGCCCCTGCCGGTCCGTCGGCCGGCCCGGCACCAAGCCACCTTGGCATCGTCGCCCTCGGCGCTTTCCGGACCGGCTACCGCTCATACAGCTTCGGCATCGCGATCGGTGCCGGGCGACTGGATCGATCACTTCGAGACTGACGGACTTCCCGAGCCGGGTGGCGAGCCGCTGGTGTCTACCGAGCCGCTCGCTCCGACTCACACCGCTGCCGATCGTTTCGAGTTGATTTGGCCGTCGGGCGAAGTCGACGAGCAGTTCGGGTCATCCAACACAGCGACGGCCGGCGATCGACATCCCGATCTCGACCGGATCGGTCCGGCAGCTCGCCTGGTGACAAGCGCCGGCAACACGCGCTGGGGCGGCGCGGCCATGCTCGAGCACGACCTTCGGCAACCCGAGCTAGCGGTCGACGAGCCCGTAAACGGTCACGACGAGGTCACCGACGAGGTCGTGCTGGCTGTGCGCCGGGCCGTGGCCTCGATCGAGACCAGCTCGCTGGCTGCTCGCCGTCGGCTCGTCGCCACCGATCCCGACGACGACCCGTCGCGGGGGATCTCCGACCGGGGCGTCAGATCGCTGCGTCCCGTCAGCGCCACCTCCGACGCCTTGACGCCGGGTGCCATCTCGGCAAGGCGTGTTCCGACACGCTCGGTGTTCGACGACGACGATGCTTTCGAACCGATACCCGAGCCCGTCCTGCCGGCTGCACCTGCTGTACCGGTGGTTCAGCCGCCACCCGAGCGGGTGGGTGCCTTGCGTCGGCTGATCGGCAGCCTGCGCGGCCGCTGATCTCCGAGTCGTGTCAGGGATCTGACACGATTCGGCGTCCGATCAATGTTGGTGGCGTTTGGAGGCGAAGAAGTCGACCAGGATCTGTCCGCATTCGTTGGCGAGCACTCCGGTCGTGCGAGCAACGCGGTGGTTGAGGGCGGCAGCGTCAACAAGGTCGAATTGGCTGCCGGCTGCCCCCGCTTTGGGATCGACGGCGCCGTACACCAGATGACCAAGCCGGCTGTTAACCATCGCCCCGGCGCACATTGCACACGGCTCCAGCGTGACGACCAATGTGCAGCCGTCGAGCCGCCAGTTACCTACGACGGCGGCCGCGTCGCGCAACGCCAGGATCTCGGCATGGGAGGTCGGGTCGCCGGTCAGTTCACGCTCGTTGTGGCGTGCGGCGATCACCTCGCCATCGCGAATCACGACCGCCCCGACCGGCACATCGTCGTGAATCAGAGCGGCTCTAGCCTGGTCGAGCGCCAGCCGCATCGCCGACTCGTACAAGTTGTCCTGGTCAGGGCCCTGGTCAGGACCCCGGTGTGGCTGGGCCGGCATGGCGGAGAGGGTGGGATTCGAACCCACGGAGGGTTGCCCCTCACACGCTTTCCAAGCGTGCCGATTCGGCCGCTCTCGCACCCCTCCTGGTGTTGTGCCTTGGCAGGTTATCCGGGCGATAACCTGGACCCCACTCGTCGGCTCCCGGCGGGTGAGGTGGTGGTCGGGTCCTGTGCAATGGGCGCCCGTGAACCAGGTCAGGCCAGGAATGGAGCAGCCTTCATCGGCATCGTCTGTGTGCCGCAGATCGCCTGGCCGCCACCTCACCCACCGGGAGCCTTCGTGCACCCCACCTCACCTCACCCCACCCAACGCCAACGCGTGAACAACTTGCGCACTATCTACGCAACCAGTTCACGCGTTCGCAGATGGGGGTACGGTTTGCTCGATGAAGGTGCATCTTGTCGACGGCACATACGAACTGTTCCGGCAGCACTTTGGCGGCGCCCACCGCCGCCACGAGTCGGGGCGCGAAGCGGGCCCGCACGACGCAACGATCGGTGTGTTGGCGTCGACCCTGCAGCTGATCGACGACGGCGCCACCCACATCGGTGTCGCCAGCGACCACGTGATCGAGTCATTCCGCAATGACCTGTGGGATGGATACAAGACCAGCGCCGGGATGCTGCCCGAACTCTTGCACGAGATCCCGGTGATGGAGGACGCCCTCGTCGCGATGGGTGTCACCACCTGGCCAATGGTCGAGTGGGAAGCCGACGATGCGCTCGCCGCGGCGGCTGCCGTCGCCGATCGTGACGAGCGTGTCGAGCAGGTGCTGATCATCACACCCGACAAAGACCTCGGGCAGTGCGTGAAGGGCACCCGCGTCGTGCAGTACGACCGACGCAAGCGGGAGATCATCGACGAAGACGGGGTGCGCGAGAAGTTTGGGGTTGGTCCGGCGTCGATCCCCGACTATCTCGGTCTCGTTGGCGACACCGCCGACGGCTTTCCGGGATTACCCGGTTGGGGAGCAAAGTCGACCTCGCTCGTGCTCGCTCGATACGAGCATCTCGAGAACATTCCGCCAGAGCCAAGCCTGTGGGAGGTCGAGGGTCTGCGTGGGGCGCCGAAGCTGTCAAAAACCCTGCAGGACAACGCCGAACTCGCAGTGCTGTTTCGCATTATCGCCACGGTTGACCGCGACGTTCCGGTTGGCACCGTCGACGACTGGCGGTGGAGCGGCCCGACCGACGACTTTCCCGAGTTGTGCGAGCACCTCGGTGTGCCCGCTTTGGCGCACCGGGCCGCACAACTCGCCAGGTAAGGCGCCCAGGTCAGGCGTGAGTCTTCGCTCGTTCGCGGAGCAGGGCCTGTTCGACGAGGGCGATCAGGCCGTTTTTGACGTCGCCCCGATCACGTGCATCGCAGTACAGCATCGGCACGCACTGATCGACCTGAACCGCCTCGCGGATGGCATCGACCGTGTGGGTGCGCCTACCGTCGAACGGATTGATGCCCACAACGAACGGCATGCTGCGCGACTCGAAATAGTCGATCGCCGCGAAGCAGTCGCTGAGTCGGCGGGTGTCTGCCAGGATCACGGCACCGATCGCTCCACGTGAGAGCTCGTTCCACATGAACTGGAATCGCTCCTGACCGGGGGTACCGAACAGATACAGCACGATCTCTGGCGTGAGCGCGACGCGGCCGAAGTCCATCGCCACCGTTGTGGTTTGTTTGGTCGATACCTGAGACAGGTCGTCGAGCTCGGCTGATGCCGTTGTCATCGTCGCTTCCGAGCGCAACGGCTCGATTTCTGAGACGGTGTTGACAAAGGTCGATTTACCGACACCAAAACCGCCGGCGACGACGATCTTGACGGGGATCTTCCCGCTTGGTGCGGGTCCTGAGGAGTTAGAGATTGCGGACACCGTCAAGCACCCTTTCCAACAGGCTGGTGAAGTTCTTGGTCGTGGCGGGTTCGTGTAGCACGATCGCCCCGTCAATGAGCAGGTCGGCTACGAGTACGCGGGCGACGCCGATCGGGATTTCCATTCGTGCTGCGACCTCGATCAAGGCCATCGGCGTCTGAACGAGTTCGACCACCTTGGCAGTCTCCCACCGATAGCTGTCGACATGCTCGGTCGCCCTGGGCGTGGCCTGGATCTGTGTCTCGAGACCGATGTCGGTGGCGGTGATGGTGCGACCGCCCGTCATCGCGTAGGGACGGATCAGTCGCCCAGTTTCGTCTCCCGCGTCGGCATCGATCTCGTCGATGTCCACGTCGGCTTCGTCGATCATCATCAGCTCCTCGACAACATCAAGCATTTGAGTTCCTCGCGCACTTCGGGTGTGAGCACGTCGCCGGCGCGATCGGCGAAGATTGCGATCTCGTAGCCGATTGTGCCGATGTCAGCGTCTTTTGTGGTGACGACGCACATCAGCGAGCCGTCTCGAATACCGGTGACGAACATCCAGCCGTTTTCCATCTCGACGATCACGTTGGAGACGGCGCCGGCGCCGAATCGTCCGGCCGATCCGTAGGCGAGTCCGATCATGCCGGAGGCAACGGCCGACAGGCGTTCGCCACTTTCGCGATCGACGCCGTCGGATCCTGCGAGCGGCAGCCCATCGGACGATACGACGACCGCCTGGCGGACGGCTGGGACTTGTTGGACAAAACGTCCGACGAGCCAGTTGAGGTTGTCTGCTGCATTCATCGGGGGTCCCCTCCGAGATCACTGTTGTGGTCGTTGTTCGTGCCAGGCGAGGCCGCGCTGTGGAACTCGGTCTGAAATGCCCGCAGGCGTTCGCGGAGGATCTCGGGATCGAGCCGGGACGCCACCGCCGAGCTCGGTTGCTCGAGCTGCAGCACCGGTTCGACTTCGCGGGTGCGGGTTGGCAGCGAGTCGCCTGAGCCATTAGAACCCGCCAAGCCATTCGACCCGGCCAAACTGTTGGAGCCGTTGCGACTGTTGCCGACTGTCGCCAACGCTGCCTGCAGGGCGCTTGGGCCCGACGTGGGGGCTTGTTCGGCGTTGGTATCTGCGGGAGCGAGGTCGATCAGACGATCGGGACCATCGGGACCGCCGCTCGGGTTGCGAGTCGGGAGTCCGGGAAGCGACGGTGCGATTTCCGACAGTGGGCGAGCGGGGCCCGAGCGTGCCGTGGCAGGAGCGACCGGGCCACGGCTGGGACCATGCGCCGAGATCGGCGGGGCGAGTGGCGAATCAAACTCGCCGGCAATTCTCGTGGCTGGGGGAGGTGGTGGCAGATTGGACGTGGCAACTGTCTCGGGCTCTAGCGGCTCAACCTGCTCGAACTCTTCGGCGACCGGCTCGGCAATGGTCTCAACCTGCTCGAACCGCTCAACCTGCTCAACCTGCTCGAACCGCTCAAACTGCTCGAACCGCTCAACCTGCTCGAACTGCTCGATGGTCTCGAACTGCTCAACATGCTCAACCTGCTCGAACTCTTTGGAGAAATCGTGCACGATTGGTTCAGCGACGGGTTCGGTGCCCGGTTGGTCGATGCTGATGGAGGCGGGCTCGGTCAGCGCTGCCGTGGCCGACTGTTGTCCGGACTGGAACGCAGACAGGCTGAGCGACATCCGAGTCCAGCCGCCCGCCGTAACCGGCGACTCTTCGGTGTCGGCACGGGCGATTGCCGGTTCAGCGGGGTGCACGGGCAGGCCGAACTCGTCAACAGGGGCAAAGCTCTCGTCGGCCGCCTGGCCGGCTTCGGTCGCTGGGTCGTTCCACGCCACGATCGATTCCTCGACCGGAGCTGCGGCGACACTCGGTGCGCTGGCGATGGCCGGCGCGTCGATCGGGCCGAACAATGTCGACGGTAACGCGATGTCGACCGTGAGGCCGGGATTGCCCGCAGACAAGGTGACGCTGATGCCGTGCTTGTTGGCGAGCAACGACACGACCGACATACCCAACGTCGATTCGACGCTGAGCCCGACGAATGGTGGCTCTCGCAGCAGTTCATTGAGCTCGCCCATACGTTCGCCAGACATGCCGATACCGCTGTCGACGATTCTCAACCGGTAGGTATCGCCGGCCCGGCGGCCGCCTACCCGCACAGGGCTCTCGGGTGGGCTGAAAGCGGTGGCGTTGTCTAGCAACTCGGCGATCAGGTGCGAGACGTCGGCTACGACCGGGCCACGAACCTGAAGGATTTCGAGGTGCTCGATCTCGACCCGGCGGTAGTCCTCGACCTCGCCGATCGATGCACGCACGACGTCGTCGATCTCGGTGGCCTTGACACGCCGACGCTTCGGCTCGGCTCCGGCCAGCACCAGCAGCGACTCGCTGTTGCGGCGCATGCGGGTGGCGAGATGATCGAGCTGGTAGTAGTTCGCCAGCACGGTGGGGTCGTCGACCTCCGCCTCGAACTCATCGAGCATTGCGAGCTGCCGGTCGATCAGCGAGCGGTTGCGGCGGGCCATGGTGATGAAGATCTCGCTCACGCCACGGCGCAGCACCTCGACCTGCTCGTGGGCGACATCGACGAGCGTGGCCTGCATCGAGTTGAAGGCACTTGCCAACTCGGCGAGTTCGTCGTTGCCCTTGGCGTCGACATGTTGGATATCCGGTCGCGCCGACTTGCCGCGTGGGTCGCGCAGCGCCAGCACCAGTGCCGGCAGCTGCTCGGTGGCGACCTGATTGGCGCTTGCTGAAACGGCCTTGATGCGACGCGTGATCGAGCGCGTGATGAACAGGGCGATCAGCGCTGCCAGCAGCACGGCGCCGAGGCTGACACCGATCCGGATCAGTGTTGTGCGACGTGCCGAGTCGGCGTCGAGCGACGCACGCTCGACGATCTCTTGGCTGATCCCGCTCTGGAACTCAACGCCGTTGTCGACCAACTCGCCGAATGCGGCGGTATCAAAGGAGGCGGGCTGTTCGGTCGGGGCCGAGCGCAGCGCACGATCGAGGTCGCCGCGGAACTGGGCGAGCTGGGTCGGGAATCCGCTCTGGCGGTACTGGGTCGCCCACTCGGCGGGTGCGATCGCCTGGAACTCACCAAGCGTGGCTTCCATCTCGCTGTAGGCACTGCGGGCGGTCGCCAGCGGCGTTGTATCGGTCTGGTCGGCTTGCCACTGCAGGGTGCCGGCGACGACGTCATTGGCACTCAGCTTGGCTTCGGCGAGCTTGACAACGGCGAGCAGTTGGCGTCCGAGTTCGGGATCGCCTGCCTCCGACGGGAGCAGCTGGCCGACGGCGACTACCTCACGGCTGGCGAGTTTGTAGGCCTCGAAGGGGTCGAGCTCGGCCTGCATGTCGGGTGCGACAACTGCCATGTCGAGGTTGCGACGTGCGGCCGACAAAGCCGAACGACCAGCGGTGATGTGGGCTCCGGCCGCCTCGGACGCGCCGAGCGATTCGATGTCGTTGCGCAAGTCGTTGACGGCCTGATCGGTTGCCCGGCGGGTTGCCGCCGCCGCAACTCCGCCGGCGTCGGCGGCCGATGCCTCGACGGACTCGGCCTCGATCGCGGTCAGGGTGGTGATCAGTGGGGCCCACACGGCGCCGAGTTGGGCTCCGCTCTCGGCGCGGTTGACATCATTGAGGTCGCTTCGCACGGTGAGGGCCTGCAATGCCCCGACCGCTACCACTAGGGGTAGCGCTGCGGCAATCAGCTTTGTCGACAATGTTGGGCGTCGCATTGGGTGTTTCCTCCGACTCAGTTCTGCTCATTCGGTTTGATCGCCGCCGCTCGGTGTCGGTTTGTGCACCGGGTTGCTTTGTCGTCGAATGAACGTGTCGTCCCTATATCGGGGCGCTGGTCGAGTATCTTGAGCAAAAGCGAACACTCACCCAAACAAGAGTGCGAGCATGGAACACGTGACCACCACCGGTGGGAGTCGTCGACGCAATCGAAGTGTCTGCGATTCCTCAAGCTTCCTGGAGCTTTCACCGATACGTAGTTCGTGACCCATTGGGTTCGCCGCCACGACCCCGTGGCGATCCACCGGGAGGATCGTTAGGTACATGACAACGGAGATCGACGAGTTTCGGCAGAGCCTGGTAGCTGCTGTCCAGGCCGAGCTTGAGCGGCACGCGTCCGCAGTTGTGGCCGAGGTCGATCGGATTCGCACCGAGGGTCAGCACGAACGTGCTGATCTGAAGGCCGAAATGAAGCGGCAGGTCAGCGCACTCACCCAGTCGATCGAACAGATCCAAACCCGCGCTGAGAGCTATACCGACCGTTCGCGCGAAGCCCTCGAGGCACGCTTGGACGAGTCGGAAAGCCGCCATGCGCGGCGCCTCGACGATGTCGCCGGCGGTATGGAGGGGATCGCGCAGCAGGCCGTGCGCCCAATCTTGGCCGATGTCGGCGACGAACAAGAGGCGTTGGTCAAGCGTGTGCAGGCGCTCGACACGAATCTCCGCAAGTTCGACGAGCAGGCCGCTCGAATGGTCACCTACTTCAATGACGTTTCGCAGCAGATGGAGACTCGTCAAGACGAGTTGGGCGACAGCCTCAAGACAGATGTCGCGACCCAGATCGATGGCCTCAAAAAGCTCGTCGAGGAAAACGACTCGGCTGTGCGCCGTTTCCAGAACGACGTTGGCCAGTCGGTCACGCAGAAGATCAACGATTCCGAGGATCGCTTCAACAACCGATTGTTGGCTGCCGAGAGCCGAGTCAAGGAAGAATCAGGGCAGCGGATCGCCGACATCGATGCCCACGTCGGCAAGGTCAGCCAGGGGCTCGACGACACAATGCTGATCCTGAACGAGCGTGTCGCCGCACTCGACGACCGCTTTGACGACGTTGGTCGCCGGATCGACGAGGTCGAGAAGTCGGTCGGCGGTATCGACGAAAAGGTGCTCGACGAACTCAAAGAGAAAATGTCGACCGCCGTCGGTGAGGCGATGCTGGTCCGAATCGAGATGGAGCGGCTCGAGAAGGGTGTCGCCGAAAAAACTGACACGCTGACGATCCGCATGACAGATGTCGAGACCCAGTTGCAGGATGCCACGATGGATGTGTCCACCGCTGTCCAGCTCGACCGACTAGAAGAGATCGAGCGTTCGTTGCTCGAGATCGATCCAACAAAATTCGTCCTCAAGAACGAATCAATTAAGAACGGCGCGACAACTGCCGATGTAAGCAGCGGCATTGACGCTACAAACGGAACCGACCGAAGCTGACAGGGGCTGGCCAGATGGCGCTGCGCAAATCGAAAGACGAAAAAAGGGCACCCGGACACTCGGGAAGTGGTGTTGCCGTCGAAGATCGTGTCGGCGCCAGCGTCGCCGAATGTGTCGCCCTCGGGCAGGCGCTGGTCGAGGCCGGCCATCTTCCCAGCGAACAGCTGGCCGAGGCGCTGAGCGACGGCAAGGGAGAGCTGTGGCCATTCGGCAACGTCGTTCTCACCAAGTACGGGGTAGGGCGCACCGAGTACGCGGTGGCGCTGGGCAAGGCGTGTGGTCTGCCGGTCGCCGATCCCAAGGCCACCGAGGTCAACACCGAACTCGCTGTACATGTAGATGAGGCGATCGCCCGCAAGTACTACTTCATCCCGGTCAGCGAACAGGATGGAAAGCTCGTCGTTTGGGGCGGCGATTGCTCTAAAGGCAAGCGCGACGATGCCGAGGCGGCAGCCGGCAAAACTTTCGAGTGGCTCGCCACCGACCCCAAAACGGTCACCTCATATATGGAGCAGCTGTGGCGCTCCGACGCCGACATCAGCCGCTTGGTCGCCACCTTCCAAGATGCCGAGGCCGCCTTCCAGGCCGGCGAGGAAGCGCTCAACGAGGTCAACCTCGACGATCAGGCTCCGGTGGTTCAGTTGGTGTCGCGGATCGTCGGCCAGGCGCTGCGCGACCGTGCCTCCGACATCCACATCGAGCCGCTCGACAAAGAGGTGCGGGTTCGGTACCGCATCGACGGTCAGCTGGTCGAGGCCGTTCGGCTGCCGATGACCGCGCACAATCCGCTTGTCAGCCGCCTCAAGATCATGTCCAACATGAACATCGTCGAAAAGCGTGCGCCGCAGGATGGCCAGTTCTCGACAACTGTCGACGGGCGCCCACTCGACGTGCGTGTCTCATCTGTCGCTTGTGTGTTCGGTGAAAAGGTCGTGATGCGTCTGCTCGACAAGAGCAAATCGATGGTTGGCCTGCACGAACTGGGCATGCCGCGCGAGACCTATAACGCCTACTCCAAGATCGTTCACGCCCCGTATGGCATGGTGATCTGTGCCGGCCCCACCGGCGCCGGCAAAACCACCACCCTTTATGCGACCCTGCTCGAGATCAACTCGACCGGCAAGAACGTCACCACGATCGAAGACCCCGTCGAGTACGTGTTTCCCGGTATCAACCAGGTCGGCACCAACGAGCGCGCCGGCCTTACCTTCGCGACCGGCTTGAAGGCCCTGCTGCGCCAAGACCCCGACGTCATCCTGGTTGGTGAGGTTCGCGACGCCGACACCGCCCGGATCGCCGTGCAGTCGGCGCTCACCGGCCACTTCGTGCTGTCGTCGCTGCACGGCAACGACTCGGTCGCCGCCGTGCACCGCTTGCTCGACATGGGCATCGAGGCGTTCCTCGTCGCATCCGCCGTGGTGGCGGTCGTGTCGCAGCGTCTTGTGCGTCGGGTCTGCGACAACTGCAAGGAAGAGTACGAGCCGACCGCCGACGAACTCGCCGTGTTTCGCCAGCACAGTGGTGGCTCCGACAAGTCGCATTTCATCCAGGGCAAGGGTTGCAGCTACTGCTCCAACACCGGCTATCACGGCCGGATCGGCGTGTACGAGCTGCTGCGGATCACGCCCGAGTTGAGGCGCCTGATCGTGGGTTGGGCCACCACCGAAGAACTGCGCCGACTCGCCGTTGCACAGGGCATGCGCACGATGCTGCGTGAGGCGATGCAACTCGTCGAAGACGATGTCACCACCATTCCTGAAGTCGTGAGAACGTTGTTCGCCGCATGACCGCTCCATCCCCCGCCTGTTCTCACATCGGAGCACCTGATGCCAAAATTCGCCTACTCCGCCATCGACGCAACGGGCGCCGAGATCGAGGGCACCACCAAGGCCGACACGATCGGTACCGCCCGAACGATCCTGGTCGAACAAAACCTGTTCCCGATCAAGATCGAAGAAGCGCGCGGCATGCTCGACTTCGAGCTGACCAAAGAAAAGGTCAAAAAGAAGAACCTGATGAACTTCACCCGACAGCTGTCGGTGTTCGTCAAGGCTGGTATCCCGATCACCGACGCGCTCACCACGATCGGCGACGAGTCGACCGACACGGCGTTGCGCCGGGCGATCGGCGATATGGTCGACGACCTCCGCAATGGCGGACTGCTGTCGGCCTCGGCCGCCCAGCACCCAGGGGTGTTTCCCAACTATTACATCGGCATCCTCCAGGCCGCCGAACTGACCGGCCGCCTCGACGATTCGCTCGATTCGCTGGCCGGCTACATCGCCCGCGAGATGGACACGCGCTCCAAGGTCACCGGCGCCCTGGCCTACCCGTTGGTCGTGATGGTGTTGGCCTTGTTCACCGTGATGGTTCTGGCCGGCTATGTGTTGCCCCAGTTCAAACCATTGTTCGAAGAGCTCGACGCCGAGCTTCCGCTGCCGACCCGCATGATGCTGTTCGTGGCTCGTTTCTTTACAGATCTCTGGTACGTCACGGCGATCTTCTTCCTGATCTTCTTTGCCACGGTCGCCTTCCTGGTCATGCACCCGACCGGAAAAGAGCTGTGGCAACGTATGTCGCTGAAGATCCCGATCATCGGTGGCATCATCGAGTTCGCAATTCTCGAGCGTTTCTGCAGTGTGCTGCACACGATGCTCAAGGCAGGCGTCGCGATCCCATCGGCGATGGAAACCACGATCGAGGCGGTCTCCAATGTCGTCTACCGAGAACAGCTCGACATCGCCCGCCAGCAGATGTTGGAGGGCTCTGGTTTCACCCAGCCGCTGATCGAGACCGAGCTGTTCCCTGGCGCGGCCCGTCAGATGTTCAAGGTCGGCGAAGAAACCGGAACGCTCGATTCGCAGCTCGAGGTGGCCGCCGAGTACTTCAACCGCGAACTCGAGTACCGCATCAAAACGTTCACGACCCTGTTCGAGCCGATCATGATCATCTTTGTCGGATTGATTGTCGGCTTCGTCGCGATCGCCCTCGTGTCGGCCATGTACGGCGTGCTAAACGGCGTTGAGGACTCCGGCACCTAAGGGTGATCAGGTATGCCAGATCAGATCTACGAACCACTGGCCGGCGAACACGGCCGTCACGGTGCCGACCGCCAAAAACGGCCCGAACGGCAGCGCCGTCTTGCGCCCTGCCTTGCCAACGCTCATCGCGATCACGCCGACCACGGCTCCAATCAAGAATCCCCAAAACAGGCCGACCGGCACGATGCCAGGGTTGAGATAGCCCAGATGCAGGCCCAGCAGCGGGGCAAGGCGTACGTCGCCGTCACCCATCCCGCCTCGGCTGACCACATAGATCAGCCCCATCATCGCCAGTGCGATTCCGGCGCCAAGCGCCGCCTGCCAGATGCGCTCGGGCTCGTCGTTAACCAGCGCCGCGATCACGATCACGATCGTGCTCAAGATAAACGCCGTGTACGTGATCTCGCGTGGCAAACGAAACTCGTGCAGGTCGATCCATACCAAGGCCACCAATGCCGCCCCGAGAATACAAAACGCCGGCAGCACGGGGTCGGCCCCGAACTTCAGGCCGAACAGCACGAAGATCGTCGCCGTGGCGATCTCGATGATCAGTGGCTCGTTGCCGATCGGCGTGCCGCAATGCCGACACTTACCGCGCAAAACCAACCAGCTCAAAATAGGTACCAGGTCGGGTGCCGTAAGCCGATGGCCGCATGCGCCGCAGGCGCTTGGCGGCTGCACCACCGAAGCGCCGCCAGGCACTCGGTCAACCACTACGGTCAAAAACGAGCCCACCAGCAAGCCCATCACGATGCAGGCGATCAGAACCAGTGTCGTGTCCATATCGTCAGCACGCTAGGCCCGCTGGGCGTTGGCGGAAGGGAAATGTGATGTTTGATCCAGATCCGGTGCTTGTCACCCTGCTCCAGGCAACGGTCAACTCCGGAGCCTCCGACCTCCACATCACCGTGGGGCGCGCCCCCACGGCGCGCCGCGATGGCACATTGGTGAGCTTCGAAAACGTAAAGATTCTCGACAACGACGACACCGCCCGGATGGTGATGTCGCTGCTCGACGAGCAGCAGGCCAAAGAACTACGTGACAACTATCAGGTCGACTTCTCGTTCGGTATCCCCGGCCTCGGTCGGTTCCGCGCCAACGCCTTCAACCAACGCAACTCGTTGGCGCTGGCGCTTCGTGTGATCCCCTTCCGGGTGCGATCGCTGGAAGAGCTCGGCGCCCCACGTTCGGTAAGCGTGTTGTTGAACAAGCCCTACGGTTTGGTGCTCGCCGTGGGCCCCACCGGTTCGGGCAAGTCAACCACGCTTGCTGCGATGGTAGATCGCATCAACGAGGCCAAGCCGGTTCACATCCTTACGATCGAAGACCCGGTCGAATATCTCCACCACCACAAGGTGGCGATGGTAAACCAGCGTGAGGTCGGCACCGACGCGATCTCGTTCGAGGCGGGTCTGCGCAGCGCGTTGCGTGAAGACCCAGATGTTGTGCTGCTGGGCGAGATGCGCGACCTCGAGTCGATCCAGATCGCGCTCAGCCTGGCCGAAACCGGGCACCTGGTGCTCGCCACGCTGCACACCAACGATGCCTCGCAGGCCCTCGACCGCATGATCGACGTGTTCCCCAGCGATAAGCGTGATCAGATTCAAACGATGCTGGCGGGCGCCTTGCAGGGTGTCATCTCGCAACGTCTGCTGCCTGCCATTAGCGGCGGGCGGGTCGCCGCTTACGAGGTGCTGATGGGCACCGAGGCGGTTCGCAACCTCGTGCGCGAGGGCAAAAGCCGCCAGTTGCGCAACGTCATCGCGACGGGCGGCCCCGACGGTATGCAAACGATCGAAATGGATCTAGCCCGACTCGTCACGTCTGGGCTTGTGGCGATGGAGATGGCGCAATCGGTCTCCGCATACCCCAACGAGATCCAGGCCCAGGTGTCAACGTTGCGGGCTCAGGCCCAGGCGGCGGCGACGGCCGCTTCGGGTCAGGGGGCAACGTCAGGCTCGGGTGTTCGCAGCGACGGTTCCGACGCCCTGTCATCGAACGCAGCTTCGTCGAACGAAGGCGCCGCGCAGGCTCCAGCTGCGACCCCGGCCGCGACCAACGAAGCGGGCGAGCCGGCCGAACCTGCCGCCGCCGGCTGATCCATGGTTGCGCCCAGGCAGAACGCATTCAGGTCGATCGGTGGCGCTACCCCGTGCCCGGCTGGCTGGCTGGTGTTGCCGGCCCGGCTGGCCGGCGTAACGGTGGTTGCCGAGGAAGCATTCGTTCTCAAAACGTTGCAAGAGGTGCTCGACTACCGGCCGAAATTCGACTTTGCTGCGATCAACATTCCGTTCGGGTATCCCGAACGCCCGCAGGGTCCGTATCGGCTCTGTGATCAGCAGGCGCGCCAACTGGTCGGTTGGCCGCGGATGGTCAACCTTCACCCGGTTCCGTCGCGTCCGGCGTTGTTCGCCAAAAGCCGCAAAGAGGCGCTGCTGCTCGAGCCTTGGCTGACCAAAAACGACTTCCGTCACTTTCGTTGGATGAAGGAGGCGGCGATCGAGATCCAGCCATTCCACAGCCGATCGGTGTACAGCGGCAACTCTGCACTCTCGTTTCAGCACATGAACGGCGACGAATCGTTGACGACGTCGCCGTACCACGAAGAGGGGCGGCTGCAGCGGCTCGAGTTGATTCGCAAGAATCTGCCAGGCGTCGACGATGTGATCACCCGCGTGCCCCCGACCGGCGCCGGTCAGGTACACATGTACGAGGCGGCCTCGATGTTGTGGACGGCCCGCCGTGCCTCTGGTCGTGCGATCAGCAGGCTTCCGATGGATCCCGAGTGGGACGAGGGCGGGATTCGGATCGAACTCGTCAGGTGAGGCGCAGCCCGGCGACGGGCTCGCCTCGCTGATCTGCAAGCACCGTGTCGAGGAAGGCGGCAACCATGTCGGCCAGGTCGCGTTGACGGGCGAAGCACACATCTACGCTTTCGGTGATCTGTGTGAGCTGGGCCTCGACCGTTTCGATCCGTTGGCGCTGAGCCGCGTTCGACGGGCCGGGCGCCGTGCCGGCGACATGATGGCCGACAGATTCGGTGGCCTCGACGCGCAACTGCTCGATCAGGGTGATCAAGGTCTCGCGGGTGCGGTCGAGATCGGCGCGTGCCTCGTGGCGTGCAAAGTCTGCCTGTTCTCGGGCGATTTCGGCATGTGCGGCAATTGTTGTGAATTGAGCGTGAAGTCGGCCGGACAGATCGGCGACGGCGGCCCGCAAATCGTCAAGATCGGAGCGAAGTGCAGCCGCCTGCTCGTCGCCAAAAATGCTGTGCTCGCCCAGCGTACGGGCTGTATTTCTGCGTTTCACCTGAGTCAACTCCGTTCACCCTGGGCGTCCGAACGTGTGCGGCGCGTGGCTGTCCTGTGTTATCGGCACGTGGCTCACCTTTCTTGAAATTGACAAATCGCTGGGAATTTCCTACAGATTCCTCTAAAGTCGTGTCATCGCACCGCCGATGAACATGTTGCGCAACCGGGAGCCTGTCTCACGGTGCGGTAGTCAAATCCAGTGAGATAGCAGCCCGACGTGGGCGGAACGAAAGGAAGAACTATGAAGAACCAAGACGACGGCTTTACCCTCATCGAACTGTTGATCGTGATCGTCATCCTGGGCATTTTGGCCACCGTTGTGGTCTTCGCCGTAGGCGGCATCACCGACCAGGG
>CALFRK010000052.1 GCA_937919625.1 uncultured Ilumatobacter sp.
GGCCCGTTCGCGCTCTGGGCAGCGGCGGAGTTGTCCGACGTCGTGCGCGCTGCCGCGTCGTTCTATGGGGTTCGACTTCACGTCGAGTCGCCCGACTCACCCCATACGCGTCTCGGTGAGATCGCTGGCGAGTTGTACGTCGGCGCTGCCGAACACGACGACTACGTCCCACTCGACATGATCGATCGGTTCGAAGCAGCCATGCAAGACAGCGGCGTCGCCGGTCGCGTCGAGCGGTACTGGGGCACTCATCATGGATTCGCGTTCGACGATCGTCCGGCCTACAACCGCAGCGCTGACGATCGGCACTGGGCGGCGCTGCTCGATCTGTTCGCCCGAAACCTCCAACCATGAGCGGGCCCTACGTCACGACGGCGCTGGGCGCGGATCACGTTGGAGTCGTCCGGCTTTGCCAGCCCCCAAACAATTTCTTCTCACTCGCGATGATCGAAGCGGTCGCCGACGCGCTCGAAGCATTCGACGCGGACCGGTCGTGCCGATCGGTTGTGCTCGCCGCTGAGGGCAAACACTTCTGCGCCGGTGCCGACTTCGCGTCGCCGGCGACCTACTCAACCGCTGATCTGTACGCAGCCGCGGTTCGGCTCTTTCGCACGAACAAGCCGATCGTTGCTGCGGTGCAGGGTGCGGCGATCGGCGGCGGCCTCGGCGTGGCGCTCTCGGCCGACTTTCGTATCGCCACTCCCCAAGCACGGTTCAGCGCAAACTTCGCTCGCCTCGGCTTCCATCATGGCTTCGGTTTGAGCGTCACGCTGCCCGGCGTTGTCGGGCAACAACGCGCCGCGGAGTTGCTCTACACGGGGCGGCGCATAGACGGTAACGAGGCAACGTCGATCGGCTTGGCCGATCGAATCGTGCCCCCAGATCAGCTCGAATCTGCTGCACTCAGCTTCGCCGCCGAAATCGCAACATCGGCGCCACTCGCTGTGCAGAGCATCCGTGCGACGCTACGCGCCGACCTGGCCGAGCGCGTCGCAGCGGCGACCGATCGCGAACTCACCGAACAAGAACGCCTGCGTCACACCAACGACTTCATCGAAGGGACACGCGCCATGGCAGAACGCCGCACACCCAACTTCACCGGAGTCGAACAATGAGCGGGGTGATCGTCGCCGCCGACACCATGAGCCCAACAGCGCTCATCGCCTACGTCCAACAGCTCGAAGCACTCGGGTACGACTCGGTGTGGATCCCCGACATGTTCGGCCGCGAGATCTACGTCACCGCCGGCTACTTGCTGTCGAACACCACCACCATCAAGGTCGCCACCGGGATCGCCCACGTCTACGGTCGCGACGCGATCGCAACAGCGCAAGCAGCACGCACCCTGTCGGAACTGTCCGACGGGCGGTTCATCCTCGGGCTTGGCATCTCGCACCCACCAGCAGCCGAACTGCGCGGACTCACCTGGCAACCACCGATCGACATGATCCGCACCTACCTCAGCGACGTTCGCGCAGCGCTCTCCGCCGGGCTCCTGCACACCCCCGCGAATCCGCCGCCCTTTCCGATCTTCCTCGCCGCGCACGGCCCGAAGATGATGCAGGTCGCCGCCAAATACGCCGACGGCGCGAACACCTACATGCAACCCGCGGAGCACACTCGCGCGTCACGCGAGACCCTCGGACCGACGAAGGAACTGAGCGTCGTGCTGCCGTGCGTGCTCACCAACGACGCCGACGCGGCTCGAGCCGCTGGCCGGCGCGCGCTGCACATCTACCTTCCGCTGCCCGCCTACCATCGGCAATGGCGCGCATTCGGATTCGACGAATCCGACTGGGTGGGCCGAGCTAGTGATCGACTCGTCGATGCCCACGTGGCATGGGGCAGCGCAGAAGAGATCCGGCGACGAATCGACGAACACCTCGATGCCGGAGCGACACAGGTTCAGCTCTCGGTGAATCACGCCGACAAACAGGCGACCGAACCGCCGTGGGACCTGCTCGAAGCGCTCGCTCCGAAGTGACCGCATTCAGCGGCTGCGAACCCCTGCGTTCGAGTTCTCACTAGCTGCGGCACCACGCGATCCCCGACGTCGAGCAATGTCAGGGAATGAGTTCGAAGGCATCTCTGTGTGCTGGTCGCACGACCTACCTATCGCGCTGCTTGTGAACTGTCGGTTGGGCGGTGAACTTCCACCCCATCACGCACCCCAGAGGCTGATCGGCGTCCGGCGGCTGATACATCGCTGTTCCGCCGGACTGCTATTCAAGCTATCAACCCTGGTCAGGTTGGGTGGAGACGATGGGAATCGAACCCACGACCCCCTGCTTGCAAAGCAGGTGCTCTGCCAACTGAGCTACGTCCCCAAAGGCGAAGAGAACGATACCGCCGCTCAGGCCTGCTCCACCGCGTGACTTCCGGCGAAGGCGTGAGGTAGGCGCGCATCAGGTGCGCATGTACCTCACGCCTTCGGCATGACCGGCGACGTCTGAAACCTGGCTGAACCCACCTAAACACGCCCGCGAACTGAGCAATCACCGGCGATTTTGTGAAGAGCGTCAGTCGTCTTTGAGAGCGACGGCGTTGGGGGTCACATTCATCTTCGGCTCGTATTCGGCGACCTCAACCTCGCGGGCGTCGGCGCGGATCGTTGCACACAGGTCGATGCGACACGTATCGCACGGGCCGTAGTACTCCTCGTCGACCGAGGTGGTGCAGCGCGGACAATCGAAGGTCATGACGACCACTCAGACCGGCTCACACCCACATGAATCAATTGAGCTGCCCTAAACGTCACGCCAGCGACATTACAACGCGTACGATCCACTGCAATGCCTCGCTTTCGTCCACCGATGTACGACGACGGCGGTGGCCTGCCCGATGTCGCACGGGGTGAACAGCGACGTAGTTCGAGCCGAGGGCGCGACCGCTACTCCCCTGATGAGGGTTTCGACGACGGACCGCGCGGCATTCCGAACTTTCTGATCCGCCGTGCGATCGTCGTTGGTGTCGTTGTCGTGCTCATCGCCGGTGCGGCAATCACTGCCGGCAAACTGCTTGGACGTGGCGCAAGTGGCTCCAGTTCGGATTTCGGCCACAGTGCCTGGAACACCGTGGTGTTGATCGACCAGAACATCGGCACCGTGGTCCTCACCAACGCCAAAGGGGAAGAAACGGGCCGGTTCAGGCTCGGCATCCAATCACTCACCGACAGCGCCGTCATCGGCTCGACTGTGATCGCAGCGTCAGCCGACAGCATTGCAGTGGTCGACCTGTCCGCACCCGATGACATTGTCACTATCGACATCGAGTCGGCTGGCGAACTCTTCCGTCCGTCCGGGACCGCCGCCACTGTCATCGCCCCAGACACCGGTTCGCAGCGGGTCGTGCTCGTGCATGGGCCGACTCGCGAAGTGATCGACACTGCAGATCTCGACACAGTTCCCGGCGCACGGTACGACCTCGGCCTCGCCCGCAGCGATCCCACCGGGCGCAACGTTTTAGTGACTGACTCGGGCAACTTCCAGAGCGTCCTGTTCTCGTTCGATCGTGATGCTCCGAGCTTCTTCCCGGGCTTAGCCCTGGCGGTCAACGACTCAATCGTGGTCACAGCTCAGAACGTCGGCCCCACCAACGCGGAAATCAAAGTGTTCGATCACGCTGGCGAGGCCGGTATCTCCACGCAGACTGCATCGGTCCGGGCCGGCATGATCGCCGACGGCAACGTCATTCTCGTCGGCGTCGAAGGCACGATCTTCTCATTGTCGATCGCCAGCGGAGAAGTCACCACGCTCGACTCGCTCAGCGTCGGCACCGTGCAGTCCGGCGACGTGGCGCCTCGCGGCGATCGCCTGGTCGTCACCGGCGACGAGGGCACGGCGGTCCTCGACAGCAATGGCGTCGTCATCGCGGACCTCCCTGATGCGCAACCCACCACGACGGGCATTGACAAACTCGCGCCGCGCCGCAGTACGTGTGTCATTCTCTCTCGCGCTGCAACCAACGAAGTCATGGTCGTCGATCTCGACGACGGCACCATCCGAATCGAAGCCATCACTCAGTCCGAGGTCCTTGCCGCAGTCAGCGGGTGCCAGCCCGTCGTGCCGACATCAGCGGGGTACCTGTCACTCACCCAGAACGCCGTGCACCCTGTCACCTTGGTTGGCGATGTGATCGCGATCTCACCCGATGGCGGCACGCTCGTTTTCGAGAACAACAACCGCTTGGTCCTCACCCAACGGGCCGTGCCCGACAGCGATCCGGATGAACCCGTCGACATCGGTCGGGCCGGCCGCAACGTTGCCTTCGCCGACCTGTGATGTGTCCCGTTCCGGCCCGAGTTCCCTTCTTGGCGAGACGGGCACGGGTTCCCTTTTTGACCAGTGGGGAACGAGACATTCGTGACTGACGAGTTCATCGAGATCGATCGCGGCGACACCGTTTGGCGATTCGAGCGAGAGTTCCTCGAGTCCAACTGGACCTGCCTGTTCGGCAAGGGGTGCAAGGGAATCCTCACCGAACCGGCCGAAGAACTGAACCAGGGCTGCTGCTCCCTCGGAGCGCATTTCGGCGACGGCCCCGCAGGTCAAGCCGAATCGAAGGAGGTCATGGCATACGCGTCGATGCTGACCCCAGAGAACTTCCAGCACTTCGACCAGGCCCACGAAGCCGACACACCGGGCCTGCTGACCATCTACGGCGACGACGGCCGCACCCACACACGGCTCGTCGACAACGCCTGCATTTTCCTCAACCGGCCTGGCTTCGCAGGTGGCGAGGGCTGTGCGCTCCACATCGCAGCGCTCGAGTTCGACGAGTCACACACCGAGTGGAAGCCATCGGTGTGCTGGCAACTCCCGCTGCGTGTCGACTGGCAAGAAGTCAATGGCGACACCGA